>JBCDAK010000145.1:0-12404 GCA_039185545.1 Actinomycetota bacterium
CCCGCTCGCGACGTGTGACCCCGTGAGCGGATCCCGACGACGCCCGATCTGGCATGGCGGGATCGACGCCGTCGCGGGCGTGGACGAGCACGTCTCCGGTGGTCGACCGGGTGATCGCGACGTCGTGAGCCGGTGGTTCCCGGGCATCCGTGCGTGGATCGCACTCGGGGCGCCGCTGGAGCGCCTCGGCCCACTGTCGATCGCGCGGATCATCGCCGTGGTGTCGATGGCGACATGGCCTCTCGGAGCGGCACTCGGCGATCTCGACCTCGGGATCGCCGGAGTCCTGGTGGGCGGGAGCATCGTGGCGATCCTCGTCCTCCAGCGCGCGAAGAGGTTGACCGCCGTCGGCTGCTCGGTGACGGTGGCGCTCGGGTCTGTGGTGGTCCTCGTGGGCGTGGCCGGATCGGAGAACTCGAGCCGCGTGTTCGGGATGACGCCACTCATGTTGTCGATCGGCGTGTTCGTCGGTCTGTTCCTACGCGCGGGCCCGATGGCGGCCGGACTCGTGTCGTTCGGAGGGATGCTCACCGCCGTCACGCAGTTCACGGCCGGCGGTGCCGGGATGCCGTCGGCACCGCTGATCGTCTCGCTGATCGCCGTCGTCGCCCTGATGACCGCGGTCAATTCGAGGACGTCGCGCCTCGCCGGCTCGCTCGACCCCGACACCGGGACACCGAACGAGCGCGGCCTGGTGCACCATCTGGATGCGCGTTCGGAGGCGACGGTCGTGGGAACGGTCCATCTACGCGGCGTGGCCGACGTCCGGACGGCGCTCGGCGACGACGCCGCCATCCAGGTGGTGCGTCGCGCGGTCGAGGACCTGGGCCGGGTCGTGCCGCAGGGCATCATGATCGGCCGCGGTGCCAACGACGACGTCGTGTTGCTCGCTCCGACGTTCCCGCTCTCGGCGGGTGCCGACCTTCGCGATCGTGAGACGGAAGTGGCGGAGCGAGTCACCGAACTGGAGCACGCGGTCGCTGCGGCCGTCGGCAGTGGCGAGTTCCGCATCGGAGGCATCGAGGTGTCGCTCCAAGCGCACCTCGGCATCGACGTCGCCCCGCATCGTGTGGTCGCGTCCCCGACCGACGATCTCGCCTCGGGGGCGGCGAGCCGATCTGCGAATCATCTGCGCCGCTCGTCGCTCGCCGCGCGACGGGCGATGGAGTCGGGCCGCAGGACCGAGAGGTGGGACGGTCGCTCGACCGAGCTGGCGGCGTCCGACCTCGAGCTCCTCGCCCGACTGCGCACCGCCGCGGAGGACGGTGAGCTGTCGCTCGTCTACCAGCCCCTCCTGCGGGTCCCGGACGGGCGGATCGTCTCGGTCGAGGCGCTGTTGCGCTGGACGCCCGCCGACGCCGATCCGGTACCGCCCGGTGTGTTCATCCCTCTCGCTGAGCGGACGGGCCTGATCGACCGACTCACCGACTGGGTTCTCGATCAGGCGATCGAGGCCCAGGCCAGGTGGAGGACCCACGGGGTCGATCTGACCCTGTCGGTGAACGTGTCGCCGCGGAACGTCCGCTCGATGTCGTTCGGCGACGGGGTGATGACGGCGCTCCGGGCGCACGGAGTTCCACCGGCCTCGCTGCTCCTCGAGGTGACCGAGTCGACGGCGTTCGACGTGCTCGACGCGGTCGAGCGGCTCCGTCCGTTGCGGCTCGAAGGCGTCGGCGTCGCGATCGACGACTTCGGAAACGGATTCACATCGCTGACCGAACTCCCACACCTCGGTCTCGACGAGGTGAAGATCGACCAGTCGTTCGTTCAGGACGCGCTGACGTGGCGGTCGAGCGACGCGATCGTCCGATCGGTGTGTGAGCTCGCCCACGGCTTCGGACTGCGCGCCGTCGCCAAGGGCGTCGAGGACGAGCGGATCGCCCAGCTCATGGTGGCGTTGGGGTACGACCTGCTGCAGGGGTACCACTTCGCCCATCCCATGTCGGAGGACGACCTGCTCCGACGCGTCCTCGATCAACACGCGGGTCGCGTCGACGTGACCGGCGCAGCGATCGGCTCACCGTTGCCACCGCCTCCGCCGGTCCGGACCCCGGTGTGAAACCAGCACATCCGGTGCCGGGTCCGGAACGTGCTCACAACAGCACGAATCCGACCCGGCACCGGATGTGCTGTTCAGGCGAGCTTCTTGTACTTGATGCGGTGCGGCTGGTCGGCGGCGGCGCCGAGCTCTTGCTTGCGGCGTTCCTCGTACTCGCTGAAGTTGCCCTCGAACCACCGGACGTGGCTCTCGCCCTCGAACGCCAGCACGTGGGTGGCGATGCGATCGAGGAACCAGCGGTCGTGCGAGATCACGACGGCGCAGCCCGGGAACGATTCGAGTCCGGATTCGAGCGCTCGGAGCGTGTCGACATCGAGGTCGTTCGTGGGCTCGTCGAGCAGCAGCACGTTTCCGCCCGACTTCAACAGCTTGGCCAGGTGCACGCGGTTCCGTTCACCACCGGACAGGTCGCCGACCCGCTTGCCGTGGTCGGTGCCCTTGAGGTTGAAGCTCGACACGTACGCACGGCCATGGATCTCACGACCTCCGACGTCGAGCACCTCGCCGCCGCCCGTGATCTCCTCGTAGACCGTGGCGTCGGCGTCGAGATCGTCGCGATCCTGATCGACATAGCTGAGATCGACCGTGTCGCCGATCTTGATCTCGCCGCCGTCGGGTTGCTCACGTCCGGCGAGCATCTTGAACAGCGTCGTCTTGCCCGCGCCGTTCGGACCGATGATCCCGACGATGCCCGCAGGCGGAAGTGAGAACGAGAGGTCGTCGATGAGCAGACGATCGCCGAAGCCCTTCTGGAGTCCGGACACCTCGATGACGTTGTCGCCGAGTCGGCGGCCGGGCGGGATCGCGATCTCGAGCTTCGACTGTCCGGGCTCGGCGGCGTTGGCCTCGGCGTGCAGCTTCTCGTAGGCAGCGAGGCGCGCCTTGCCCTTGGCCTGGCGGGCCTTCGGTGCCATGCGCACCCACTCGAGCTCGCGTTGGAGCGATCGGCGGCGCGACTCGTTGGCTCGATCCTCGGCGGCGAGGCGGGCCTCTTTCTGTTCGAGCCACGACGAGTAGTTCCCCTCGAACGGGATGCCGCGGCCGCGGTCGAGTTCGAGGATCCATCCGGCGACGTTGTCGAGGAAGTACCGGTCGTGGGTGATCGCCACGACCGTGCCGGCGTAGTCCTGCAGGAACCGTTCGAGCCAGTGGACCGACTCGGCGTCGAGGTGGTTCGTGGGCTCGTCGAGCAGCAGCAGGTCGGGACGGCTGAGGAGGAGGCGACACAGCGCCACCCGACGTCGCTCACCACCCGACAGCACGGTCACGTCGGCGTCGTCGGGCGGGCATCGCAGCGCGTCCATGGCGATGTCGACGTTGCGCTCGAGCGACCAGGCGTCGGTGGCGGCGATCTTGTCTTCGAGCTCGGCCTGTTCCTTGCCGATCTTGTCGTAGTCGGCGTCGGGGTCGGCCCACATGGCCATGACCTCGTTGTAGCGATCGATGAGCCCCTGCACGGCGGCCACGCCGTCCATCACGTTGCCCTTCACGTCCTTCGACGGGTCGAGCTCGGGTTCCTGGGACAGGTATCCGACGGTGAACCCCGGGGTGAGCCGAGCCGTGCCCTGATACCCGTCGTCGAGGCCGGCCATGATCCGCAGGAGCGACGACTTGCCCGCTCCGTTGGCGCCGAGGACGCCGATCTTCGCTCCGGGGAAGAACGACAGCGAGATGTTCTCGAGGACCGTCTTGTCGGGCGGATGGACCCGCGACAGCTTGTGGCAGGTGTAGATGAATTCGTGCGCCATGGTGGCGCCGAGGCTACCGAGGGTGTGCCGTCGGGTCGGTCCGGCGGGCCGCGCCGGCGGGTCGACGGGTGGTCACCGGCGGCGGCCGGACTCGCCGTCGAAGAAGTGGAAGTGCTCGGACCGCACGGCCAGGCGGACCCGATCGCCGACGCGCACCGACGGCCGATCGTCGTGCAACTTGACCAGCATCCGGTGTGGGTTGGCGTCGCCGTCACCTCGGCCGTGCACCTCGACGCCGTCGACGTCGACGTGCACGAGATGCTCCGAGCCGAGCATCTCGACGAGCCGGACCGTCGCGTCGGGACCGTCGGGGGTGTCGACGAGTCGGACGTGCTCGGGCCGCACACCGATCACCAGCGGGTGATCGGTCAGTGCCGGCACGCTCGTCTCAGCGTCGACGGGGCCGAACAGCGGAAACCTCACCGAGCCCGAACGCACGACCGAACCGACGCCGTCGACGTGGGCGATCGCCCCGTCGAGGAGGTTCATCGGCGGCGACCCGATGAACCCGGCGACGAACGTGTTGGCCGGTCGGCGATAGAGCTCGTCGGGAGGCGCCACCTGCTGGAGGACGCCGTCGCTCATCAGCGCCACGCGGTGGCCCATCGTCATCGCCTCGACCTGGTCGTGGGTGACGTAGAACATCGTGGTGCCGAGTTGCTGTTGCAGCTCTGCGACCTCGGACCGCATGGTGACCCGCAACTTGGCGTCGAGGTTCGACAGCGGCTCATCCATCAGGAAGACCTTCGGCTCGCGCACCATCGCCCGACCCATCGCCACACGCTGCCGCTGGCCACCCGACAGCTGACGCGGCTTGCGGTCGAGCAGATCGTCGAGTTGCAGCTGGGCGGCGACCTGGGCGACTCGCTGACGACGTGCCGACTTCGGCACGCGAGCGAGGCGCAGCGGATACCCCAGATTGTCGGCGACGCTGAGGTGGGGGTAGAGCGCGTAGCTCTGGAACACCATCGCGATGTCACGCTCCTTCGCCGTGAGGTCGTTCACCACCCGATCGCCGATCGTGATCGAGCCGGCGCTCGCGTCCTCGAGACCGGCCAGCATGCGCAACGTGGTCGTCTTTCCGCAGCCAGACGGTCCGACGACGACCAGCAGTTCGCCGTCGTCGACCTCGAGGTCGAGCGAGTCGACCGCAACCACGTCGGAACCGAACCGCTTGGTGACCTGTTCGAAGGCGACGGCGCTCACGGCGTGACCTCACACGGCTCGACGAGGTCGTCGATGGCGTGGTCGCGGATGACCTGGGCGAACCAGTCGGCGCTGCGCTTCGGTCGGCGCTCCAACGTCTCGAAGTCGATCTCGACCAGGCCGAAGCGTCCGGTGTAGCCCCATGCCCACTCGAAGTTGTCCATCAGCGACCACGCGAGGTACCCGACGACGGGGACCCCGTCCTCGATCGCGCCGTGAACCTGGCGGAGGTGCCGATGGACGTAGTCGATGCGGTCGAGGTCGAGGACCTGTCCGTCGGGTCGTCCGTCGACTCGGTCGAGGTCGGGCATCGCGCAGCCGTTCTCGGTGATCATGAGCTTCGGGAAGTGGTACCGCTCGTCGAGTTCCCGGAGCAGCCGTCCGAGCGATGGCGGGTGGATCTCCCAGCCCATCGCCGTGTCGGGGTAGCGGTGGGGTCGTGGTGCCGGCTCGTCTCCCAGCGACTCACCGTCCCGGGGAGCTCCGACGACCTGGCGCGTGTAGTAGTTGATGCCGAGCAGGTCGATCGGCTGCGCGATGAGGTCGAGGTCGCCGTCGATCACCTCCGACTGGTCCCAGCCGAGCACCTCGCCGGTGTGTTCGGGGTACCCGAGACCGGCGACGGGGTCGGAGTACCACCGGTTCTCGATGTCGTCGCGAACGCGATGTGCCGCGAGATCGGCCGGGTGGTCGCTGCGCGGTTCGGCGGGCGTGAAGTTGATGACGATCGCCAGCTCGGCCTCGGGCGCGGCATCGCGGATCACCTGTCCGGCGAGTCCGTGGGCGAGCAGGAGGTGGTGCGACGCGGCGAAGCCGGTCCGGAGCGATCGGATCCCCGGCGCGTGCTCGCCGGTGACGTACCCGTGGTTGGCCGAGACGAACGGTTCGTTGAGCGTGGTCCACGTGGCGATGCGATCGCCGAGGCGCTCGACGACGACGGATGTGTACTCGGCGAATGCTTGCGCCGTGGAACGCGCCGCCCATCCGCCCTCGTCCTGGAGCTGCTGGGGCAGGTCCCAGTGGTAGAGCGTCGGCATCGGCGTGATGCCCTCGGCGAGCAGCGTGTCGACCAGCCGCTCGTAGAAGTCGAGACCGGCCGGATTGACCTCGCCACGACCGGTCGGGACCACCCGGGGCCAGGCGATCGAGAAGCGGTAGGCGTCCAGGCCGAGGTCACTCATCATGGCGACGTCGTCGGCCATCCGGTCGTAGTGGCCGCACGCGATCGATCCGTCCGAGCCGTCCTTGATCGCCCCCTCGGTGCGGCAGAACGTGTCCCAGATACTGACGCCCCGACCGTCGGCCTCGGACGCGCCCTCGATCTGGTACGAGGACGTGGCCGAACCCCAGACGAACCCCGTCGGGAACGTGAGCCGTTCGGCCTCGGGAGCGCGCTCGGAGGTGGAAGCGTTTGCGTCGACGGGTGCCGTCATGGTGGCCTCGCCTTTCGGATCGGTGGGTTCGTGCGGGTGAGAGCGGGGAAAACCCCAGTTCAGCGGCAACTTCGTCCCCACGAGTGCGTGAGTCCCTTGACGCTGGAGCGTCGCCCATGCTTACCTGGAAGCGCTTCCGAACGCAAGAGTGTGATCGGAACGGGGACGACAGGGGGACCCACCAGGTGGAGACGAGCACCGTCACGCTCGACGACGTCGCTCGAGTGAGCGGCGTGTCGCGTGCGGCCGCCTCGCGAGCGCTCAACGGCCGCGAGGGCGTCCGTGACGACGTCCGTGAACGGGTGCGTCACGTGGCCGACTCCCTCGGGTATCGACCCAATCGTGCCGCCCGCAACCTGGCGAGCGGCCGGACCTCGGTGATCGGGCTGATCATGCCGTCCGACGAGCTGCGGGTCGATCCCTACGGCGCGTCGCTGGTGCAGGCGGTCGCCGACGCCGCCGACCGGCACGACGAGGGCCTGATGCTCCATCTCGCCAAGACCGAGCCGCGCCGAGCGGTCGGCGACATGATGCGTGACGGGCTCATCGACGGGGTCATCGTCAGTGCCATCGCGCTCGGCAGCCGGTGGGTCGACGAGCTGCTCGACGCCAACATGCCGACCGTTCTCATCGGCGGTCACGCCGAACGGTTCGACGTGCACACCGTCGAGGTCGAGAATGCGACGTCCACAGGGACACTCGTCGAGCATCTGCACCAGGAGGGATGCCGACGGATCGCGCACATCCGCGGGCGTCACGGCCGTGTCGACGCCGACCAACGCGAGGCCGGATACCGGGCCGCGCTCGACCGATGTGGCCTGCGGTTCGACCCCGACCTCGTCGTCGACGGGGACTTCTCGCGCCACACCGCCCGCCGCATCACGCCCGACCTCCTCGAACACCGGCCCGACGCCATCGTCGCCGCCAACGACGAGACCGCGATCGGCGCGTTGAAAGCGATCGAAGCCGCCGGTCTGCGCGTCCCCGACGACATCGCGCTGGTCGGCTTCGACGGAACGGCCGCGATCGATGTGGTCGACCCGACGCTCACGACGGCGCGACAACCGTTCGATCGGATGGGTGAGCTGGCCGTCAGCTCGCTGATCCGACTCATCGCAGGCGACGACGTCCCGCTCCAGCAGGTGGTCCCACCGGCCATCGAACTGGCGGCGTCGTCCCAGCGGACCGGCGGGGCCGACACCCCGCCACACGTGAAAACGGAATGACCGATGTGTCGGGGCGAGGCCCCGACACATCGGATCTCCCGGCTCATGCTCTCACCCATTCACCGAAGGAGACCGAACAGATGATAAGCACCCGACGCGGCCGAAACCGCCGCCCTGCGCTTCTCGCCGCGACCGTGGCGATGGCGCTCGTCGCCGGGGCGTGCGGCAGCGATGGCGACGACGACGCCGCTGACACCGTCGACGACGCAGCGACCGACGCTGACTCCGCCGGTGATGACGGCGGTGACGACCAGTCCGTCGACACCGCAGCGCCCGTCGCCGACGGGGCGGACGAACCCGCCGACGGCACCGTGCGCGTCCGATGGTTCGTCGGGCTCGGCACCGGCTCCCAGGACGAGCAGATCGACGGTCAGAACGCCATCGTCGACGCCTTCAACGACAGCCACGACGACATCGAGCTGGTCGTGGAGTACGTCGACAACCAGACGGCGTCCGACGTCCTGGCCACGCAGATCGCGGGCGGTGACGCCCCCGACCTCATCGGACCGGTCGGACTCGCCGGCTCGAACGCCTTCGCCGGTCAGTATCTCGACCTCGATCCGCTCGTCGAGTCGTCGGGCTACGACATCGACCAGTTCGGCGACGCCAAAGACGTCTACCGCGACGAGACCGGGCTCCTCGGGATCCCGTTCGCTGTCTTCCCGTCGGCCATCTTCTACAACACCGACCTGTTCGACGAGGCCGGCCTGCCGTACCCGCCCGCCGAGTACGGCGCCAACGGCATCACGATGTACGGCGAAGGCACCGAGTGGGAGGGGGAGTGGAACTTCGAGAAGGTCGAAGAGCTCGCCCAGATCCTCACGGTCGACGCCAACGGCAACGACGCGACGAGCCCCGACTTCGATTCGAGCGCCACCGAGCAGTGGGGGTACGTCAACCAGTGGACGGAGGACCCGGCAGCCATGGGCACCATGTTCGGTGCCGGCTCGGTGGTCGCGGACGACGGCTCGGCTCAGATCCCCGAGACATGGGTCGAGCAGTGGAAGTGGTACCAGAACATGGTCCACGGCCTCGGCGTGACCCCCGATGCGGACGAGTCCGGCAGCGATGCGCTCGCCGGGAACTCGTTCAACTCGGGCCGCGTCGCCATGGCGAACACGCACCTCTGGTACACGTGCTGCCTGGCCGACGAGGACGGCAACCCGCGCCTCAACTGGAACCTCGCCGCCGTGCCGAACCACGACGGCACCGTCGTGTCGAAGCTGCACGGTGACTCGTTCCGGATCCACAAGGACACCGACAATCCCGAGGCCGCCTTCGAGGTTCTCCGGTTCCTGCTCGAGGACGCGGCGCTCGATGCGCTCACCGTCTACGGAGCGGCGCCGGCCCGCGCCGACATCCGCGACGACTACTTCGCGGCGCTCGACGAGCGATTCACCCAAGACGTCGACTGGGAGGTGATCATGGCCGGGCTCGACTACCCCGACGTGCCGAACCACGAGCAGAACATGCCGAACTTCGCCGAAGCCGACGCCCGGATCAAGGAGCTCGGAAGTCCGCTCATGAGCGAGCCCGACTTCGACATCGACGCTGCGGTCGAGGAACTCGTCGCCGATCTCGACGGGATCTTCTCGGGCTGATCGAGACCGTCCCGACCTGATCACTCGTTCCCGGTGGTCGGGGTCACGTCGGGCGTTCGTCGCCCGGCGGAACCCTTCGACCCCGACCACCGGCTCTCGTCTCGCCCGAACACCCACTGAGAGGTTCACGTGGCAACGACCATCTTCACCGGAGGGACCGACACCTCCGACGAACTCGACGCCGGCGACGGACGGCTCGCGCGCCGCGAACGACGACGAGGTGTTGCGTTCGTGTCGCCGTGGCTCGTCGGTCTCGTGCTGTTCTTCCTGTTCCCGATCGTGGCGTCGTTCCTGATGAGCTTCACGAACTACGAGCTGGTTCAGGACGAGGGCGTCAGCACCCAGTGGGTCGGGCTCGAGAACTGGCGGACGATGTGGTCCGACCCCGACGTCCGCAACGGGCTCTGGGTCACGTTGAAATTCGGGGTGATGTTCATCCCGGCGATGATCTTCGTGCCGCTGCTTCTCGCCTACCTGCTCACGAGCGATCGGCTGTGGGGGCGGAGTTTCTTCCGGGCGATGTTCTACCTGCCCTCGATGGTGCCGTTCGTCGCCGGGCTGATCGTGTGGCAGTTCTACCTCAACGACGTGTCAGGCTGGTTCCCCCGCCTCCTGCGGTGGCTCGGGTGGGAGAGCGTCCCCAACTTCCTCAACGAGGCGAACTGGGTGCTCCCGATGCTCGTGTTCATGTCGCTCTGGGGGATCGGCAACGCGATCATCATCTTCATCGCAGCGCTCAACGGCGTGCCGACACAGCTGTACGAGGCGGCGAAGATCGACGGCGCCTCGAAGTGGCGGCTGTTCCGCGACGTGACGTGGCCGATGATCAGCCCGATCACCTTCTACAACGTGATCATCGCCCTCGTCGGCCTCGGTCAGTACTTCGTGGTCCCGTTCATCCTGCTCGGACCCGAGGGTCCGCCCGACGGCGCGAGCCGCTTCTACACGATGGTGTTCTTCCAGGAGACCTTCACCTTCTTCAAGGGTGGGTACGGGGCGGCGCTGGCCTGGGGGATGTTCATCGTCGTGTTCACGCTCACGGCGATCCTCTTCCGTACGGCGAAGTACTGGGTCCACTACGAGTACGAGGAGCGCTGATGTCGCTCGACACCGACCGACCCATCGATCCGCCCGCTCACGAGGCGGCGGCTCGTGTGGAGCGCAACCCGATCGCCCGCACGGTCATGGCGCGGGAGCCGACTCGTCGGTTCCGCGATCTCGATCGTGGGACCCGCCGGTTCATCTCCCGATCCGTCGTGACGCTGTTCGCCGTGATGCTGCTGGTCGCGTTCCTCCTCCCGCTGGTCTTCATGCTGACGACGTCGCTGAAGAGCGAGGACCAGTTGGCGAATCAGCGCATCCTGCCGATGTCGCCGATCACCGCCGAGATCGACGGCGAGGAGTTCGACTTGTACTCCGTTCCGATCCCGGGAGAGGGGACGCAGGAGCTCGCACTGGTGCAACCCGGTCGCGAGTCGAGCGTGTTCGTCGATCCGGCGGATCCCGACACGGAGATCGTGTGGGAAGGCCGGTGGCGCACCCTCGACGCGGCGCTCGAGTTCGACCCGAAGTTCGACAACTTCGGCGAGGCGAACGAGCGGCTCGAGTTCGTGCGGGCGCTGCGCAACACGTCGATCATCGCCGGGCTCGGCATGGCGGGAACGGTGCTGTCGTCGACGCTCGTCGCCTACGGGCTCTCCCGGTTCCGGATGCCCGGAAAGTCGCTGATCCTGATGTCGCTGGTGGCGACGATCATCCTGCCCCGATTCGTCACGCTCGTGCCGACGTACGCCGTGTTCGTCAAGCTCGGATGGGTCGGGACCTGGCTGCCGTTGATCGTGCCGCACTTCTTCGCCAACGCGTACAACGTGTTCCTGCTCCGACAGTTCTTCCTGACGATCCCTCGCGACCTCGACGAGGCGGCCGAGATCGACGGCGCCGGACCGCTGACCACTCTGGTGACCGTGATCCTCCCCCAGGCGAAGGGAGCGATCCTCGCCGTCTCGCTGTTCCACTTCTTCTTCGCGTGGAACGACTTCCTCGAGCCGCTGATCTACCTGTCGAGCGACCTCGGCCGTCAGCCGATCTCGGTGGCGCTCTATCAGTTCCGCGGTCTGTACGACACGGCGATCCCGTTGGTGCTGTCGGGCGCAGCGCTGTCGATGGCGGTGCCGATCCTGGTGTTCTTCGCCCTGCAGCGGATCTTCCTGAAAGGCATCGACCTGTCCGGCTCGTTGAAGTGACGAGTTGACCGACGAACGCTCACGTACGAACCGCCGTGGCCGACCACGAGCGAAGTGCGCACGTGTCGATCGGTGCCGTGCGTCGGGTTCGGATGTCGTCCTCAGCAGCCTGCCGAGTCGTGGCCCGCGCCGTCGAGCGCGGCTCGGAGTGATCCCTCGTCGAATCCGTACGAGCTCATCATCGCCAGGTGCTCGTCGGTCCCGAGTGTCGTGCCGAGTTGCTCGTCGAACGCGTCGGCGAGTCCATGCGATTCGCGGTCGAACGAGAACGCACCGAACGCCAGGTCGCCACGATCACCCGCTCGCTCGTCGGGCACGGATCGCAGACGAGGATCGCCCAGTCGAGTCACGTAGGCAGCGTTGCCAGGGGCGGTACTGACCGACGCATCGACCTGCCCGTCGAGAACCGCCTGTGCGGCGGCGTCCTGGTCGTCGAACTCGACGATCCGATGCCTGGGTGTCCCGGTGTCGAGCGCTGTCGCGAGTTGGATCTGTCCGGTGACGGCAGCGAGGCGGATCGAGTCATCGGCGGCCACGGCCTCGTAGCTGGTGACGTCGCGGTCGTCGTCGGTGCGCACGATGAAGCCGTCGATCGCGGCCCACACCGGGCGGCTGTACCTGACGAGCTTCGCTCGCTCGGCAGTGATGAACATCGGGGTGTTGAGATGCCAGCGCCGCGTGCGCACTCCGTCGATCAGCTCGCCGAACGTCGTGAGCGTGTACTCGATCTCGGAGACGCCGAGAGCACCGAGCACCATCTCGGTGAGTTCGATGTCGCAGCCCGTCGGGGTGGAACCGGCGACCGGCATGAAGTACGGCGGCTCGTCGAGATAGGCGACGACGCATCGGGCTCGCCAGGACTGCGGATCGACCACAGCCCGAACGTAC
>JBCDAK010000146.1:0-12328 GCA_039185545.1 Actinomycetota bacterium
CTCCGTGGCGGTGAGCGCCCTCGTCCTGGCGGCGTGCGGCTCGTCGGCCGACGACGCCGCGAGTACCGACGCCGCGTCCGCTGAGTCCGCTGAAGCCGAGGTCGCCCCCGAGACGGTCGACGAGGCACCGGCCACCGCCGAATCGACCACCACGTCGACCACCGACCCGCCCGACACCGACCCGCCCGCCGAGCCCGAGACGGCTGGAGGCGAGCCGCCGACGCCCGGTGGTGGGGTGGATGCGTCCGACGAGACCGACGACGCACCGTCAGCCGATGCGATCGTCGTGGTCGATGATCGGGGAGTCGAGGTCGTCATCGAGTCGACCGAGCGGATCATCCCGGTCGACGGTGACCTCGCCGAGGTGGTCTTCGCTCTCGGAGCGGGTGATCGGGTCGTGGCCACCGACATCTCGGCCACGTTCCCCGCAGCGGCCGACGCGCTGCCCGAGATCGGGTATCAGCGAGCACTCGCCGCCGAGCCCATCCTGCAGTTCGAACCCACACTCGTGCTCGCCACCGACATCGCCGGGCCGACCGAGACCCTCGACGATCTCGAACGGCTGGGCGTCCCCGTCGTCCTGATCGCCAACGACCCGGAGCCCGAGGGACCGGCGCGGAAGATCCGCCAGGTGGCGAACGCTCTCGGAATCCCCGACGTCGGAGAGGCACTGGCCGCGCAGGTCCAGGGCGAGATCGACGACGCCGCCGCCACCGCAGCCGCACTCGACACCGCACCGCGCGTGGCACCGATGTACATGCGGGGCGCAGGTACGCAGCTCATTCTCGGCGAAGCCAGCGGTGTCCACTGGCTGATCGGTTCGGCCGGCGGCGTGAGCATCGCCGACGAACTCGGCATCGCCGAGGCCGAGCCGATCAACACCGAGGCGCTGGTCGCCGCCGCCCCCGACGTGATCATCCTTCCCGACGCCGGCCTCGCGTCGGTCGGCGGGATCGACGGCTTCCTCGAGATTCCGGGCATGGCCGAGACGCCCGCGGCACAGAACGGTCGCATCCTGACGTACGACGACCAGTACCTGCTCGGCAACGGCCCACGCACCGGCGAACTCCTCGCCGAGCTCATCGACGACCTGCACGAGTTGACGTGACCACGGCCGACACCGCCACCAGCGTCTCCAGAACCGTGCGAACCGACGACACGGCGCAGACGTCCGACGGTCTTCCCATCGTCGGAGACCTCGACAGCTTCCCGTCACATGCCGAGTTGGCGCGGACCGTCCTGCACGGCGGTGCCGTGGCCTCGCTCGCCACGCTGACCATCGACGGGCACCCGTACTCCTCCACCGTCGCCTTCTCGACCGACGACACCGGCGCACCGATCCTGTGCGTCTCGGAGCTCGCGGAGCACGCCCGCAACCTCGGGCGGGATCCACGAGCCAGCCTGCTGGCTCACCAGCGGGTCGACAGCGCCGTCGACCCGCTGACACTCGCTCGGGCCACCGTGATCGGCCGGTTCCACCCGGTGGAACCCGACGACGAGACGGTCGACCGCCACGTCGGGTCCCACCACCACATGGCGGCGATCGTCGGTCGAGACGACGTGGCCTGGTTACGGATGGACGTCAGCCATGTGCGCTACTTCGGCGGCTTCGGCATGATCGGCTGGGCGTCGGCCGACGACGTCGCGGTCGCGCGCCCCGACCCCGTGATCCCGGTGAGCGGGCCGATGATCGAGCACCTCAACGACGACCACGCCGACGCCTGCCTCGAGATCGCTCGACACCTCGCCGGAGTCGGCGACGCCGAGTGCGCACTCGTCACCGCTCTCGACCGGCACGGCATGACCCTCTCGGTCCGCCGATCGGACGGACCCGACTCCATCGCCCGGGTCCGGTTCGCCGACTCCCCGCTCGACGATCCGAACGCCGTCCGAGCCGCCACCGTCGAACTCGCGCAACGAGCTCGCACCCACGGCTCACCGAACCCGCCACCAACTCCGACACCACCTCGCACCGACCTGCCACCAGGGAGAACCACGTGATCACTGCCGACCAACTCCGACTCGCCGTGGCGCTCACGCACACGGTCCCCGGAGTCGAGCTCCAACTCATCACCCGGAACGGCGAGCGCACCGTCGTGAGCCGCCACCCGGCCGGCGACATCGACCCGTGCAGCTTCCGCCGGACGCTCGTCGCCGCCGGACCGCACACGCTCACCGAGCCGTTCACCCAGATCGAGGAGATCCGGATCGGCGGGTCACTGCGGCACCGCGGAGGTGGCCTGATGAGCTCGCAGACGCCCTGTGGCCTGCAGCAACGCTGGCTCGCCTCGACCTTGCCGTGGTGCGCGGTGCGAACGGCACTCGGTGAGGTGGGCGCGGCCGAGATCCCGGAGGGGGCCATGGAGGCCACGATCAGGCCCGACCCCGATCTCGACGTGTCCCTCGTGGTCATCACCGCGATCGACCGGCGTTACGACGTCGTTCTCGAGCGGATGGGCAACGACCTGGTCGCAGCCGTTCTCGCGGAGGAGCTCGTCCGGTCCACGTCCGTCGACGCCGCCGCTCCCGATCCGATCGAGCCCGAGCGCTGATCCGTCGGCGCGCTGCGCCGACTCGGATCGACGGCGTCATCGCCGTCGCCGCCGACCATCCGACCGATTCCGACCACCCCGAAAGAACACGACACCGATGATCCGCACCCTCCTGCCCGTCCGCCTGTCCGGCCACCGAGGCGTCCCCCGCCGCACCGCGGTCGCTCTCACTCTGTCCGCTGCGCTCGTGATCGCTGCGTGCGGATCCGACGACGAGCCAGCGGCATCCGACGAGTCGACCGCCACCGACGCCCCCTCCGAGACCGACGCCCCTGCCGACACGGAGGCCCCGGCCGAGACGGCGGCACCGCCGGAGACCGACGCCCCTGCCGACACGGAGGCCCCTGCCGACGACGGGGCCACCGGCGACGCGGCGTTCCCGGTCGAGATCGAGCACAAGTTCGGCACGACGACGATCGAGTCGGAGCCGCAGCGGGTCGTGTCGATCGGCTTCAACCAGCACGACTTCCTGCTGGCCCTCGACGTCGTCCCGGTCGGGCTCCGCGACTGGTACGGCGAACAGCCGAACAGCGTCTGGCCGTGGGCGCAGGACGAGCTCGGCGACGCCGCTCCCGAAGTGATCCCGTCGGCCGAGCTGAGCTTCGAGCAGATCGCCGCCCTCGAGCCCGACATGATCAACGCGCTGTGGTCGGGCATCACCGAGCAGGACTACGAGTTGCTCTCGGCCATCGCGCCGACCGTCGCCGAGCCGGCCGAGTACCAGGACTACGGCACGCCGTGGCAGGAACAGACCGAGATCCTCGGTCTCGCGACGGGTCGCTCCGAGGAGGCGGCGCAGGTCGTAGCCGACGTCGAGGCGCTCGTCGACGACGCCCGCGACAGCAACCCCGAGTGGGCCGAGCTCGACGCCGCGGTGGCGTTCGTGACCGAGGACGGCCCCGGCGTCTACTCGACCGAGGACATCCGCAGCCGATTCCTCGCCGACCTCGGCTTCAACATCCCCGCCGAGTACGACGAGGGCGGCGACTTCTTCCTCGAACTCAGCGCCGAGGACCTGTCCGCGATCGACGTCGACCTGCTCGTGTGGGTCGCGGGCTCGCAGGAGGGGCTCGACGCCATCGTCGAACGACTCGCCACACGACCCACTCTCGGCGTCGTCCAGGAAGGACGCGAGATCTTCGCCTCGATCGAACTCGGCGGCGCCTTCTCCCACTCGAGCCCGCTCAGCATCGAGTTCGTCGTCGAGCAGTTGATCCCCGAGATCGAGCTCGCCGTCGACGGCGACCCGACCACCGTCGTCCCCTCCGCTGTCGAGGTCGGAGCGGTCGAGGGCGACGTTGCAGAGAGCGACGACGGCGGCGAGAGCGCCGCCGGAGGCGAGTTCGAGGGCGAGGCCGCGGCCGCAGCCGAGGCCTGGGCCACCGTCTTCGACTCCGCGGTGCCCTTCGCCGACAAGGCTCCGTTCATGGCCGACGCCGATGCGTTGGCGGGCACGGTCGAGGCCTACGCCGAGACCGGAAGCAGCTTCGGTGGCATCAGCCTGGTCCCGACCGCAGCGACGGTCGACGGCGACACCGCCACGATCACCTACGACGTGAACTTCGGCGAGAACCCGGCCTACGGCGACGTGACCGGCACGATCAGCCTGGTCGACGGTGTGTGGACCGTGAGCCGCGACGAGTTCTGCTCGTTCATGGCGTCGGCACGGGTCGGGTGCGACGCGTGACGGATCCGACGTCCGCCGACGTCGATCACGCGAGCCCCTTCGAGGGCCCGATCTCGTGGTGGCGTCGTCGGCGTCGACGCACGGATCTGCCCACGCTCGGCGCTGCGGGGGCGCTCGCCTCGCTCGTCGACGAGACCGACGGCGCGCGACAGTGCTCCACGTGTGTCACCATCGGTGATCTTGCTCGACCGCGTTCACCTCACTGAATCCCTCGCCGACTCTCCTCGATGACCTTCGTTCGATGACCTCTGTTCTCACCGACACCGACGTCGACCGCGACGACAGTTCAGAGCCCGGTCCCGACTCCGACGTCGAGTTGCAGAAGGTCGGCGCCGAGTCGCTCAGCAAACGATCCGCCGGCGTCATCGTCCTCCTCGCGGCCACGGGTTTCGCCATTCTTCTCTCGCTCGCCGTGGGCGCGAAGTCGATCCCGTGGGGCACGGTGATCGAGGCGTTCACCGACTACGACGAGACGTTCACCGACCACCTGATCGTGCGTGAGCTCCGCCTGCCACGCACCTACCTCGGGCTCATCGTCGGATCGGCGCTCGGAACCGCCGGCGCACTGATGCAGGGCGTCACGCGGAACCCACTCGCCGACCCCGGACTGCTCGGTGTCAACGCTGGCGCGGCGTTCGCTGTTGTGCTCGCCATCTGGTGGTTCGGCATCACCAGCGTGCTCGGCCTCGTCTGGTTCGCCTTCATCGGCGCCGCCGCTGCCTCGGTGCTCGTCTACCTGCTCGGTACGGCCGGACGCGGAGGCGCCACCCCGGTCCGACTCGCTCTCGCCGGTGCAGCGCTCGCTGCCCTCCTCGGGGCCTTCACCCGCGGGGTCACGCTGCTCGATCAGGCCACGCTCGACCAGTTCCGGTTCTGGGCGGTCGGGTCACTGGCCGGTCGAGGCGACGACCTCGCCCTACAGATCCTGCCGTTCATCGTGGTCGGTCTCGTCGCCGCCATCGCCGTGGCCCGCCAACTCAACGCCATCGCCCTCGGGGATGACGCGGCACGCTCGCTCGGCACCAAGGTCGGCGTCACGCGAGCCATCAGCGTGCTGTCGATCACGCTCCTCTGCGGTGGGGCGGTCGCCGTCGCGGGTCCGATCGGGTTCGTCGGACTCGTGGTTCCTCACGCAGCACGGGCGTGGTTCGGTCCCGATCAGCGGTGGCTCATCCCGGCATCCGCCCTCTCCGGCGCCGCATTCCTGCTGTTCTGCGATACCGCCGGGCGCGTCGTCGCACGCCCGGGCGAGATCCAGGTCGGCATCATGACCGCCGCCATCGGCGGTCCCGCGTTCATCTTCCTCGTCCGCCGCACCCGGATGGCGCAGCTGTGACCCTCCTCGACGACGACGGACGCGTCGACTCGCTCGACGTGTCGTTCGGTCGGAACGGGACCGCCGAGCCGCTGCCGCTGCGGGGCAAGGTCATCCGGAGCCGTGGCTTCTCGGTCCGCATCGACGTCCGCTCGGCCGTCGTCTGTCTCGTCCTGGCGGGGCTGTGCGTCCTGATCGGTCTCTGGTCGATCAGCGTCGGTGACTTCCCGATCCCGATCTCCGACGTCATCGCCACTCTTCTCGGCAACCCCACCGAGGACTCCGAGTTCATCGTCGGGACCCTGCGCCTGCCCCGCGTGCTCGTCGGTCTCGGTGTCGGCGCAGCGTTCGGCATGTCGGGAGCGATCTTCCAGTCGCTCGTGCGGAACCCGCTGGGCTCGCCCGACATCATCGGCTTCAACTCGGGAGCGGCGCTCGGTGCCGTCGCCATGATCGTGTGGTTCGACGGTTCGTCGACCCAGGTGTCGATCGGGGCGGTGCTCGGTGGGCTCATCGCCGCGATCGCGGTGTATCTCCTCGCCTGGAAGCGCGGCGTGCAGGCGTACCGGCTCGTGCTCGTGGGCATCGGCGCGGGGTTCGCCATCGCCGCCTTGATCGATTACATGATCACTCGCGCCGAGATCAACGACGTCCAGCGGGCCGCCGTCTGGCTCACCGGATCGCTGAACGGACGCAGCTGGGACGAGGTCCGCATCGTCGGGTTCGCGCTGCTGATCCTCGGCCCGCTCGCCATCCTCATGCAGCGGCGTCTCGACCGACTCGACCTCGGCGACGACACGGCGGCCGCCCTCGGCGTCTCGGTCGCCAGATCGAAGCTGATCCTGGTCGTCGTCGGGGTGTCCCTCGCAGCGCTCGGCGTCGCGGCCGCGGGACCCGTTGCGTTCATCGCGTTCGTCGCCGGCCCGATCGCCCGCCGACTCGCCAACTCCCCCAGCGCGTGCGTCGTACCCGCCGCCTTCGTCGGGGCGCTGGTCACGGTCGTCGCCGACCTGGCCGCCCGCCGTCTGCTCGCCCCGACCGAACTGCCCGTCGGGATCATGACCGCCGTGATCGGCGCCCCCTACCTGCTCTGGCTCCTGACTCGCCAGGCCCGAACCGGAGCCCTGTGATGACCGACGTGACCACACCCGACAGCTCGCGGCTTCGCGCCGACGGCGTTCGCCTCGCCTACGACGACCACGTCGTGGTCGACCACCTCGACCTCGACGTCCCCGACGGGCAGATCACGGTCATCGTGGGGCCGAACGCCTGCGGCAAGTCGACGCTGCTGCGCTCGCTGGCACGGTTGCTGCGCCCGAGCAACGGTCAGGTCATCCTCGACGGAGAACAGATCCACTCGTTGCCCACCAAGGAGGTCGCGCGTCGACTGGGCCTGCTCCCGCAGTCGCCGATCGCCCCCGAGGGCATCCTGGTGGTCGACCTGGTGGCGCGAGGGCGCACCCCGCACCAGAAGCTGTTCCAGCAGTGGTCGCCGTCCGACGAGAAGGCCGTCCGCGCCGCGCTCGAGTCGACGAACACACTCGATCTCGCGGATCGCCCGGTCGACGAGTTGTCGGGAGGTCAACGCCAGCGCGTCTGGATCGCCATGGCGCTGGCGCAGGAGACCGAACTCCTGCTGCTCGACGAGCCGACGACGTTTCTCGACATCACGCACCAGGTCGACGTGCTCGACCTCGTCGACCGACTGAACCGAGACGAGGGCCGGACGATCGCCGTGGTGCTCCACGATCTCAATCTGGCGTGCCGGTACGCACACCACATCGTGATGATGAAGCAGGGCCAGCTGGTGGCATCGGGTGACCCCAGCAGCGTGATCACCGCCGAGTCGGTCCACCAGGTGTTCGGGCTCGACTGCATCGTCATCGAGGATCCGATCAGCGGCACCCCGCTCGTCGTTCCCTCCGACTCCCGCACGCGTGCGGTGAACGACGCGTGACGCGGCGACCGAACCGCCGCGTCGTCGGGCTCGTTGTCGCTGCGGTGATCGTCGTCGCCTCGTGCGGCGGGAGCGACGACGACACGGCGTCGACCGACGCACCACCCGAGACCGAGGCCCCCGCCGAGACCGACGCACCACCCGAGACCGAGGCCCCCGTCGACACCGACGCACCGCCTGCGAGCGAGCCCGAGGCGTCGGGGACACGAACGGTCGAGCACGTCTTCGGCACCAGCGAGATCCCGGCGAGTCCGCAACGGATCGCTGCGTTCGGCGAGGAGTTCCTGCTGGCCGACCTCTTGAGTCTCGGCGTCACGCCGCTCGTGTCGACCTCCAACAACGCCGACGAGTTCCCCGGTATCGACCCCGCACTCGTCGAGGACGTCGAGCTCATCTTCACGCCCGACTTCAACGTCGAGGAAGTGGCCGCTCTCGAACCCGACGTCATCCTGGCGTACCCGTCGGCCATGGACTTCCTGCCGGGCGGGTACGACGTCGTCAACGGCATCGCCCCCACGGTCGCGATCGGGACGCCCGACATGGACTGGCGGGAACGTCTCACGGCGACGGCCGAGGTGCTGGGGCTCGAGGCCGACCTCGACGAGCGTTTCGCGGCGATCGACGACGCCTTCGAGGCGGCGCGCCCCGACATCGAGGGGCGGTCGTTCTCGACTCTGGCGATCTTCGCCAACCTGTTCATCAGGGCGTACACCACCGGCGAGCACCGCCTGATGGGCGTGATCACCGACCTCGGCGGCGAGTTGATCCCGTCCGACCTCGACGGCGCCGACGGGACCGGCCGTGTCGTGATCTCTCTCGAGCAGTTCTCGCTCCTCGAGGGCGAGAACCTGCTGCTCCTGCAGACCGACGAGGAGGCGAGTGCCGTCGACGAAGCCGAAGCCACACCGCTCTGGCCGGCGATCCCAGCGGTGCAGTCGGATCGTGTGATCACGCTCGATCGCCTCGGCTACCCGGGCGCCGAGGGGTTCGCCCGATTCGCCACCGACCTCGCCGCCGCAGTGAGGGAACTCGACTCGTGACCACCGACTTCTACGACGAGCTCGACATGGTCGTCGACCACCTCAACGAGGAGCACGACGACACCGTGCTGTTCGTCCTCCGCCACGTCGCCGCGACCGAGCACGACGTCCGCGACGTGCGCGACGCCCGTCTCACCCGGGTGACCGCCGACGGAATCGGGGGCGCCGTCACCACCGCATCGGGCGACCGAGTCGACGTCCTCTCGCCGTTCGTCGAGACCCCCTCGTCCATCGACGACGTCCGCATGCACCTGTTCGGACTCCTGACGGCGGCGCGGGCCGTCGCACCGGACGAACAACCACTCACCAGCCTCGAAGCCGAGCTCACCGGCGCCAGCGGGATCACCACGTCACTCGCTCACGTGGTTCGGACCACTGTCATCGCGCCGAACCTCCGCGAGATCACCTTCGGTGGGCTCGGCGACTTCGTGAGTCTCGGCGGTGACGAGTTCCTGTACGTCCTCGCACCGCCGGAGGGTCGCGAGGAGCTGACCGTCGGCACCGACTTCACGTGGCTGGCCTACGAGGAGATGCCCGACGAGGACAAGCCGATCGGTGCGTACTACACGGTCCGGCGGTGGCGACCCGACGAGGGCGAGATCGACATGTGGTTCGTCCTGCACGAGCACGCGGGCCCGGCGTCTCGCTGGGCGTCCGCCGCGTCGCCGGGTGACCCCGTCGCGCTCTGGGGACCTCGGCGCTCCGCCGAGCCACCGCCCGACGTCCGGCGGTACCTGTTCGTCACCGACGAGTCGGGACTGGGAGCCACGGCATCGCTGCTCGATCAGGTCGCATCCTCTGATGCACCCGCACCGGTTCACGTGATCGCCGAGGCGATCGACGAGTCACACGTGGTCGAGCTGCCGATGCGCGACGGCGTCACGGTCGAGTGGATCCTGCGCGGCGACCGTGCACCCGGCGAGGGAACCGCCTTCCTCGATGCGGTGCGTGCGCTCGATCTCGACCCGGCCGGGCTGTATGCGTTCGGCGCCGCCGAGTCGCGTCAGATCACCGCCGTGCGGAAACACCTCCGCCACCACGTCGGTCTCGCCGCCGACCACGTGTCGATGACCGGCTACTGGCGCCGCTGACCATCGTTCCCCCGAGCCCGGGACTCGACGGAACAACAGATCGTCAGACGAGAGCGCGGATCGCCCCGCCGACCACGCGCTCGAACCGCTCCGGCCGGCCGGTGTCGGGCAGGTGGTTGTTGATCTCGAGCATCACGAGGCCGTGCGCTTGTGCCCACAGACCGATCGACGCGTCGGCCTCCGGGGTGTCGGCCACCTCCGAGGGTGACGGCGGGGTTTCCGGGATGACGCGACCGCGGACGGCGGCGAGCGCACCGATCACGGGCTGGAGCACCGCCATCTCGGCGTCGAACGTGCCCCCGTCGTCGGGTGCCTCGTAGCCCGGGATCTGGTCGGTGAAGATGAGGTTGAACTCCGCCGGATGTTCGACCGCCCAGGCCCGATAGGCGAGCATGCAGGCGATCGCACGGTCGACGGGTTCGGCGTCGCGGTGATCGTGTGCCGCCGCCGACACGGCGGCTCCGAGTGACTCGTAGCTCTGGAGGATGAGCGCGGTGAACAGCGCGTCGAGGTTGTCGAAGTAGGTGTAGAGCGACGCAGGGTTCATCCCGAGTTCCCGAGCGATCGCCCGCCACGTGACGGCGCCGGCACCCTCCTCGGACAGCTGCCGGCGGGCGATGCGGAGGATGTCGGCCGTCAGTTCGCGACGCAGCCTCTCCCGCCGGGTCTCGGGCGCCGTCGGCACGTCGGTCATGTGGTCGTCACTCCTCGGGCAGTCGCCGCCCCCGTCATGTGACGAACGCTACCCGAACGTCGGTTGACAATCAAACAATGTTTGGTATTCACTGATCTCAAACACTGTTTGGTCTTTCATCACCGATTGGAGAACTGTCATGAGGAACCCACTCGACCGCCCGGTCGTGATCGGGGTCGGCCCGGTCGGCCGGGCCGTGGTCGCCGCCCTCCACGAGCGGGGCGCCCGACCGGTCGTCGTCACGCGATCGCTCGCAGGTGCTCACGAACTCCACGACGACGTCGAACATCGCGGCGCCGACGTGTCCAGCCCGGGCGGGGCCCAGGAGGCACTGCACGACGCCTCGGCGGTCTTCCAGTGCGCACAGCCCCCGTACCACCGCTGGGTCCACGACTTCCGCCCGTTCCAGGATTCGATCCTCACCGGGTGCGAACGTGCGGACGCTCCACTCGTGGCGGTGGAGAATCTCTATGGCTACGGACCGGTCGCGGCGCCGATGACCGAGTCGACGCCGCTCATCACCGCGAACTCGCCCGGTGCGACGCGGAAGGGCGCGGTCCGGGCCGAGGCGTGGCGCGACCTCGAACGCGCCCACCGCGACGGACGTGTGGCGTGCGCCGCCGTTCGAGCCGCCGACTTCGTCGGACCCGGCGTGGTCCAGTCGGTCACGGGCGAGCGGTTCCTCACACCGTTGCTCGCCGGGAAGTCGGCTGAGGTCCTCGGTCCGCTCGACGTGCTCCACTCGCTCACGGCGCCGACCGATGTCGGTCGCGCCATGGTCGCGGTCGCCTGTGACGAGTCGACCTGGGGGCGGGCATGGCACGCACCAACCGCCCCGGCCCGCACGATCGGTGACGTCGTCGGTCTGGCCGCCGCGGCCGCCGCCGATCTCGGAGGCCCTGGATCGGCCGACACGCGTCGGGTCCCGGCGATCCTGCTCCGTCTCGTCGGACTCGTGAATCGCGACGCCGGTGAGGTCGTCGAGATGCTGTATCAGTTCGACCGCGACTTCGTGCTCGACTCGACCGAGACCGAGAGCCGTCTCGGACTCGCGCCGACATCGCTCGAACGTTCCCTCCGCGACGCCCTGGCGTGGTTCGCCGGTCGGTCGGCGACGGTGCGGTCATGATCGGACGACTCGCTGCCACCGGGTTCACGGCGCTCTTCGCGGTGCGAGCCGTCCGCCCGAACCTCGACACGACCCTCGTCGCGGTCCTCGTCGCGATGATCGCCGTCGTGGCCGCCATGTGGACGGGCCGGCGATGGGCCGCCGTCGCGTTCCTCGCCTTTCCGGTCGCGTTGATCACGACGCCAGCGGCCGCCGACCTGTCGTTCAGCCTCGTTGCGCTCGACTCGGCATGGTGGAAGGTCCACGCGTTCCTCTCTCTCCTTCTCGCCGGCGTCGCTGTCGTCGGGTGCGCCGTGGTCGCCCTCGACCGGCCGGCGCCGGAGTCGCCGACGATCCCGGGGCTCCGATCGGCCGGTCTCGTCGTCGCCGGCCTGCTCGTTGGCCTCGGGATGATCGGCCTCGTCCGGGTCGTCGAGCCGGTCGATGTCGCCGGCGGCGATCTCACCGCGGCCGAGCGGGACGCGTTGCCGAAGATCGCGCTGACGAACTTCGCCTACGCACCGACTCCGATCGAGGTCGAGGCCGGAACGGTCTTCCGGGCGATGTTGGTGAATCCCAGCGACCTGCCGCACACCATCACGATCGACGAGTGGGACGTCGACGTTCGAGTCCCCGCCGGTCGACAGGCGGTGATCGAATTCGAGGTTCCGGACGACGCCGCCGGCTCCCAGGAGTTCTACTGCGCGATCGGCGAGCACCGAGCCGACGGCATGGTCGACGACCTGGTCGTGATCCCATCGAACTGAGTGTTGCGGCGACCCCCGGGGGGGACGGTACACACAGGCGGCCACCAAAACCGCGGCCCCGGAGGCGCGGGCGACGATAGCATCGATGGCGGTCGACACCCACGGGGAGTTACCCCC
>JBCDAK010000147.1:0-12322 GCA_039185545.1 Actinomycetota bacterium
ATCAGCTGACGGCGATGTTGACGGCCCGACTCGACTCGGACGGCACGCCGAGCCAGCTGGAGGACGATCCCGACACCACGTTCATCGAGGAGTCGCTCGGCTCGGTGGTGAGCTACCTCCGGCTCACGTAGACCCGCGACACTCGCCTCGTGGCACGGCCGAGCGGTGCGATCGCGGCCGGCGGACGCGAGCGTCTCAGGCGTGCCAGCCGGCCAGGATCGCCCGGATGGCCCGGTCGCACAGCCGATCGGTGTCCGACGGATCGGCGAAACCGACCCGTTCGAGCACGACGAACCCGTGTGCGGTCGACCACACGGCGCGAGCCAGGTCGATCGCATCGGATCGTCGCGGCCGCACGACCTCGGCGGTCACCCTCAGCCATGCCTCGGCCGCATCGACCACGTGGCCGAACGACTCGAGTCCGAACCGCTCGGCGTCGGTCCCGATCGAGTACTCGGCGACCGGTCGCTCGAACACGAGCTGGTAGGCATCGGGCCAGCGCCGTGCGACCGATCGGTATCCGGCCGTGGCGGCGAGGAGGTGCGCCGTCGTACCGGTCGGCTCGGACACCGAGGTGGCCGCGTCGATGAGACGCTGCGACAGGCGCCGGTGCAGTTCGTCGAGCAGGCCGTCCATCCCGCCGAAGTGGGTGTACACGACTTGGCGGGAGACCCCGACGGCATCGGCGATCCGCCGGACCGACATCCCGTCGAAGCCCGACTCGGCGAGCAACACCTCGGCCGCGTCCACGACCGCATCGGCGGAGACCGAGGTGGAGCGACCGCCGCGCTCGACGGACTCGGAGAGGTCGGAAGCATCCGCCGAGCCCGCGCCGTCGACGTCCGTGGCCAGGGTCACGTTGACGAGTATGACAGTGTCATGTTCACTTGTCGACATGCATGACACCGTCATGGACCGCCCGGACCTTCCCACCACCGATGCGCCGACTGCGCCGCCGCGACGCTCACGTCTCGTGGGCGAGTGGACCGCAGCGACGCAGCCGCTCCGCCTGCTCGGTCGCGCCAACTCCCTTCGCCAGGCGCCCCGCGGAGACGGTCGACGTGTCGTCGACGTGCCGGGCTGGCTCACCGGCTCAGAGACACTCGCTCCGATCCGGTTCTACCTGCGCTCACTCGGCCACGACGCCGTGCCGTGGGGACTCGGTCGAAACGGAAGCGACGTCGAAGACACGGTCGAGCGCTTCGAGCCCGCCCTGGAGCGGCTCGTCGCCGAGGGCGATGGTCGCCCGGTCCACCTCCTCGGATGGTCGCTCGGCGGGGTCATCGCTCGGGAGACCGCACGCAACCGACCCGACCTCGTGGAACGCCTGGTCACATTCGGTACGCCGGCGCAGGGCGGCCCGAGCTTCACGGCCGGCGCGTCGAACTTCGGTGCCGACGAGTGCGCCCGCATCGCCGAGCTCCAGGAGGAGGCGAACCGGACCGATCCACTGACGCTCCCCACGACCGCGATCTTCACGAAGGCCGATGCCGTCGTCGACTGGAAGGCGTGCGTCGACCCGTGGGCGACGAACATCCGCCACGTCGAGGTCAGCTCGTCCCACTTCGGCCTGGGCATCGATCCCGACGTGTGGTCGGTCGTCGCCGAGGCGCTCGCCGCCTGAGGCGACGTTCGGGCCCTGTCCCGACGTTGTCGGCCCGGATTCCGAACTCAGGGGTCGGGTGGTGGCTCCTGGGCCTTCATCAGGTCGAACACGTTGCCTTCGGGATCGGAGCAGGTCCGCCAGTGGAAGGCCTGCCATGACCGCTCCGGGCCCAGTGCTCCGCCGAGCTCGACGACCCGGTCGCATGCAGCGTCGAGGTCTCGCACGACGAAGTCGAGGTGCAGTCGGTTCTTTCCGACCCGCTCCTCGGGGACGCGCTGGAGCCAGATCGTGGCGCGCCGACCCTCGGTGGGGCCGAGGAATGCGAACGGCTCGTGGACCTGGTGCTCGACGCCGAGGAGGTCGGCCCAGAATTCGGCCATCGGCTCGAGGTCGACGCAATCGATCGTGGTGGCGAGCAGGGCGGGTTTCACGTCACCGGCCATGCGCGACCGTACCGCGCCTCGCGAATCAGTTCCCCGTGAAGTCGGGAGACCGCTTCTCGGCGAAGGCGGCGATGCCCTCCTTGCCGTCATGGGTTCCCATGGCCCGACTGATGGTGACACCCTCGAACTCGCCCGCCGACTCCAGGCCTCGTTCATATCCCTCCCACACGACGTGTTTGGCGTGGCCGAGCGCCCACGCGGGGCCATCGGCCATCGACTGCGCCAGCTCGGCGGTGGCTGCGTCGACGTCGTCGTCGGGCACGACCCGGTTGACGAGCCCCCACTCCTCGGCGGTCGCTGCATCGAGGACCCGGTTGGTCAGCGTCAGATCCATCATCCGCCGCACACCGATGTGGCGGGCGATGAAGTAGCTCGAGGTGCCGTCGGGGGTCACCCCCGCGCGGGTGTACGCCATGGTGAACTTCGCCGACTCGCCCGACACGACCATGTCGAACGCCGACATCAGCGAGAGCCCGGCTCCGCCCGCGGCACCGCGTACCCCCGCGATGAACGGCTTCGGTGTGCGGTTCATCCGGTAGATCGCACCGTGGAAGTCGACCAGCATGTCGGCGGCCGTCTTCGGCAGGTCGTCACCGAGCGAGGCGAACAGTTTGAGGTCGCCTCCGGCACAGAACACCTTTCCCTCGGCCGTGAACGACGCCGCCTTCACCTCGTCGTCGAAGTCGATGGCGAGCATCACCTCGCGCAGCTCGCGGGAGAACAGCGGACTCACGGCGTTCGCGCCGCCGGGATTGTTGAACCGCACGTGAGCGACACCGTCGCTCACCTCGTAGGTGATCGTCTCGAGATCGAGGGACATCAGGACCCGCCTCCGGTGAAGGTCGCCAGATCGAAGTAGTCACGCCACTCGGCGATCTTGCCGTCGCGCAGTACGAACACGCCCATGACCGGCATGACGGTGACCTTGTCACCGGCCGTGACCGTGTCGGTCCGCTCGTTCATGACGACATCGCCGTCGGCCACCTGGAGGTGCGTGTCGAACGTGATCGTCATGGTTCCGAGGAAGCCGCGGATCCCGGCCTCGATGGCGGCCTTGCCCTCGAGCGGATCCATCGGGATGTTGTGGTACACGGCGTCGTCGGTGAACGAGTCGACGATGGCGTCGACGTCGTGGCGGGTCCACGCGTCGCAGAACGCGGCGACGATCGCCGAATTGTCGTGATCGCTCATGGTCAGTACGGCATGGTCCCGCCGTCGACGGGGAACATGTTGCCGGTCATGTTGCGGGCTGCGTCGGAGGCGAGGAACACCGCCACGGCGGCGACCTCCTCGACGGTGTTGAGCCGCTTGATCGCCGACTCCTGCGCGAACACGTCGAGCAGGGCGTCGTAGCCGTCGAGACCCATCGCCTCGGCCGACGCGGGGCCGGTGTCGCGCACGATGTCGGTCTCGATGAGACCCGGCAGGATCGAGTTGACCGTGATGCCGAGCGTGCCGACCTCCTGCGCTGCGGCCTTGACCAGGCCGTTGACGGCGTGCTTCGTGGCGGCGTACCCGGGGATGCCGGGCTTGCCGAGCTTGCCCTCGACCGACGACGTGACGAGGATGCGTCCCGTCTCTCGCGGGATCATGTGCTGCAGTGCCTTGCGCATGCCCCAGAACACGTGGTTGAGGTTCCAGTCGACCTCGAGCTGCCACTCCTCGTCGGTCATCTGGAACACCGGGGCGGTGTTCATGACGCCGCCCGAGTTGAGGCAGCAGATGTCGAGCTGCCCGTATCGCTCGATCGTGAAGTCGATCAGTCCTTCGACCGTTTCCTGCTTCGCCGCGTCGCCGCCGTAGAAGTCGGCGGCGCCACCGGCGTCCATCTCGGCCAACGCCAGACGCCCCTTCTCCTCGTTGCGGCCGTTGATGACGACCTTGCCGCCCTCGGCGACGAAGGCCTCGGCCATCGCCCGGCCGATCGAGCGCGTGCCGCCCGTGATGCAGGCGACCTTTCCGTCGAGCTTGCCCATCTCGTCTTCCTCCTCGTTCCGTTCTGCGTCGTGTCGGTGTTCGCGGATCAGTAGGGCGCCGTGCCGCCGTCGATCGAGATCATCGAGCCGGTGATGCCGGCGCCCGCATCGGACGCCAGGAGGACGCACACCTCGGCGACATCGCTCGTCTCGTTGAGCCGCTTGATCGCCGACTCCTGCGCGAACACGTCGAGCAGGCCCTGGTAGTCCATCCCCATCGCCTCGGCGGCAGCCGGGCCCTCGGCCATCATGATGTCGGTCTCGATCGCGCCGGGGCAGACCGAGTTGACCGTGATCCCGAGCGGACCCACCTCCTGTGCCGCCGACTTGGTGAGCCCGTTGATGGCGTGCTTGGCGGCGACGTAGATGGAGATCGCCGGCTTGCCGACCTTGCCCTCGACCGACGACATCGTGATGATGCGGCCGCTCTCCTGGGGGATCATGTGCTTCAGCGCTGTCTGCATCGTCCAGAACGTGTGCCAGAAGTTCCACTCGAGGCTGTCCTGCATCGCCTCGTCGGTGAGGTCGACGACCGGGGCATGGTTCGATGCCCCACCGGCATTGGCGAACAGGATGTCGATCCTGCCGTAGTGGTCGACCGTGCCGTTCACGATCGCCTCGCAACCCTCCCGCGACTTCACGTCACCGCCGAGGAAGTGGACCCGGTCTCCGGCATCGAGCGACGCCCGCATCTCGGCGACCGCCTGCTCGCCCTTCTCGGGGCTGCGGCCGTTGACGACGACGCTGGCTCCCTCCCGGACGAACGCCTCGGCCGTGGCGCGGCCGATGCCTCTGGTGCCGCCGGTGATGCAGGCGACCTTCCCCTCGAGAATCCCCATGGTGCGACTCATTCCCTCCGTCGACGTGTCTCCGGGCGGAACGTAGCAATGCGCCCACTCGGCGAACGGGCCGGGCTGCGCCAGAGTCGACCGCGTGGTCGGCGTCGACCCGCGACGTCACCAGTCGATGCGTTGGCGGTCGCGGAAGAACCCGCCGGTCGGGCCGTCGTCGGGCAGCGTCGCCGCCCAGACGATCCCCGACGCTCCTTCAGCGACCGGTCGACCACCCGATCCACCCATGTCGGTGGCCACCCACCCCGGGCACACCGCATTGACCAGCACGTCGTCGGAGCGAAGTTCGTCGGCGAGCATCGACGTCACGGCGTTGAGCGCCGCCTTCGACACGCTGTACGCGGGTGTCCCGCCGCCCATCTCACTCAGCGCTCCGCCGCCGCTCGACACGTTGACGATGCGGGCGTGCTCGCTCCGGCGCAGAAGTGGGATCGCCGCCACGGCGGTCCGCCACGCCCCGATCGTGTTCGTCTCGAGTGCCTCGTGCACGAGCCGGAAGTCGGGATCGACGGCACGTTGCCCCGAGTCGTAGTGGATCGCGGCGTTGTTCACGACCACGTCGAGCCGTCCGGTCTCGGAGCCGATGAGTTCGATCGCCGCATGGATCGAGTCAGGGTCGGCGACGTCGAGTTGGATGCCGGCGGCGCGACCGGCAGCGCTGGTCTCGTCCGCGATCGCCGACGCCGCATCGATCGCTGCGGCGTCGCTGCGGCCTCCGACGAGGACGTCGTAGCCGTGTTCGACGAGCTGGCGGGCCACTTCGTAGCCGATGCCTCGATTGGCTCCGGTCACCAGAGCGACCGGCCGGGACGCAGTCATGACTCCATCGTCGCGGTTCGACGTGGCGGAGCGGGCAGTCGGCTCGCGAACACCGCTCCGACGAACGAGACCGCCGCCGACAGCACGAACACCCACGTGAACGAGCCGAGCTGATCGGCCATGAACCCACCGATCTGTGGCGACACCATCTGCGCGACTCCGAACGCGAGCGTGGCGGCGCTGAACGCCGGGCCGTACGTGTCGACGGTCGTGTGGTCGACGACGTGGGCGATGATCAACGCCGGCATCCCGGAGAACATCACCCCGGCGCCGATCGAGGCGATCGCGACCCAGGGCTGCTGACCCGTGAGGAGCAGGAGTGCACAGCCGCCGAACAGCACGAACGCGGCCGTGACGGTGACCCGTCGACCGATGCGGTCGGAGAGACCGCCGAGGGTCAGGCCGCCGACGACGGTCGCGGCGCCGAGCAGGGAGAACATCGTCGATGCCTCACTCGACGTGAACCCGCTGTCGTCCTCGAGACGAGCGACCAGGAATCCGAGGACGAGGATGTACGCGAAGCCGAACGCTGCGTACGTGAACAGGGTGGGGATCCACGCGGCGACGGTCTCCATGGCGGCGAACCCTCCGAAGCCGCCGGTGGACGACGGTCGGTCACCCTGCGAACGGAGGAACAGAACCGTGCCGATGAGGACCACGACGGCGATGGCGAACTCGATGCGGTACACGGTCTGCCAGCCGTTCGAGGCGCCGATCTGACCGGCGAAGACGATCCCGATCCCGATCCCCGAACCGACGAATCCGAGGGCCGTGCCGGCTCGATCCGGGGGAAGGGTCCGGGCGGCGATCGCCGGCGCCGGGATCCAGATCACTGCGCCGCCGATGCCCATCCCGAACAAGGCCAGGCCGAGCAGCGGCCCGTTGGGCGCGACCGATGCGAGCGCCAGGGAGGCGGTGGAGATCGACAGCCCGACCCGCACGAGTCCGACGAGCGACAGCCGAGACGACGCCCACGACACCGCGAGGGTGCCGAGCAGGTAGGCGGTGACGTTGAGAGTGCCGAAGAAGCCGGCGAGAGAGTTCGAACCGCCGAGCAGGTCGTCGCGGGCGTCGGGGAGGAGGACACCCCACGTGAACCTGCCGAACGCCTGGGCGACGCAGGTCGAGGCCATCACGAGAGCGATGACCGTGACGACCGCCCCTCGGCGGTCGATCCGATCATCGGGCGGTGTGGACGCCTCCGTTCCCGTCACCGAGCCGGTCTCACCGAGGACGCAGGACCGACTGTGTCTGGATCGTCTTGCCGACGAGGCGATCGCCGGCCCGCAGCTCGGTCTCGACCACGATCGTCGACCCGCCGACGTGCAAGGGAACGGCGGTCGCCCGGAGCGTGTCACCCTCCTTGGTGCCACCGAGGAAGTTCGTCTTCGACTCGATCGTCGACGTCCCGACCGCCCCCTCCGGCAGGTTGAGGAAGGCGCAGGTGCCGCCGGCCGTGTCGGCGACCGCCATGACCGCCCCTCCGTGGAGCAGGCCTCCCGACGTGAGGAGGTCGGCCGACCAGTCGAGCTCGACCACGACTCGGTCGGCCGTGGCCTCGACGCCACGGATCCCGAGCGTCTCGGTGAGGCTCATCGAGGAGTGGAGGAGATCCGTCACGTCGCCCATCGCGGCGACGGTAGCCGTCCACTCCGGGTCACCTAACGGTGGTGACCGCGGTGCGGAGGGCGTCACCCTCGATGTCGACGGCCAACCACATCGGACGTTCGTCGGCCGCGGCGTGGGGATCGGTCGTCGCCACGATGAGCCGGCCGGCGGCGGCGACCTCGTCGAGGAACGGTTCGGTCGTGCGGAGATCGAAGGCGAGAGCGAATGAGGCGCGGACCGGCGAGGTCAGGACGATGCCGAGCAGCAGGAGGTCGGTCTCGGACAGGCGGATCCGCTGCGCGGTGGTCCGGATGTCGCCGATGCCCTCGACGGCGTGCACCCGTGCGAGATCGGCGACGTCGGGGTGCTCCGACGCGTCGACCACGGCCGTCGGTGCCCGCTCGCCGTCGTCACCGATCGACAGTCCCACGTCGATGACGGGCAGGACCGCCGGCGCATCACTCATCGGGTTCGAGTCTCGTCGAGCCGTCCGCGTCAGCCCATGTCGAGGTTCGTCGGACGTGCGCTGACGTGAACGGCCCGATCGGGTGTCGTCCGGGCGCTCACGTCAGCCCATGTCGACGTGTGCGGAGCATGAGCTGACGTGGCCGCGGGATCAGCGGCCGTCGGCGTCGGTGCCGAATCCGTCTCGCTCGACTCGGGTCGCGTACTCCTCCAGCTCCTGGAAGAGGGTCAGTTGGAGGCCGGCCGGAGCATCGAGACGCGAGTTGAGCGAGCGCCACGGCGTCGCGGTCGGCGGTGCGACGACGGTCGCGCCGGCCGCCTCCAACCGGTCGGTGGTCGACGCCGCATCGGTGACCTCGAACGCGACGCGGATCCGGTCGCTCACGTGACCGCCGGCCTCGACGCCGTCGATCATGCGCTTCTGGGCCGGATTCGCCAGCTCGAGCGTCGCTCGTCCTGCGTCGAGGATGACGACGCGGGCGTCACCATCGGCTTCGAACGCAGCCTGCTCGGGCAACCCGAGCGCATCTCGATAGAAGCGCACGGCGTTGTCGAAGTCCTCCGCTTCGACCACGAGGCGCAGCTGGCGGACGGGGCCGGATCGAGTCACTTCTGCCACGTCGGCGACGGTACGCGACTGGCACGGCGGTCATCGTCGTGTTCCCGCCGGTCGACCACACGGTCGAGTCACGTCGAGTCACGTCGAGTCAGGCTGACGAAGCCGAGAGGCTCATGATCTGCTGGTTGCCGGTCGCCCACGACGTCGTCATCGTCAGGGCCCGGATCCGCCAGCTCGAACCGTCGCTCTCGAGGAGGAACCGGTAGTGGCCGCCGAGTGTCCAGATCGGGTCGCCGTGGGGATTCTCGAACCGGTGTGTGGCGATGAACTGTGCGGTCACCTCCGCACCTCCCTCGACCTCGCTCACGAGGTGGTTGGACACGAGATGCTGGGTCGAGTCGAGTCCCGAGAGTCCCGCTCGCCAGCCGGCGACCAGATCGCTCGACGCGACGGTCGCCGGATCGCCACCGGTGAGGCTCGTGTAGTCGACGTCGACCTCGTCGGCGAAGACGTCGACGAGTCGGGTCCACTCACGGCGGTCCGCGAGCCAGGCCATGCGGGTGGTTGCGTCGATGGCGTCGAGTCGATCCCGTGCATCCATGGTGGGGTCTCCTGTCGTGCGTCGCTCAGAGATGGGTCCGGAAGTGCTCGACGATCGCGGGGAGCGCGACGTCGACCTGCGCGGGCTGGTCGTAGAAGTCGAGTTGACCGCCGTCGGTCCAGACGATGTCCTTGGGGCCGGCGAGCGTCTCGAAGAAGCGCTTCGCCCCATCGGGGACCGCACCCTGCTCGGAGTGGACCATCTGTACGGGCACGTCGATCGAGGGTGCGCTGACGATGGGGTCGAACGTCAACCAGGGCTCCCACGACATCACCGCGAGCCGGGCGTCCCACTCGGGGATCGCGCCCCGCTCCGAGTCGAGGTAGTAGTCGAACGGTCCGAACATCGCGGCCGCCTCATCGGTCTCGGAGATCGCCGGCATGTACGTCACCTCGCCGGTGCGTTCGAAGAGGTCGCGAGCCTCGGCGGCGAGGGCTCGACGTGCCGCGACGCCGTCTGCGCCTCCGTAGTACGGCGCCACGAGCTCGATGTCGTGGAGCCACGGCGCGATCAATCCGATCGCACGGACCCGGTCATCGGATGCCGAGTTGACCGCCTGGTAGCCGGCTGACGCGCACACGCCGACGGCCCCGATCCGATCGGCGTCGACGCCATCGAGGGAACCGGCGAACCCGATCGCGGCGTGGATGTCCTCGATCTTGCGAGCCGGGTCCTCGAGGTCGCGCACGTCGCCGGTGCTCTGGCCGAACCCGCGGAAATCGAACGTGAGCGCCGGGAGACCGTGCGCTGCGAGGCGCCGCGCGTAGAAGTCGGCCTGCTGTTCCTTGACGGTGGTCCAGGAACCGGTGACGACGACGATCGGCGACGGCGAGTTCGCGTCGGGGCCGACGGGCCGGTGGAGATCGGCGACGAGCGTGTCACCGTTCGAGTCGAATCGGTGGCGCTCGCTGGTGATCGCACGGCTGATGGAGGAGAGGTTCACCGGAGGGTTCGTGGTCATGTGGTCCACCGTGAACGCGTTCGGACGGGGAGTCCAAGATCGTCCGTGATGTCCGATGGGCATCAGTCCCGCGAGAGATGCGTACGCTGGGCACGGTGGACGTCCACCTCCGCGATCTGCGGTACTTCGTGGCCGTCGCCGAGGAGTTGCACTTCACCCGCGCGGCACAGCGGGAGTTCGTCTCGCAGCCGGTGCTGTCCCGACAGGTCGCCCGCCTGGAGGCCGATCTGCGGGTGACGCTGCTCGAACGCACCCGACGGAGCGTGGCACTGACCCCGGCGGGAGAGGAACTGCTGGTCCGGGCGCGCGTGCTCCTCGACGCCTGGGGCGATGCGGAGCGGGCGGTCGGCGACATCGGTGCCCAACTCGCCACGACGCTGAGGATCGGTGTTCAGACCAGCGTGGGGCGCGGTCTCATCCAGCGGTTCACGACGGCGCTGCACGAACGTCGGCCCACGTGGAGCGTCGACGTCGCTCAGATCAACTGGAGCGATCCCAGCGCGGGAGTGGCCGGCGGCCAGACCGACGTCGGATTCTGCTGGTTGCCGCTCCCGGAGCCCGATCTCTACGACTGGGTCACCCTCGTCCGTGAGCCTCGCCAGCTGGCGGTCTCGAGCGACCACGAGCTCGCCGCACGCGCCAACGTGACACTCGACGACATCGGCGACCTTCCCCTCGTGGCCCTTCCCGCCGAGGCGGGGGTACTACGCGACTTCTGGTTGGCGAACGATCAGCGTTCGGTCCCGGCGACCGTCGCCGCCACGGCGTCCAACGCGGACAGCGCGCTCGAGATCGTCTCGACGGGGCTCGGAGCGGCCCTCATCTCCGCCGGGAACGCGGAGATCTACAACCGGCCAGGCGTCACGTACGTCGACGTCGTCGACCTCACGGCGAGCGAACTCGCGCTCGTGTGGCGGCGCGACGATCGACGCGAGGTCATCGACGACGCCACCGAGGTGGCGACGGCGCTCTCGACGCTCAGCCCGACCACACGGTCGAATCGGGACGGAACGTCGCCCAGCTGAACCAGAACGTGTCGACGTGGTGGAGCGGCGCGAGCTGCATCCCCGTCATCGGACCCTCGACGGCCGCTCCGAGCAGGTTCCACCGGCTCCCGGTCGCGGCATCGACGAATCCGTCTCCGTCCGGCGCCGGATCGAACGTCGTCGAGCGCCCGTCGACCTCGGAGACGAACACTCCGGTCGATCCGACTGCATCTCCGCCGGCGACCTCGGTGCCCGACAACGGCGAGCTCATCCCGTCGACGTGCCAAGCGACGGCACCGACTCCGCCGACGTCGAGATGGACGACACGACGGTCGGCGAGATCGAGGAGTCGGATCACCGCAGCACCGTCGCCGGCCTCGATCCCCACCACCTGCGTGAACGCGGGCATCGTCGGATCGCTCTCGCCCGAGAAGTAGCCGGGGACGGGCTCGGTCCGCCCCGAGTAGCTGGCGTAGAGGTTGCGGCCGTACGGCCGTTCGAAGCCGGTGTCGAGCGACAACACGTCGCCGTCCGGATGCGCTGCGGCGAACTCGGCCCACGAGACGGTCGCCATCGGGATGACCGGCAGTTCGGCCCCCACCATCTCGCCGACGACCGCCCGTCCGTCGAACTGGGTCCACCACGACTCGGTCTGGCGGTCGTACATCACGAGGTTCGCCTGGTAGAGCGAACCGGAGGTTCCGAAGTCGAGGAGTTCACCCTCGAGTCGACGATCGAACGCGAGACCGGAGCCGCACAGCGGGCAGTACGTCACTGCGATCGGTCGATCGCCGATCGACGTGTTCACCACTTCGTGCCACATCACGATGCGGATCGGATACGCCTGGGCGCGCCCGTCGACCGTCAGCGCGAGGACGGCCTCCTGAGCCTCGAGCCAGTCGACGTCGCCCACCGCCACGAACGGGGGATTCTCGAGCGGAGGAATCCCGTCGGGCGGCGGCCCTCCGTTGACGATCAGGTCACGATCCACCAGCGACTCGGGAAACGCGTCGAGGTCGAGGTGCCGCGGCGGCAGCGCCGACGCCGGAACCGGCCGCTCCTCCTGAGCCCGGAGGCGCGCCTGACGTTCGTTCAGGTCGACGTACTCGTCGATGGTGCGTTCGGCGCTGAGTGCGCTCCCGGAGTCCGCGACGACCTCGGGGGCCGACGCGGCGGATTCCAGGTCGGCGACGTCCGATCCACCACACGACGAGCAGGCCGACGCCACGACGACCAGTCCGATGAGCAGATGTCGACCGGACCACCGGCGTCGGCCACGGCTCATCGGCGCCGACCGTAGGCCTCGTCGTCGAGAGACCGATCTGCGACCCGGTCGAGTTCCGTGGATCTTCGCGAGTCATCGGCGACGTGCTAGCCCATCTCGCATGACCGACTCGATTCGCTGGGGCATCCTCGGGGCCTCGAACTTCGCTCTCCATCAGCTCGC
>JBCDAK010000148.1:0-12279 GCA_039185545.1 Actinomycetota bacterium
GATCGACCGCCTCGATGAGCGAGGTCCCGCGTGTCGTCGTGTCTTCGACGACCAGCGCCCGATCGCCGGGCGCGAGCGCTCCGGCGATGCGGCCGGTGACACCTCCCTGCTTCGCCTCCTTGCGGACGCTGAACGACCGAACGGTCCGACCTCTGGCGGCGAGGACGGCCGACACACCGAACGCGACGGGGTCGGCACCCATGGTGAGTCCGCCGATCGCGTCGATGTCGTCGAGTTCGCGGCCCATCACCTCGACGAGTGCATCGGCGACGAGAACGATCCCATCGGCGCGACATGCAGTCTGTTTCGTGTCGAGGAACCAGCTGCTGTGGGCGCCCGACTTCAAGACGAAATCCCCCTCCTTCAACGAATGCGCCAGCACATGGTTCCGGAGTGCGCCGAGAACGTCGGAGAGGACAGGCAGATCGGACATCGCGACCGACCGTATCCGGTCATCGCGACCGACCGTATCCGGTCCGGCCGGTCGCGGTTCGATGACACCACCGACCGGATCGCACGACGATCCATGCAGCCCGAAGAAACCGCAAGGAATGCGTGAAATGGTGGGCGCGACATTTACACTGATGGGATGGCAGGAAAGCGTCAAATGAGTGACGAACACAAGGCGGCGATGCAGAAGGGTCGCGCGGAAGGAAAGGTCGTCCGCGACTACCTCGAGGGACTCCGGGCCACGAAGCCCAAGCGGGGACGCAAGCGCACCGAAGACAGCGTGCGGTCCCAGCTGGCCGAGGTCGAGGCGAAGCTGCCCGAGGCAGATCCGATGAACGAACTGCTCCTCGTCCAGAAGAAGCGCGATCTCGAAGAGGAACTCGACTCGATGTCCGACACCGTCGACATGACCACACTCGAAGAGGCGTTCGTCGGGGTGGCGAAGAGCTACAGCGACACGAAGAAGATCTCGTACGCCTCGTGGCGCGACGTGGGCGTCGAGGCCGCGGTGCTCAAGCGAGCGGGCATCAGCCGGGCGAACTGACCACCCGCCGGGTGCGCCGGCGGTCTCAGACGTCGATCTCGTCGAGTGCGTCGAACACCCGGCCGAGGTTGCGCAGGCTGCGATCGAGATCGAACGCGTCGTCCAGCACCTCGTCGTCGACCTCGTCGTCGGCTTCGAGGAGTTCGCGGAACGACCGTTGTTCGTCCCACGCTCTCATCGCCGACCGCTGCACGATGCGATAGGCGTCGTCGCGAGTCGCCCCCGACCGCACCAATGCCAACAGCACGGGCTGGCTGAACACCAGACCGAAACTCGCGTCGAGATTGGCGCGCATCCGATCGGGCATCACCACGAGTCCACTCAGAAGTCGACGCAGTCGGCGCATCACGTAGAACGCCAGCTGCGACGAGTCGGGGAGCACGACTCGCTCCACCGACGAGTGCGAGATGTCACGCTCGTGCCACAGCGCGACGTCCTGCAAACCCGCGAGATGATTGGTCCGCAACACGCGCGACAACCCGGAGATCGTCTCGGCCGAGATCGGGTTGCGCTTGTGGGGCATCGCCGACGAGCCCTTCTGGCCCGGTTTGAACCCCTCCTGCACCTCTCGCACCTCGGTCCGTTGGAGGTGGCGGAGCTCGACCGCCATCAATTCGCACGTCGCGCCGACCGAGGCGCAGGCGCCCAGGAACTCGGCGTGTCGGTCGCGGGCGACGACCTGCGTGGCGGGAACGGGAGTCAATCCGAGCCGTTCACCGACGTAGCTCTCGACCGCCGGATCGACGTTCGAGTACGTCCCGACGGCGCCGGAGAGCTTCATGACGGCGACCGACTCGCGAGCCGCCCGGAGGCGAGTTCGGTCGCGGTCGACCTGCATGGCCCACAAGGCGACCTTCGCACCGAACGTGGTCGGCTCGGCATGGATCCCGTGCGTCCGCCCGATCATCACCGTGTCGCGATGTGTGCGCGCCAGCTCGACGAGCACCTCGATCAGCTCCCCCGCTGCGTCGATCAGGAGGTCGCACGCATCCCGCATCGCCCAGCAGAGGGCGGTGTCGACCACGTCGGACGACGTGAGGCCGTAGTGAATCCACGATCCGGCGGGTGCACCGATCGCGTCCTGCACCACGTCGACGAACGCGGCCACGTCGTGATCGGTGGTGCGCTCGCGTTCGAGCACCTTCTCGACGAAGGCCTCGTCGGTGGCCGGCGCACCGGCACGACACCGCTCGGCGTGTTCCGGCGGTACGACGCCGACTGCGGCGTGTGCCTCGGTGGCGAGCAGCTCGACCTCCAACCACCGCCCGAAACGCACCGGGTCGGACCAGACCCCGTCCATCTCGGGGGTCGAGTACCGCGGGATCATGCCGACCAGACGAGGTAGTCGTCGCGCTCGGCGCCCACCCCGACGACCCGCACGGGGACGCCGACCTCGCGCTCGACGACTTCGATGAACCGCTGCGCCTCGGCGGGCAGGTCACCGCCCTCGCGCGTGTCGGTGATGGCGGTCCCCCACCCGGGCAGGACCTCGTACACCGGATCGACCTCCGCCAGCAGGTCGGATCGATCGGGATAATCGACGACCGGCTGGCCGTTGCGCTCGTACGCGGTGCAGATCTTCACGATGTCGAAACCGTCGAGGATGTCGAGCTTGGTGAGGGCCAGCTCGGTCAGGCTGTTGAGGCGGACCGCGTGGCGGAGCATCACGCAGTCGAGCCAGCCGGTGCGGCGACGACGGCCGGTGACGGTGCCGAACTCCTTGCCGACATCGCCGAGCCGTTCACCGACCTCGTCGGTCAGCTCGGTCGGGAAGGGCCCGGCACCGACGCGGGTGGTGTACGCCTTCGTGATACCGACGATCCGATCGATGTCGCGTGGACCGAGACCCGACCCGGCGCAGGCGCCGCCGGCGGTCGGGTTCGAGGACGTGACGAAGGGGTAGGTCCCGTGGTCGAGGTCGAGGAACGTGGCCTGTGCCCCCTCGAGCAGCACGTGTGCGTCGCGGGCCAGTGCGTTGTGCAGGAGGCTGATCGTGTCGCTGACCAACGGTGCGAGCCGTCGACCGAGCTCGCCGAACTGGGCGACGATCGCGTCGATGTCGAGCGGCTCGCCGCCGGCCTCGGCGATGAGTTTGTTCTCCGCGAGTCCCCGCTCGCGAACGAGTGTCTCGAACCGGCCGGGATCGACGACGTCGCCCGCGCGGATCCCGACGCGCCGCGCCTTGTCGGCGTAGGCGGGCCCGATCCCCTTGAGCGTCGTGCCGATCTTGTCGTCGCCACGCATCGCCTCGGCGATCGCGTCGTGCGCCTGATGCCACGGGAAGATCAGGTGCGCCCGGCTCGACACCTGGAGCTCCGAGCAGTCGATCCCACGGGACTCGAGCGTGTCGATCTCGGCGAACAGCGTGGGCAGGTCGACCACCACGCCGTTGCCGATGACCGGGATCACGTGGTCGTAGAGCACTCCCGACGGCACGAGCTGGAGGGCGTACTTCTCGCCCTCGACGACGACCGTGTGACCGGCGTTGTGCCCGCCCTGGTACCGGACGACGTAGGTGTGCTCCTTCGAGAGGAGATCGATGACCTTGGCTTTGCCCTCGTCGCCCCACTGGGCGCCGACGACGACGGTGACCGGCATTTCCCGCACTCTACCGATGGCTCCCTCGTCGTCCGTTGACGCTTCCTCCTCGCGACGCGTGCGGCTCGTCGCTGGCGCTTCCCTCGCCGCTCCTGGCGGCTCCCTCGTCGTCCGCTGACGCTTCCTCCTCGCGACGCGTGCGGCTCGTCGCTGGCGCTTCCCTCGCCGCCGGGGCTCCGGGACACGTGTCCGCATTCGCCCGGGTCGGATCCGGACGGTTCACCTCGACATCGCGAAACGGCACGTTCGGTGCCGGGTCCGAAACGTGCTGTTTCGGCCGGAGGTCAATACCTTCGTCTCCGTGAGCGTTCTTCGGCGTCAGGTGTGGGCGGACATGGACTCCGACGCGCGAGCGGCGCTGATGCATCGGGGCATCGACGACATCTTCGACCCCGACCTCCGCCGGTCGATCGTCGATCTCATCGACGACGTCCGCGAACGCGGCGACACCGCGGTCTGCGAGGCGCTCGCGCGATTCGACGGCATCGAGGTCGACCCCGGAGGTCTGCGGGTGACCGACGACGAGATCGATTCCGCCGAGGTGTCCGACGCTGTCGACCGTTCGATCGACGACGCGATCACGCACCTGCGGGCCTTCAACGACGAGCAGCTCGCTCGAGCCGACGACTGGTCGTTCGAGTCAGAGCCCGGTCTCACCGTCGGCGAGAAGATCACGCCGATCTCGTCGGCCGGTCTCTTCGTCCCGTCGGGCAAGGCGAGCTATCCGTCGGTCGCCTACCAACTCGCCGTCCCGGCGGTCGTCGCCGGCGTGCCCGAGCTCGCGCTCGTCGTGCCGCCCGTCCCGGGAGGCGCCGGCGAGGTCGACCCGGCCGTTCTCGTCGTCTGCCGCAAACTCGGCATCCGGTCGGTGTTCCGCGTCAACGGTCCGGCCGGCGTGGCCGCCTTGGGCTTCGGCACCGAGTCGATCCCGGCGGTGCGCAAGGTGGTGGGCCCGGGCTCTCCAGCGGTCACGATCGCGCAGGTCGAGATGCAGCGGCACGGCGTCGCCACGATGATGCTGCTCGGGCCGACCGAGTCGCTCGTCATCGCCGACGAGTCGGCCGACCCCGTGCGGCTCGCCGCCGACCTGCTCATCGAGGCCGAACACGGCACCGACTCCTCCGTCGTGTTCCTCACCACGTCGGCCGCGCTGGTCGACGCCGTCGACGCCGAGCTCGACCACCAGTCGTCGACTCTCCCGCCGGTCCGCGCCGAGGCGATCCGCGCCTCACTCGGCCCCAACGGAGGATCGGTCATCGTCGATGATCTCGACACCGCGGTTGACGTCGCCAACGAGTTCGCCGCCGAGCACCTGCAGGTGGTCGTCGGTGCCGAGCACGAGGACCGGGTGCTCGACGGGTTGGTCAACGCCGGCGAGATCCTCGTCGGACAGCACACACCGTTCTCCGCCGGCAACTTCCTCATCGGCTGTCCGGCGTCGCTGCCGACCAGTGGATTCGCCCACGTGTCGTCGGGCGTCACCGCCGACACCTTTCTCAAGCGAACGGCCGTCGCCCGCGCCGACGCCCGCGCCGCCGCCCGCATGGCTCCGTCGATCATCGCCCTCGCCGAGCACGAGGGGTTCCCGGCGCACGCCGCGGCACTCCGCCTCCGGCAGGGATGATCTGACTACGGTGCCGCCATGACCCGGGTGCTCCTGGTCGAGGACGACGCGCGCATCTCCGAGCCGCTGGTGCGGGTATTGCGCTCGGAGGGGTTCGAGGTGGAGCACGTCGAGACCGGCCAGACCGCACTCGACTCGATCGAGTCCGAGCATCCCGACCTGGTGTTGCTCGACCTCACGCTGCCCGACATCGACGGCCTCGATGTCTGTCGTCGAGTCCGCAACGACCTTCCGGCGCTTCCGATCATCATGCTCACCGCGCGGGCCGAGGAGATGGATGTCATCGTCGGATTGGGGGCGGGAGCCGACGATTACGTCGCCAAGCCGTTCCGCCTCGCCGAACTGATCGCCCGGATCCAGGCCCGTCTGCGCGTCGTCGAGTCCGGCGCGCTCCCGGCGTCGGCGAACGGCGTGCTCGTCGGTGCCGGCATCGAACTCGACGTCGCGGCGCACCGCTGCCGTGTGCTCGAAGACGATGGCGACGAGCCGGCCGAGGTCGAGCTCACGTCGAAGGAGTTCGATCTGCTCGCGCTCCTGATGTCGCAGCCCGGCGTGGCCGTGCGCCGCGAGGACATCATGTCGTCGGTCTGGGACGAGAACTGGTGGGGCTCGACCCGCACGCTCGACACGCACGTGTCGACACTGCGGAAGAAGATCGCCGACCGCAGCGACCCCCCGTCGAAGATCGTGACCGTCCGCGGCGTGGGGTTCCGATTCGACCCCGAACCCGCCGACGACGACTGACGCAGACGACGGAGCCGTGCGACGCCGACTCGTCCTCTCGACCCTGGCGGTCGTCGTGGTCGTGATGGTCGTGCTGCTGGCCCCGCTCGCGCTCGTCACCGCCACCCTCGCCGACTCCGGCGAGCGGAACGGACTGTTCATCCGCATCGCGGTGATCTCGTGTTTCGCACTCGTCGCTGCCGCCCTCCTCGCCGCCGTCCAGGCGCGCACGCTCGCCCGCCCACTCGAGCGGCTCGCCCGCCTCGCCGGACGCGTCGGAGACGGAGACTTCTCCACGCCCACACCGTCGACCGGCATCGACGAGGTCGACGACATCGCACGTGCGCTCCGGCTCAGCGCCAACCGGGTCGACCGGATGCTCGAGTCGGAACGCAGCTTCACCGCCGACGCGACGCACCAGCTGCGGACGGGACTCACCGGCCTCGCGATCCGTCTCGAACTGCTCGAACGACATCCCGATCGGGCGGTCGCCGACGAGGCCCGGTCGATCCTCGAACAGACCCACGAGTTGAACACCACCCTCGACGAACTGCTCGCGGTCGCTCGCACGGGGTCGACCGGCGAACGATCCACCCTCGACCTCCTCGAGATCGTCGATGCACACGTCGACGACTGGCGCACTCGCTTCGAGGCGAGGCGTCGTCAGCTCGTGGTGACCACCGATCCGACCGTGCCCGTCGTGGCGACGCCCGGCCTCCTCGGCCAGATCATCAACGTCCTGCTCGACAACGCTCTTCGCCACGGTGGCGGAACCGTCTCGATCGACGTGCAGGGCGCCACGATCACCGTCGCCGACGAGGGCCCGGGGATCCCCGACAGCGCCGTGCGGCGGCTGTTCGAGCGGCCCACCGACCCCCATGCGCCACACGGACGCGGGTTGGCCCTCGCGCGTCGGCTCGCCGAGTCCGACGGCGGGCGCCTCGATCTGATCTCGCGTCGTCCGGCGACGTTCCAGCTGACCCTCGTTCCCGCCCTCGCCTGACCGACGCCGGTCGATCGGCGCGGGCACGGCGGCGCGGCACCATCTCCGGCGTCGCCGCTCGCCCTATCGTCGATCCGATGGCGACGATCGGTCCCGACACCACGTTCGACACCATCCGCTCCTACGTCGGCGGCCGACGTGTCGAGGCCGACCCGACCGGCGCGAGCGAGACCTTCCCCAGCGTCTTCCCGGCGACGAATCGGGTGATCGCCCAGGTCGAGTCGGCGTCTCCCTCCATCGTCGACGCAGCAGTCGCCACGGCGACCGCCGGGTTCGCCGAGTGGTCGAGATGGCCCGCCGAGGAGCGCTCACGGGCGCTGATGCGCGCGGTCGCGATCATCCGCGAACGCAACGACGAACTCGCCGCCCTCGACACGCTCGACACGGGCAAGCCCATCGCTCAGACATCGACCGACGACGTGCCGACGGGCGCGGACACGATCGAGTTCTACGCCGGGCTCGCACCCTCGCTCCACGGCGACACGATCGACTTCCCCGACGGTTTCGCGCGGATGCGACGGGAACCGCTCGGCGTGTGCGTCGGGATCGGTGCGTGGAACTACCCGATCCAGATCGCGATGTGGAAGTCGGCGCTCGCCTTGTCGTGCGGCAACGCCATGGTCTTCAAGCCAGCCGAGGACACGCCGCTGTCGGCGGGCGTTCTCGCCGAGATCTACACCGAGGCCGGGATTCCGGATGGCGTGTTCAACGTGGTGCAGGGCGACCATCGCGTCGGCGAACTCCTCGTGCGACATCCCGACGTCGCGAAGGTCTCGCTCACCGGAGAGGCCTCGACCGGCAAGATCGTCATGGCGGCTGCCGCCACCTCACTCAAGCACGTCACCCTCGAACTCGGCGGCAAGTCGCCGATCGTCGTGTTCGACGACGCCGACCTCGAGGCGGCCCGCAACGCGTCGATCCTCAACAACTTCTGGGCGAGCGGCCAGGTCTGTTCGAACGGCACGCGCGTGTTCGTCCATCGCGACGTGCACGACCGTTTCGTCGAGGGGCTCGCCGAACGCGTGTCCGCCCTTCGAGTCGGTGATCCGTTCGACCCGGCCACCGAGATCGGCCCGCTCGTCAGCGCAACACACCACGACAAGGTCATGGGCTACATGAAGCTGGCACTCGACTCTCCGGCGCGGCACGTGACCGGCGGCGACGCGAGCGGACCCGGCAACTGGGTCAGTCCCGCCGTGTTCGCCGACTGCACCGACGACATGGGGTTCGTCACCGACGAGGTGTTCGGCCCGCTGATGTCGGTGCTCCCGTTCGACGACGAGGACGAGGTCGTCCGGCGGGCGAACGACACCACGTACGGACTCTCGGCCGCGGTGTTCACCCGCGACTTCGCCCGGGCGAATCGGGTCGCACACGCGCTCCAGGCCGGCACCGTGTGGATCAACGACTACGGCACCCTTCCGGCATCGGTTCCCTTCGGCGGCTACAAGCAGTCGGGGATCGGTCGCGAGAACGGCGCCCGGGCCGTCGAGCACTACACCCAGGTCAAGATGATCTACAGCAACCTCGGCGGCGTCGACCGGGTGCTGTGACCGCTCAGGTGACCCCGGCGTGCGAAGGCGTCACTCGACCTCGTCGTCGGAGGCGGTGATCTCCCGCACCCGAGCGAGGAGCACCTCGATGGCCGGGCGGTTGAGGCCGCCCTCGGGAATGATCACGTCGGCGTAGCGCTTGCTCGGCTCGATGAATCGCTCGTGGGCAGGCTTCACCGTGGTGAGGTACTGCTCGATCACGCTCTCGACGGTTCGACCGCGCTCGGCCACGTCGCGCTGCAGCCGTCGGATCAACCGGACATCGGCAGCCGTGTCGACGAAGATCTTGAGGTCGAACCGCTCGCGGAGGGCGCGGTCGTACAGCACGAGGATCCCGTCGACCACGACGATCCGATTGGGGGGCACGTCGCGGCTCTCGCCCGATCGGTTGTGGAGCGCGTAGTCGTACACCGGCACCGGCACGGTGGCACCGTTGGCGAGCGCGGCGAGGTGGTCGTTGAGCAACGCCCAGTCGAAGGCATCGGGATGGTCGTAGTTGGCGAGTCGGCGCTCCTCGAGCGGCTCATCGCTGCGGTCGAGATAGTACGAGTCGAGCTCGATCCGCGACAGCTGGTCGGCACCGCTCAACTCGGCGAGTCGGGTCGAGATGGTGGTCTTGCCGGAGCTGCTGCCCCCGGCGACGCCGATCAGGAACGGTCGAGTCACGTGGGCCCACCCTAGGAGGTCGCGTGAGTGGCCCGAGGAGCCGACGACGGGACACGATGCCGTTCCGGTGAAATGCCGGAGGGTGCTTGTAATTCGACGCTCGGACCGGCCAATGTGGCGTCCGATGCTCAGCGAACGGCACGCCGCCATGCTCGATTTCGAGCGCTCGTGGTGGGATGAAGACGAGCCACGCGATCGGGTGATCCGCGAACGGTTCCAGTGCTCGCCCGACGAGTATCACGCCGAGCTCACGGGAGTGCTCGACGACCCGGCCGCCCTCGACCACGATCCGCTCGTCGTCCGCCGCCTCCGGCGGCTGCGTCTGCGGGCGCGCCGCGTCCGACGGGGCGAGGCCGACCTCGCCGCCGAACAAGGTCGACACGCATGACCGACGACGCCCTGGGCCAGGCTCCGCGTCGCACCCCTCGGCAGGGCGCCGGAGGCGCGCCGGTCGGCTCGGCGCTGTCCGTGGTGCTCGCAGTCATCGCAGTGGTCGCCGGGTTCCTGATCCTCCGCAACATCACCAGCGACGACGAGGTCACCGGCGGTGCGCCCACCGATCCCGTCGAGCAGGCCGGGGGATCCGGGTCCGCCGACGGCGACAACCCCGGCGAGGGCAGCGTCGATCCGGTCGAGACCTCCACCACCGTGGCGCCGACGACCACCATCGGGCGGGTGACCGACGGCGCCACCGTCGTCGTCGCGAACGCCAACGGAGTCCCCGGATCAGCCGGCGGGATGACCCAGAGCCTCGAGTTCGCGGGATACACCATGGGCGAAGCCACCAACGCGAGCGGCGCCGACGTCGACGACTCGATCGTCTACTACGACGCCACGGTCGCCGCCGCCCAGGACGTCGCCAACTCCGTCGCCCGCGATCTCGGCGGCGTCCTGGTCGAGACGATCCCGGTCCCGCCACCGACCGAGTCGGGCACACTCGAGGGAGGTGCGAGCGTGCTGGTCCTGCTCGGCAACAACGAGGCCGGCAAGACGCTCGAAGAGCTCGCTCCCGCCGCCGGGACCGCAGCGGCCCCCGACGTGTCGGGCACCGAGACCGACCCAGCGGCCGACCCGGCCACCGATCCGGCCACGGCCACCACGGTCGCAGCCGGCGACGGCTGATCCGCCAGACGTCGGCGTCGAACACGACGCTCCGTCGGACGACTCACCGCGGACGGTCGTCGATCTCTGAGTCCGGTCGGGGTCAGTCGGCGTCGAGCAGGCGCTGGAGCATCGACGAGGTCGATCGTTCGACGCTTCGCATCGGCTCGTCCATCGCCATTTCGTGGCCGTGATCCGAGACGAGCGAGACCGCGGCCAGCAACTCGGGGCGGCCGGTCACCTCGACCTGTCGGAGGTGGCGGTCGTCTCGCACGAGCTCGTCGAGCCCGTCGATCTCGCCGGCGACCGCAACCACCGGCACGTCGACGTCGGCGGCGATCTCGGCGATTCCGCCGACGACCTTCCCGTCGAAGCTCGTGCGGTCGAGCTTCCCCTCGCCGGTGACCACCAGGTCGATGCGCTCGGCGACGTCGACCTCGGGATCGAGCAGATCGAAGATCCCGACCTCCTCGGCGACGAGTTCGACCCCGGGAAGGAGCCGGCCACCGAGCGCCGCCAGCGCAGCGCCGAGCCCTCCCGCCGCGCCGCCGCCCGCCAGGTTCGCCACGTCGACGTCGAACTCCTCGGCGTACATCTGGGCGAGGCGATCGAGACGGCGTTCGAGCATCGTGATCTGAGTGGTCGAGGCACCCTTCTGCGGCCCGAACACCGAGGGAGCGTCCGCGAACACGGTCTCGACGTCGCACGCCACGAGGAGCTCGACCGCTTTGAGCCGAGCCGGGGTGTGGATGGCCCGCAGAGCACCGAATCCACCGTCGGTGGTCGCGGACCCGCCCAGTCCGACGATGATCCGCCGCGCACCCGCGTCGAGCGCGAGGTCGATCAGCTCACCCGTCCCGGTCGTGGTGGCGTCGAGCGGTCGGTTGCCCGAGGCACCGCCGGCGAGAACCAATCCGCTGGCCGCGGCCAACTCGATGACCGCGGTGTCACCCGCCAGACGCCACTCCGCCTCGACCGGATCACCCAGCGGTCCCGTGACGGTCGACGTGCGGGTCGGGCCGCCGAGCACCTCGACGAGCCCGTCGCCGCCGTCGGCCATCGGCCGCTCGACGCAGTCGAGGCCCAACTCCCAACACGCGTGCCCGATCGCCGCAGCCGCATCGGCCGCCGACAACGTGCCCTTGAACTTGTCGGGTGCGGCGAGCACGCGATCGATGCGCACCCGTCGACCGTAGGTCGCCGGGCGGGAGTCCGCGCGTCGGAGCTCAGCCGCCGGCGACGGCGGGGATGATCGAGACCGTGATGCCGTCGTCGACCGTGGTGTCGAGCCCGTCGAGGTAGCGCACGTCGTCGTCGTCGACGAACACGTTGACGAATTTGCGCAGCGAGCCGTCCTCGTCGAGGAGCCGATCGCCCATCCCGGGGTGCGCCGACTCGAGCGCAGCGATCACGTCACCGAGGGAGCCCGGCTCGACCGTGATCTGCTTCTCGCCGCCGGTGAGGGGACGCATCGTGGTGGGGATCCGAACCGTCGCTGCCATGCCGAGCACGCTAGCGGCATTGTCGACCAGTCAGGTCAAGAATCGGCCGACGCAGCGCCGTGCCGCAGCACCGTGCCGCATCACCGTGCCGCATCACCGTGCCGCAGCACCATGACCCGGCACACGCAGTGACCTCGCCGGTTGTTCGCCTGGCACTCGCAACCGTAGAGTGCCAGGCGCCGATTCCGTTTCTGGACACCGCTCCGGGCACGAGCCCGCACCTCAAGGAGGACCCGCCCCATGGCCAAGCTGATCGCGTTCGACTCCGACGCCCGTCGGGCCCTCGAGAGCGGGATGAACCAGCTCGCCGACGCCGTCCGCGTCACCCTCGGCCCCAAGGGCCGCAACGTCGTGCTCGACAAGAAGTGGGGTGCGCCCACCATCACCACCGCGGGGGTGTCGATCGCGAAGGAGATCGAGCTCGCCGACCCTTACGAGAAGATCGGTGCCGAGCTGGTGAAGGTGGTCGCCAAGAAGACCGACGACGTCGCCGGCGACGGCACCACCACCGCCAC
>JBCDAK010000149.1:0-12177 GCA_039185545.1 Actinomycetota bacterium
CGATGATCGGGGAGTCGAGGTCGTCATCGAGTCGACCGAGCGGATCATCCCGGTCGACGACCACGACGATCGCATCGGCTGGCGGCGCGTCGTCGGTCTCGTCGGACGCATCCACCCCGCCACCGGGCGTCGGCGGCTCGCCGGCAGCCGTCTCGGTCTCGGCGGGCGGGTCGGTGTCGGGCGGGTCGGTGGTCGACGTGGTGGTCGATTCCACGGTCGCCGGTGCCTCGGCGACCGTCTCGGGGGCGACCTCGGCTTCAGCGGACTCAGCGGCCGCGGCGTCGGTACTCGCGGCGTCGTCGGCCGACGAGCCGCACGCCGCCAGGACGAGGGCGCTCACCGCCACGGAGGCGCAGATCGTCCGACGCATCGGCCGAGACGATAGGCACTCCTAACAACGAGTGCAAGTCATCCGTGGCGGCGTCGATGAACGATTCCACATCAGCGATGATGGTCGACCATCATCGCCGAAGATCGCGGTGAACGGCGGCAGGATCGACCGGGCGGATCGCTCGACACGTCACCCGATGGCGTAGTCGCGGAGCAGCTTGTTGAGCTCGATCACGTGGAGCTCCTCTTCGCCGATCTGCGTGCGGGCGTACTCCTCGAGGTAGATCGAGTCGTCCTGGACGATGTCGAGCAGCATTCGGTAGAGGTCGAGTGCGCGGCGCTCGTGCGCGATCGACTCCTGCAGGATCGCCTCGACGCTGTGGTCGTGCGACTCTTCGATGTGGGCGATCCCCTGGTCGGGATGTCCGCCGAGCCCGGTGAGGATCTGTCCCGCCTGTTGGGCGTGGAGCAGCGACTCGTCGGCCTGGGTCTTCATGAAGTCGACGAGGGGCAGGCGGTTGGGGCCCGTGATGACCAGCGAGTAGTGCGTGTAGCGCACGACGCCGGCCAGTTCGGCCTTCAGGATGTCGTTGAGGACGGGGATGATGCGCTCGGTGTCGAAGATCTGCTGCACGGCGCGTGAGGGTACCGGTCGGATCGGCTCGGGTGCCGAGCGGTCGCGATGGCTCAGAGGGCGACGCTCCGCCGCGAGGTCGACGGCGTCGAGTCGACGCCCGCCGGTGAGTCGGAGAGCGTGTAGTTGCTCCGCATCCTCGACAGCGTGGCGTTGGTCGAGCGCGGGTCGCTGCTGGACGTGAGCGGGAAGCGGTCGATTCCAGCGTGGACCATCCGGGCGGTCGACCCGTCGAGCTCACGTGCGCTGATGGGTCCGGCCTGAACCATCGACGGGCGGATCAGTTCGGCGATCTGGGCGACGCTGCGGAGATGCATCGGGTGCGGTGGGCACTCGACTGCGTCGATCACGACCGAGACGCTCGGAGACCCGGGCGTGACGCCGACGAGTACGTCGCCCTCGAACGGATCGACGCTCGTGCCGGTCGACCAGCGTGACGTGAGCTGGGCGAGCAGGCCGTCGAGCAGGTTGTTCCAGACCCCCAGCGCCCGGGCCGCGCCGTTGATTCCGTCGTGGGCCTCGACGGCCGGTCGGAACGGGTCGCGCGCCGTTCGGAGTCCCCGCCCGACCTCGAGCCAGGTCGATCCGGGTCCCACGAGATCATCGATCGGTCGGGCGAACACGTCGGAGCGTTCCATCAACACGGTTTGTTAAGATAGCCATACAGAGACCGATGCGCCAGTGGCAACTCGCATCGGGCCGAGGAGGGCCGTGGAGACCGACTACCTGATCATCGGGGCGGGGGCGTCCGGCATGGCGGTGGCCGACGAGATCATCGAGCATTCGTCCGCCGATGTCGTCCTCGTCGACCGGCGGGCCGACCCCGGTGGTCACTGGGTGGACGCGTACCCGTTCGTCCGTCTGCACCAGCCGTCCGCCTTCTACGGCGTGGGGTCCACTCCGCTGGGCGACGACCGCGTCCAGACGGAGGGGCCGGAGGTCGGGTGGTACGAACGCGCGTCGGGTGCCGACATCGTCGCGTACTACGCCGACGTGCTCGACCATCGTTTCGTGCCGTCAGGACGGGTCCGGTTCCTCGGTCGCCACGACTTCCTCCGTCCGCTCGACGGGACGGGAGACGATCACGAGATCCGCTCCGTGGCCGACGGTGCGACCACGACCATCTCGGTTCGCCGTGCCGTCGTGGACGCCACAGCGCTCGAATCGAGCATTCCGCTGCGCCACGACCGGCCGTTCGACGTCGCCGACGGCGTCGACGTCAGGCCGCCGAACGAGCTCGAGGGCGACGGCGTCGCGGAACTCGGCGACCACGTCGTGATCGTCGGCGGTGGCAAGACGTCGATGGACGTCTGCGTCTGGTTGATCGATCGCGGGTTCGACCCGGACGCGATCACGTGGGTGCGACCGCGCGAGTCGTGGCTGGTCGACCGCGGATCCACGCAGCCGTTCGAACGGTCGGTCGGGATGTTGGAGCATCAGTCGCGGCTCGTCGAGGCCGCGGCATGCGTCGAGTCCGCCGAGGAACTCGCCTGCTCCATGGAGAGTCTCGGCTTGATGCACCGGATCGATCCCCACGAGAGCGCAACGATCTTCCGCGGTGCGACGATCTCGTGTCACGAGCTGGCGATGCTGCGGCGCGTCGAGCGGGTGATCCGCGGGGTCCGCGTCCGGGCTGTGCACCACACCCGACTCGAGGTCACCGCCGTCGATGGCGCCGACGCGGCTGACGTCTCGATCCCGCAGGGTGCCACGGTCGTCGACTGCACGGCGACGGGCCTCGGTGCTCCCGACCCGTCGCCGATCTTCGCTCCGGGTCGCATCCGCGTCCAGATGACGACGACGGGTGTCGTGCCGTGGAGCGCCGCCATGATCGGGTACGTCGCGACCCTCGATCTTCCGCTCGACGAGAAGAACCGACTGTGCCCCGCCCTGCCGCGCACCGGCACGATCGACGCGGTGTTGCGGTCGGTGTCGACCGGGGTCGAGCTCGACGCCCGACGGCGCTTGAACCCCGACCTCGCAGCCTGGAACGCAGCGACGCGCCTCAACCCGGGGCGGTCGATCCCCGAGTTCGTCGCCACCGCGGCCGGTCAGGAGGCGTTCGAGCGACTGGTCCGCCACGTCGACGACGCGCGTCGGAACGCAGCCCGGCTCGTCGGCGAGACGACGTCGCTCTGACCGACCCGTCGCGCCTTCGGGTTCGTTCAGTCGGTCTTCGGGGGTGAGTCCCAGTCCTGGACGTCGGAGCCCTCGATGCGAGCGAGGATGTCGAGGGCGGCCGCGGCTCCGTCGCCGGCCGAGATGATCGCCTGACTCCGCGTCGGCGAACGCTGCGACCGACCACGTACACGCCCTCGACCGAGGAGCGTCCGTCTCGATCGACGACGATGCGTTCGCCGTCGACCGCCAGGCCGAGCGACTCCGCGAGTGGGGCGCTCTTGCCCTCGCTGAGGACCAGGTGGTCGACCGTGGTGGTGCCCGACTCAGTCATGACGGCGAATCCGTCGGCGGTCGCGGCGACCGCCGACACCTCGGTCGCCACGATGGTGGCGCCCTGTGCCTCGGCCTGCTCGCGGGCCCGCTGCTGGAAGTCGCTGCCACTCACGTCGGGCGCCCCGAGGTAGTTGTGGAGGTACGCGTAGTGCATCACCGTGCCGTCGGCTCCGTACACCGTCACCTCGTGTCCCGCTTTGGCGAGGAAGAGCGCTGCGCTCAGTCCGCCGGGTCCGTCACCCACGATTCCGATCGTCGTCATGGCCTCTCGCTATCACCCGCGACGTCAGCGTGTCGACGCGCGGCGCGTCATTCGGCAGCCGGGGCCGGGTCGGCTCGCCGGCGGACGATGGTGACGCCGTCGCCGATCGTCAGGAGCAGTACGTCGAGGTCGTCGCGGTGGGCGAGATCGGCGCTCAGTGCTCGCAGTGCGACGGTGTCATCGTCGACGACGTTCGGGTTGGCGACGTCGCCACTCCACAGGGTGTTGTCGATGGCGATGAAGCCGCCGGGTGCGAGGCGGGGGAGGAGTTCATCGACGTAGCTCGCGTAGCCGGTCTTGTCGGCGTCGATGAACGCCATGTCGATGGTCGGCTCGTTCGGGAGCGCTCTCAGACCGTCGATCGCGGGTCCGATGACGACGTCGATCTTGTCGGCGACGCCGGCCTCCTCCCACGCCGGACGGCCGATGTCGACATAGGTGGTCTCGATGTCGAAGCAGGTGAGCTTTCCGTCGGCGGGAAGTCCGCGGGCCATCCACAGCGCCGAGGTGCCGATGAAGGTGCCGACCTCGACGATGGTCCGAGCACCGCTCAGCTCGACCAACAGTTTCATGAACCGACCCTGGTCTTCGTCGATGGTCATGCCCGTGTGGCCGATCGTGTCCATGGCCGACCGAAGGATGGACTGGGCGATCGGGTCGAGTGGTTGGCTCATCGACGCCTGGACGTGGTCGATCCACGTCGCCGGGAGACCGATGGTCTTGCCTGCGCCGGCGGGTCGGATGCCGTCGATCCCGGCGGCGACCTGGCCGGCGATCCATCCGTCGGCCAGCGCCGGCTCGCCGAGAGCGGTCAAAGGGAACGGCACCTCGCCGGCGTACTCGAGGCTGGTCGCGGTGACCTCGTCCGGCCCGACGACGGCGAGGCCGACGCACGCCCGTGCGAGGAGATCGTGGTGGACACGACGTGCGGAGCGCATCGGGTCGCCCAGTTCCTCGAGTGACGCGACGGTGAGGACGACACCGAACGGTCGGTCGACCGATTGCTCGGCGAGTGCGTCGGCGAGTTCGCTCCCGGTGACGCGGAGAACGGGGGTGGAGCCGGTGTCGGCGGATGCGGTGGCGGTCGTCATGGGGCGGAGTCCTCCGGTGGGTTCGATGGCAGGGCGGCGATGACGGCTCGCCGCACGGCTGCGGCGACCGAGGCCACGACGAGGGCGACGAGCAGCCAGCCGGTGACGTCGGCGGTGCCCGGGGTGTCGGTCCGGGAGACGAGGTACGTGATTCCGATCGCGGCCATGGCGCCGGCGGCGAGGTACCAGTCGTCGACGATCAGCGCCCACAGTTCCTTGACGGCCGTGCGGAGCCAGGCGGTCACTCTGTTCATCGGGTCACCTCCACCTCGTCGTGCGGCTGGTGCATCGCAACGGCCTCTCGGTACGGCCGGCCCGCCCAGATCTCGATGACGCGGATCGCCGCCATCCAGAACACGAACAGGTAGAGCAGCGCCCAGGCGCCACCGAGCCAGTCGACGCCGAAGCCCTCGGCGACCCAGTACGTGCCGAACGTGGTCAGCATCACCGACACGAATCCCTTCATCGTGTTCTCGGGCACGTTGGCGAGAGGGGCCCGGGCGATCCAGCCGGCGGCACCGACCACCACGAAGGCGAGGATCGCTCCCGAGATGGCGACGGGATAGCTGGCGTCACCCGACGAGCCGAGCGTGATCACCAGGAACGTGATCTCGAGTCCTTCGAGCAGCATCGTCTTCGCGGCGATCGAGAAGCCCGCCCAGTCGAAGGCCTTCTCGACGCGCTCGTTGCCGAGGGCGTCGATGGTCTTCTTGTAGCGGACGTGTTCGTCGCTGAGTGCGATGACGCCGATCGAGCGGAGGATCGCCTTGCGCATCCACCTCACGCCGAACAGCACGAGGAGCGTGCCGATCACCACCTCGAAGAGTTGCTCGTCGATGCGGTCGACGAGCGTGGCCCCGAAGAGGACGACGAGGGTGCCGATCACGGCGAGCGCGACGACGACGCCGATCAGCGGCGCCTTCCAGCCACGTGTCAGGCCCACGGCGACGACGACCGTCCACGCCTCGACGCATTCGACGACCGAGGCGATGAACACGGGGATGATGGCGACCAGGAACTCGAGCACGGCGCGGACCGTAGGGTGCGCTGCAACGATGTAGCAATCGGTAGCGTCTGCTACGTGGTCGCCGGGGGAGCGTCGATCGATCCGAACTCGTCGGGCGAGTCGATCCAGCCGAGCGAGGGGATCGATGGGCTGCACACCCGCGTCGAACTCAGCCTCGGTTCGCTCGGACCGACCGGGCGACGCGTCGCCACGACCCTGCTGGCCGAGGCCGACCGCCTCGGGTTCCTCACGGCAACGCAGCTCGGTCGACTCGCCGATACGACAGACGCGACCGTCGTGCGGACCGTGCAGCGACTCGGGTACGCCGGATTGGCGGACTTGAAGCGCTCCCTCCTGAACGAGCTCGCGTCCGGCGACGTGGCGAGTCGCTTCGCACCGGGCGATCACGACGCCGTCCCCTCGGCCCTCGACCGGCACCTGACCGACGTCGCCGCAGCCGTCGGTCGGCTCGCCCGTCCCGAGATCCGTTCGAAGATCGGCGAGGCGGCGTCCCGCCTGAACGAAGCCGATCGCATCGTCGTCGTCGCCGCGGGGCCCACTGGCGCCGTGGCCGAGTACGCCGCTGCTCAGTGGCAACGCATCGGTCTCGACACTCGAACGGCGACCGGTCCCGCCGGACCGGGACCCGACGACATCGCACGGATCGGCGCCGACGACACCGTTGTGTTGATGGCATCGGGTCGACCTCGGCCCTGGGCGCGGGTTCTGCTCGACTCCGTCGGCGAGCGCTGTCGTCCGACCCTCGTCCTGACCGACTCGCTTCCCTCACCTGGTGCCAACGCCGTGGTCATCCGGAGTGGGCGTGGGCCGCTCGACCGTCCGGCGACCCACGCAGCGACTCTCGCGACGGTCGAGGCGATCACGGCAACACTCGCCGAACTCGACCCCGACCGGACCGAGCAGGCGCTCGACCGTCTCACGTCGAGTCGACGACGTCTCGACGGGACCTGATCGATCGTCTGCTGGCGGAGGTCGCTGGCCGATCGCTTCGTGGCTCGCGGTGGCTGCGACCACGCGTCCGGCACTCAGTAGTTGGGCACCTTCTCGCCTCGGGCGGCGTGGTCGACGATGCGATCGATTCGTCGGCTGCGGGTGGCGGGCTTCTTCGCCGACGCGACCCACCGCAGCACGTTGCGTCGATACGAGGGCGCACTCGACTGCCACCACGCCATCGCATCTCGCCGTCGGAGCTCGACCGCGAGATCGTCGGGTGTCTCGAGCCGGTCGACGTCGGCACGCTCGTCGACCGCCCCCGACGCCGTGGCACGTTCGAGTGCGGCCCGTCCCGCGGGATGGAGGCGCCCCTCGGCGTCGAGCCGTTCGAAGCGCTGGAGGTACGTGGCGGCCCACCGATCCTGTCGGCGTGGCGAGATCAGCTGCATCGTGCGTGCGTCGTCGAGAGCGAAGCGGCGACCGTCGATCCACCCGTGGGCGACGAGCGCGTCGAGGACCTCGTCACGGCTCACGTGCCGATCGGGTCGAGTCTTCTTGAAGGTGACGAGCAGGACGCCGTCCGTGCGGGCGTGATGGTCGGCGAGCCAACGCCACAGGTCGTCGGACGACTCGATCTGAACCCGCTCGTACCCGGACAACTCCACGACCAGAGTCTGCGGCTGATCCGCATCCGACCGGGCGACGGACCTGAGGATCTCCTCGCGTTCGTCGAGCGTTCACCCCGCGCACGCTCTGCCGCGGCATGCTGCGTTCGTGGCGACGACCGGAAGCCTCAGACGACAGCTCGGCGTCGGCGACGCGGTCGTCGTGGGCGTGGGGTCGATGATCGGCGCGGGCGTCTTCGCCGCCTGGGCGCCCGCGGCCGACGCTGCGGGGACGGGCTTGCTGCTCGGACTCGTGATCGCTTCGGCCGTCGCGTTCTGCAACGCGACGTCGTCGGCTCAGCTCGCCGCCGTCCACCCCGAGTCGGGCGGGACCTACGTGTACGGCCGCCGTCGTCTCGGGCCGGGGTGGGGTCATCTCGCCGGCTGGGGGTTCGTGGTCGGCAAGACGGCGTCGTGTGCCGCGATGGCGCTCACGGTCGGCGCCTACCTGTGGCCGGAACGCGAGCGTGTAGTCGCCGTTGCAGCCGTCGTGGCGATCACGGCGGTCAACCTGGGCGGGCTCACCCGCACCGTCGCGATCACGCGTGTGTTGCTCGTCGTCTCGATCGGTGCGCTCGCTGCGGTCGTCTGGGCGGGATGGACGTCCGACGCTGCCGATCTCGACCGGATCGTGCCGCTCGACGGCTCGGTTCTCGACGTGCTGCGCTCGGCGGGACTGCTGTTCTTCGCATTCGCCGGCTACGCCCGCATCGCCACGCTCGGCGAGGAGGTCCGCGACCCTGCGGTCACGATCCCCAAGGCGGTCCCGCGGGCGCTGCTCCTCGTGCTGGCCGTGTACGGCGTCGTCGGCGTGACGGCGCTGGCCACCGTCGACGTCTCGGCGCTCGCCGCCACCGATGCGCCGCTGCGGCTCGTCGCCGACGCTGGATCGACGGTCTCACCCGGGGTCGTCCGTGTGGGCGCGGGCATCGCGGCACTCGGCGTGTTGCTCAATCTCATTCCCGGCGTCTCGCGCACGTCGCTCGCGATGGCGCGCGAGCACGAGTTGCCGGGGTGGTTCGCCCATGTCGACCCGGGGAGATCCCTGCCGCTCCGGGCCGAGCTGACGGTGGCCGCTGTCGTCATCGTGCTCGTCTCGACGGTGTCGCTGCGGAGTGCGATCGCGGTGTCGGGAGTCGCCGTCCTCACGTACTACGCGGTGACCAACGCCGCCGCGCTTACCCTCGCCGATCACGAGCGCCGCTGGCCGCGATGGATCGCGGCGGTGGGGTTGGTGGGCTGTGTCGTGTTGATCGTGGCGCTTCCGCCGTCAGCGGTGGTGTCCGGCATCGCGGTCCTCGCACTGGGTGCTGGCGTCCGGTGGGTGCGCGGCCGTCGTCGCCCCTGACCGTCCCGGGGTCCGCAGGTGATGGTCCGGCGCCCGGGGGCGAACACTCCCCGGGCGCCGGCTGGGTCATGTTAGGGAATCCTGACACCATTGCAACGGTGAGCCTGTCGATTCGGGCGACTCGTCGGTCAACCCAGTTCGTCGATCGGGAGCTGGGCGGCGCGTGATTCGATGCGGCCGAGGAGATCGGCGAGGTCGACCAGCTCGTGGTCGTCGAGCACGCCGAGCAGCGGGCTCGAGTCGGCGAGTCGGCGCCCGACGCGAGTGACCGCCTCGCGTCCTGCGGGAGTGAGTTCGGCCCGCCGGATCCGATGGTCGCCGCGTGACACGACGCGGACGATGAAACCGCGCGCCTCGAGGTTGCGCGTCAGCGTCGAGACCCGCGGCGCGTCGCAGCCCATGAGGGCGGCCAGGCTGCTCTGCGGCACGGGGTCGGAGGCCAGCCGGAGGAAACGGACCTCGGTCGCGGTGAGGCTCTCGGGTGCTGCGGCCCAGGTCAGCCGACGGTCGAGGTCAGCGGCGACGCGCACCACGGCCTCGCCCGCCGTGCGGGCGAGGCGCCCTTGGTCCGACCGTGGATCGTCCGTGTCGTTCTCGCTCGGTTCCACGTCGTTTCGCTCCTGTTCGACGGGCATCGCACGCTCCCGTGTCGCCGCGGTCCTGTCGGACAAGTGTCGGTGACGGATGTCCTCGGTGACATCCTTGACGCCGGAGTTTAGGGCAACCTACCGTTAATTGTGTGAGAACAAGTAAAACTCCCCGCCGCCGATCTCGTCAACTCGGAGCCTTCGTGCTGTGCGCCGCCTTGGCTGCGGCAGCTTGTGGATCCGATGACGCGTCCGACTCCGAGCCGGGCAGCGGTTCTGCGTCCGCGTCGGCGTCCGAGGCGTCGGCGAGCGAGACCGCGTCGGCGGTCGAGACAGATGTCGGAGAAGCGGTCGAGGAAGAGGTCGAGGCGGGGTCCGACGCGGACGATGCGGCCGAGCCCGACGTGGACGGTGCGGGCGACGCCGCCGGCGTCGATGAGCCGACGGGGAGCTTTCCCGTCACGATCGAGACCGAGTACGGCGAGGTCGAGATCCCCGAGCAGCCCGAGCGCATCGTGGTCGCCAGTGCCACCATGACCGGCCACGTCCTCGCCCTCGATGCCCCGGTCGTCGCAGCGCAGGCGCTCCCGGGCCCGCCGTTGGCCGACGACACGGGCTTCATGCTGCAGTGGTCGAGTGTCGCGACCGACGCAGGTGTCGAGGCGATCCCCGGGCCCGAGATCAACCTCGAGGCCATTGCGGCCACGGATCCCGACCTCATCCTGGGCGCGTCCTTCGGCGGCGACGCCGTGACCGTCGACGCCTTCGAGACGCTGTCAGAGATCGCCCCCACGGTCGTCCTCGACTACTCCGGCATCGACTGGCAGGAGCTGTCGGGCGTGCTTGGCGAGGCGACGGGACGCACCGCCGAGGCCGACGCACTCGTCGACGACTTCGCCGCACTGGTCGACGATGTCGGCGCCACGATCGACACGAGCCGACCCGTGATCACCGGTGTGATCACCGAGCGCGGCGTCAACATGTTCACCGACCAGTCGGCCCACGGCCGGCTGTTTCTCTCGCTCGGTCTCGATCTCGTGTCGCCCGAGGGAGGGGACCTCGAGGGCGAGGCCGGAGCGAGCACCCGGACCGACGTCGCAGCGATCTCCCCGGAGCTGATCCCGGACGAGTTCGGAGACGCGACGGTGCTCATGGTGTTCACGACCGAGGACCAGATCCCCGGGCTGCTCGACGTGTACCCGACCCTCGGCGTCATCCCGGCGGCGGAGGAGGACCGCCTCGTGGCGCTGGGGGTCGAGTCGTTCCGTCTCGACCCCTACAGCGCACGTGTGGTGGTGGAACGCCTCGGTGCTGCGTTGGCGGGGTGACGGAGGGCGGGTGTCAGCCGCGTCCGGCCGACTCGGCTCGCGTCGGCCGACGAGCACGATCGGAAGTTAGGCGCGCTGAATACACTCGGGCATCATGCCCGCCCGAGTGCTCCGCCGTCCGCCTGCGTGGCGGTGATGGATCCGCTGACGCCGCCGCCCGCCGGCGCCGGCGTATTGATCCGGTGGGCATTGGGTCACGAGCGCCGGTCCGTCATCACCGGCGCCATCGTCGGCACGTTGTGGATGGCATCGCTCGCGGCGATCCCGGTCGCCGTCGGGGCGGCGATCGACCGGATCGCCGACGATGCGTCGAGCGACTCCGTCCTTCCGTGGGCGTTGCTGGTGGCGGCGATCGTGATCGGCGGGGCGATCGCCGGGGTGGTCCGCCACACCATCGCGGTCGGCCTGTTCTCGCGCACGACGTGGCGCGTCGAGCGACTCGTCACGCAGCGCGTGCTCGACGATCGTGGCGGATCGTTTGTCGACACCGGACGGCTGCTCACCCACGCCACGACCGACGCCGAGCGGATCGGTTCGATCGCCGACCTGATGTGTCGGGGAACCGGTGCCGCGGTGACGATGCTCGGTGTCGGGGCGTTGATGATCGCCAACTCGCCGCTTCTCGGAACGGTCGTCCTGATCGGTGTGCCGGTCACCCTCGGGCTCGTTCTCCCGATCTGGCCGGTGGCCGAGCGACGGTTCGACCTGCAGCGGACGCAACTCTCGGAGGCGACGTCGACGGCGACCGACACCATGACCGGGATCCGCACCGTCCGCGGGTTCGGCGCCGAGAGCGTTGCTCGATCCTGGTTCTCCGTCCGGTCGTCGGCCGTCGAGCGCTCCGGTGTCGAGGTCGCCCGGGTCGCCGGGATGTGGGCGGCGGTGTCGTCGGCCGTGCCGGCGGTCTTCCTCGCCGTGGTCCTCGTGATCGGCGGTCGGCTGGCCGTCGACGGCGAACTCCAACCCGGTGACATCGTCGCGTTCACCGGGCTCGCCGCGTTCCTGGCCATCCCGTTCCGCACGCTGGCCGAGCTGTTCATCGTCTGGGCCGGAGGAGTGGCGAGTGCCCGACGGATCGATGCGATCCTGGCCACGGCCGTCGAGGTTGAGTCCGAGCCCACCGTGGCGTCCGACTCGGGTCGGCGTCGCACCGGACTCACCTTCGACGACGTGACGGCGCACGGGCTCCACCGATTCGATCTCGCGGTCGCTCGCGACGAGATCGTGGGCGTCGCGTGCGCCGATCGCGCCGCGGTCGTGTCCATCGCTCGACTCGCCGGGCGTCAGATCGACCCCGACGGCGGCGCGGTCGGTCTGGGCGGCATCGACGTTCGATCGCTGACGATCGACGAGGTTCGTCGATCGATCGTCGTCGACGATGTCGCACAGCCCTGGTTGCGCCCGGGGACGGTGCGGGACAACCTCGACCTCGCGACCGGCGGCCGGCGGGTCGACGAATCGACCGCCGACGACGGTGACTCGTATCTCGACGCGCTGCGCGTCGCATCGCTCGACGAG
>JBCDAK010000150.1:0-12168 GCA_039185545.1 Actinomycetota bacterium
CGAACCTCCGAGGATCACGCCGGTGGCGGGGTCGGAGATGATCTTCACGAACCCGCGGGTGTCGGCGTTGATCATCGCCTTCGCCGTGGCGCTGAACGGCACCTTCGTGACCCGGATCTTGCGGCCTTCGGCGAACGCCTCGGCTTCGGCGAGGCCGACGTCGGCGATCTCGGGCTCGGTGAAGATCGCCGACGCCGCCTTGTCGTAGTCGAGGTGGCGGTGGCTGCGCGTGTGAAGGCCCATCGCGTGTTCGGCGACCTTGCGACCCTGCACCGAGGCCACGGACGACAGCGGAAGCTTGCCGCTGATGTCGCCGGCGGCGTAGATGTGCGGCACGTTGGTGACGCAGTGGTGGTTGACCCCCACGTAGCCCCAGTCGTCGACCTTCACCCCGGCGGCCTCGAGACCCAGGTCGTCGGTGTTCGGGATCGACCCGATGGCGAGCACGGCATGACTCGACTCGATCTGTCGGCCGTCGTTGCACTTCACGATCACCCGCCCGCCGGTCGGATCGAGGGCGCCATCCGGGGACACCCGCTCGATCGACTCCGCCCGCGCCCCCATGAGCATGTCGACACCACGGCGCGCGAAGTCCTCCTCGAGCACGGCGGCGACCTCGGGGTCCTTGCCCGGCAGGACCTGCCGTCGACTGACGACGAGCGTGACCTTCGAACCGAGGGTCGAGAACATGTGGACGAACTCGACTCCCGTGACACCCGAGCCGACGACGGTGACGCTCTCGGGGAACTCGGGCGGTGGATAGCAGTGGCGGGTCGTGAGGATGCGCTCGGCATCTGGCGTGCACCAGTCGGGAATGCGGGGCCGCGACCCGGTGCACACGAGGGCGGAGTCGAACTCGACGACCTCGATCGACCCGTCGTCGGCGACGACCTCGACGTGGTGATCGTCGAGGAAGCGTCCGGTCCCGCGCATCAGCCGCACCCCCTGCGACTCGAGCAGCGTGGTGGTGTTGTCGCGCATCGAGGTCGTGATCCCGTCGATCCGCTCGGTGAGCGCCGCCGTGTCGATCTCGGGCGTCTCCTGTGCGATCCCCATGCCACCCGACCGGCGCATGAAACTCATCGCCCCGCCGGTGGCGATCATCGACTTCGAGGGGATGCAGTCCCACAGGTGCGCCGCACCCCCGATCACGTCGCGCTCGACGACCGTGACCTCGGCTCCGAGGCGTGCGGCGTGGGTGGCCGCGACGTTGCCGGCGGGGCCACCGCCGAGGATGAGGAACCGCTCAGTCACCGCGTCAGACTAGGTGCATCGGGTCAGTGCTGGTGTCCGTCAGCTCCGTGCTGGTGTCCGTGCTCGTGCGGGTGGCCGTCGGCGTCGACCAGGAGCGCATCGGAGAAGATCGACGGACGCATGGTCATCTCGAGCGGAAGCGCGTCGGCGACGAATTGATCGCCGACGTCGTCGGGCACCTCGTTCGGGCAGTACCGCGACGGGTACGGGAACTGGTCGCGTCGCTCGCCGACGTACTCGAAGTGCATGCCGTCGGGCCGCAGGAAGTTGCCACCCCAGGCGAAACCGTGTTTGCGGAAGATGCGGATCGTGTCGCAACCGCCGGAGTTGGTGGCGAAGTCGGGGGGAGCACACCCGAGACACGAACCGAGCGTGTTGGTGTCGATCGCCTGTCCCCACGTGTGTCGGCTGAGGAACCCGATCGACGAGTTCGCGACCCGGCTGAAGCGCGGCACGTAGCAGCCACCCGCCGTGTTGGCGTGGAAGACGTTGATCGTGCTGGCGAGTCCCGCTGCGGCGACCTCGGCGAGGGCGTCGCGCAGCGCAGGCTCCATCACGTTGTGGCAGCGAGCACGGATCGGGATGTCGGGGTTGAGCAGAACCCGTGACGACGGGAGGTGGGCGCTCGTCCATGCCGTGTCGATCGAGACCGAACCGTCGCCGTTCAAACGGTAGGCGAACTCGCCGAGCAGGGCCTTGGTGCGGGCCATCCCGAGCGTCAGGTCGGGATCGAAGAGGTCCCAGCTGCGACGAATCCGGATCGAGGTCGACACGAGGCCCTGGTTGGACAAGGAGTCCTCCAGCACCGTGCGGTCGTCGATGTCCCAGATCACGACGCTGCTTTCGCGCTCGAGGCCCAGCCGAGCCGCCGCGGCCGGCGCGACGAGCAGCTCGGTTCCTCCGGTGACCGAGTCGTCGACGACGGCTCCGATCTCGAACAGGACCTCTGCCCCCGACGCGCTCACCAACCTCACGACGTCTCCCGCCTGCGCGCCGCGCAGCGACGCCGTGAGCGCACTCATGACGAGCCGCTCGGCGTCGAGTGCACCGGCCACCTCGTTGCCCATGAGAGCGCGCACGGTCGAGGCCTCCAGCACCGTGGTCCCCATCGGGAAAGCGAAGCCAGACGGCGCCTGCTGCACCGTCGCGCCGTCCCGGATCACCGACCGCAGGCCGATCGTGGCCGCCTGGCGGACGGCAGCTCGGGCTCCGGCATCGGTCGCCGCGGCGAACGCCGCCTGCTTCGTGGACGACAGCAGCTCACCGCTGTTGTAGACGCTCACGACGTCGTCCGGGATCGGGGGCGCGATGCGCACGGCCTGGTCGGTGACGGTGGCGCCGGTCGTGCCGATCGGGCCGTCGAGAGCCGACACCCCCGCCGTGACCACCACGGCCGCGAGGGCGACGCTCAGACCGAGGACCGACGCTCTTCGTGGTCGGATCACGGGCGGTGATGGTACCGATGGGACCAACCGGTGTGGCCGCGTGCGGGAGGCGTCGCTACGGTCGTCGCCTCGTGGACACCACCGACGACGCGCCCACCGGAAGCGGTCTCGAGGCCGAGCGGGCCCGCCGTCTCGCCCGCATCGACGAACTGCGCGACGCCGGCGAGCAGCCGTACCCGTATCGATTCGACCGGACGCACACCCTCGCTGAGCTGCGCACCGGGTGGGGCGCGCTCGAGCCGGGCGTCGAGACCGACGATCAGGTCAGCGTCGCGGGCCGGCTGATGCTGCTGCGCGACTCGGGCAAACTCGTGTTCGCCACCATCCACGACCGCTCCGGCGAGGTCCAGCTCTTCGTGTCGAAGGCGGTGGTCGGCGACGAAGCGTTCGCCGAGATCAAGAAGCTCGACCTCGGCGACTGGGTCGGCGTCGCCGGCACGATGATGACCACCCGCAAGGGTGAGCTCTCGGTCAAGGCCGAACGACTCGACTTGCTCGCCAAGTCGGTGCGGCCTCTGCCCGACAAGTGGCACGGACTCACCGACCCCGACACCCGATTCCGTCAGCGCTACGCCGACCTCATCGTGAACGCCGAGGCGCGGCGGGCGTTCGAGATCCGCCACGAGGTCGTCGCCAGTTTCCGGCGCACCCTCGCGGACCATCACTTCATCGAGGTCGAGACGCCGGTCCTGCACCCCGAGGTCGGCGGGGCCCACGCGCGCCCGTTCACCACGCACCACAACACACTCGACATGCCGCTCTACCTGCGCATCGCCGTCGAGCTGTACCTCAAGCGGCTGATCGTCGGCGGCATGGAGCGCGTCTTCGAGATGGCGCGCACCTTCCGCAACGAGGGGATCTCGCCGCGCCACAACCCCGAGTTCACGATGATGGAGCTGTACCAGGCGTTCGCCGACTGGACCGACGTGATGAACATCACCGAGGAGCTCATCACGACCGCCGCCCGCGACGCGCTCGGCACGACCTCGATCGAGATCCGCGACGAGATCGTCGACCTCGCCGACCCGTGGCCGCGCCAGCGGATGATCGACCTCGCCAGCGACGGTGCGGCCACCGAGCTCCACCCGTCGATGCCGGTGGCCGACGCGCGGCGTGTCGCCGAGCAGCACGGCGTTCGCTGGGAGGACAGGTGGGGCTCGGGCAAGCTCATCGAGGAGATCTTCGAGGCGACGGCCGAGTCGTCGATCGTTCGACCCACGTTCGTCACCGGACACCCCGTCGAGATCTCCCCCCTCGCCCGCGTCGATCGCACGGATCCACATCTCACCGAGCGGTTCGAGCTGTTCGTCGACGCACGCGAACTGGCGAACGGGTACTCCGAGCTCAACGACCCCGTCGAGCAGCGGGCCCGGTTCGACGACGAGCAGGCCGCGAAGGACGCCGGCGACGCCGAGGCCGGCACGGTCGACGAGGACTACCTCCGGGCGCTCGAGTACGGCATGCCCCCGACCGGCGGTCTCGGGATCGGCATCGACCGGGTGGCGATGCTGCTCGCCGGGGTCGAGTCGATCAAGGACGTGATCCTGTTCCCCACTCTCCGACCGGAGGTCTTCTGATGACACGCATGGCGTACGGCGCCGGACTCGCCACCCTCGACTCGAACGGCGTCACCCTCGACACGTGGTACCGCTGGCTCGGCTGGGGCGAGTACGGATCCGACTCCGCCGTCGCCGACGCGGTCGAGTCGAAGCTCGGCATGCGCGACAGCCACGATGCCGTCCGGCGCGTCACCATCCGACCGGTCCGCATCACCGTCGACGTCGACGAGCCGCCGGCGTCACCCGAGGACGCCTATCTGCGGCTGCACCTGCTGTCGCACCGGCTGGCGGCGCCGCGGTCGCTGAACATGGATGGCACCTTCGGCGCGCTCAACAACGTCGCCTGGACCGACATCGGTCCGGTGTCGATCGCCGAACTCGACGACGTCCGTCTCGCCATCCGCCAGGACGGTGGCACGCTGGGTGTGCGCGGGCTCGACAAGTTCCCCCGCATGACCGACTACGTCGTGCCGTCCGGGGTGCGCATCGCGGACGCCGACCGGGTTCGCCTCGGCGCCCACCTGGCCGCCGGCACGACGGTGATGCACGAGGGCTTCTGCAACTTCAACGCCGGCACCTTGGGCACCTCCATGGTCGAGGGACGCATCTCGGCCGGCGTCGTGGTGGGCGACGGGTCCGACGTCGGCGGCGGCGCGTCGATCATGGGCACGCTGTCGGGCGGCGGGCAGGAGACGATCTCGATCGGGGAGCGCTGCCTGCTCGGCGCGAACGCCGGCATCGGCATCAGCCTCGGTGACGACTGCGTCGTCGAGGCCGGCCTCTACGTCACGGCGTCGACGCCGGTCCTCACGCCCGACGGCGTGAAGAAGGGCCGCGAGATCTCGGGCATGAGCGGGCTGCTCTTCCTGCGCGACGGCCAGACCGGCCAGGTGATCGCGCGACCCCGGTCGAAGTCGTGGGGTGAACTCAACGCCGAACTCCACTCGAGCCAGTAGCTCGGGGTCGAACCCGAGCGTCACTCGATGCGGCGCACGTCGACCGACACCTCCATCGACTGGGTCGAGTTCGGACCGATCACGACGCCTCGAACCGGAGCGACGTCGGAGTAGTCGCGACCCCACCCGACGGTGACGTGCCGGTGAGGCGGGACCTGGTCGTTGGTCGGATCGAGATCGAACCACTCCCGACCGACGTCACCCGCCTCGTTCTCGCCCGGGATCCACACCGAACACCACGCATGCGACGCGTCGGCGCCGATCGACTTGACCTCGCCGGGCGGCGGATCGGTCTCGATGTACCCGCTGATGTACGCGGCGGCGAGCCCGCGTGACCGACACGCCGCGATCGCCAGGTGGGCGAAGTCCTGACAGACCCCGCGCCGATGACGCAGGACGTCGTCGAGCGGCGTCGCCCAATCGGTCGCGGTCGGATCGAACGAGAACTCGGCGAAGATCAGGTGCGACAACGCCCTCAGAGACTCGACGATCGGCCGGCCCGGCGTGAACACGGCGGACGCCAACTCGTCGAGTTCGGCGCCTCCGTCGGCGGGCATCGACGACGGCGTGACCGCGCGGTAGGGCCCGACGCGGATCGCACGCGCGCCCTGGAGCGCGGTGCATCGGCCGGCGACGTCCTCCCACGTGAGCGGCGTCGAGGGGACGGGCTGCGGGCGGACCTCGACGCGGCTGGTCGCCACGACCTCGAACTCGTCGTGACGCCGATGCACGCCGACCTGCACGACACGATTGCCGAACACGTCGGTGCGGTCGTCGTACTCGTTCGGCTCCGGGCGGACGTCGAGCGATGCGCCGAGCACCCGTTGGATGCTCCGGTCTCGTGGCAGCAGACACGTCATCGTGTAGGCGTCGGACACGGGCACCGCGTACCGATAGGCGGTGCGGTGGGTGACGACGTACGACGTCGTCGGACCGGACGCCGGTCGATCGCCGACGGTGCCCCGCTCGAGGTCGTTGCTCACGCGACGGCTCCGGGATCGACCACCGCCGACGAGCGGACCAGCATCGGATGGGGCGGCGCCATCAACTCGGTCGAGTGCAGGGCGGCCGCTGCGCTGTGCAGCCGCGTGATCAACGACTCGAGTTCGGCCGGATCGACGTCGACCGACTCCTCGACCGCATCGAGGTCGCGTCGGATCTCGGCGAGCACGTCGGTGCCGTCGAACCACCCGATCGACCGGGCGTTGCGATCGAGACCGGCCATCGACGCGCCGGCCGACCGAGGGTTCCGGTCGTCGTGCAGCAGCAGCGAGAGGACGGCCTGGATCTCGACGTCGCTGCGGTGGCGGCGGCGATAGGCGACGAGGCTGTCGTTGGCGGCCAGGACGGACTCGAGACCGCGCCGCCGATCGCCGGGATCGCGCAGTGGATCGGCGGCACAGCGCACCGCGGCGGCTGCGCCGGTGAGCGCCACGACGGCACGTTCGTAGCGGCGGGCGAAGTCGCCGAAGTACCACGCCGGGCCGCGGACCACGCTCTCGCTCCACAGTCCCGAGAAGGCCGAGAGCTGGGTGAGCAACACGTCGAGTGCGTCGACGTCGAGCGGTCGGCTCGTGAGCCGCTCTCGGGTCGTGACGAGTTCACCGAGCACGCGTCCGGTGGTGGTCGACAGGAACTCGCGGACGCTCGCAGACTCCGCCAGCATCGATCCGACGTGGTAGTCGAGCGACTGCCCGGCGGACACCACGATCGTCTCGCGTTCGGTCGCCGCCGCACGCGTGCCATCGTCGTCGGGAGCGCCGACGGCGGCGAGGTCGACGTCGGGACCCGTGAGCGCGTCGAGCAGTTGGAGCGCGACATCGGGCGGTCCCTCCCCGATCGCGTCGATCGGCGACCCGGCGACCACGCGGCACGCTCTCGCGACGGCCTCCGATCGCTCGGCCGCTCGCGAGAGCCCGTACAGCGAGTCGGCAGCCCGGGTGGGCACGGAGGTGATGAGGTCGACCTGCGGCGCAACCAGCGCCTCGCGCACCGGGAACGACGGGACGAGTTCCGACGGCTCCGCGGACACCCACACGTCCTTCGCGAGGCACGGCGACGGCAAACGCGGATCGTCCTCGACGGCGAGGACCCGGCCGTTCGCGCCCGGCATCACGGTGATGCCCTCGTCGGTGGCGACCGCGTGGAAGCGCAACACGACGGGCTGCTCGACGAGTCGATCGTCGAACCACGTGTCGACCCGTTCGGCGGGCCGGCCCAGGATCGAATCGATCGTCCCGTCGTCGCGTCGGAGGCGCAGCCAGGGCTCGTCGCCCGTCAACTCCTGACCCGCGCGGTCCCAGAGCCGCGCGAGAACGGGGTCCTGGAGAACGCCGGTGCCGTGGGCGTTGGCCAGTGCGAGGCCGCCCGACTCGTTCGCGAGGAGGACGCCGGGGACACCCGACGATCCGGTCGTGTTGGTCTCCATCGGGTCGAGTGACCAGTCGCTGAGACGCCGGTAGAGCACGTCGACGGCCTCGAGCCCGCCGAGCGTCTGCAGCCAGAGGTGACGGTCACGGACCACCAGATCGGGCCCCTCGACCAGGTTGTACCCGAGCGCGGTCGCGAGGTACGAGTGCTCGATGTAGGCGGGATGATCGATACCGCCGCTGAAGACCGCGACGCGCGGGCCGACCGAGGGAGTCGTGTCGTCGAACGCCTGACGCAGCACGCGCAGCATCGGACTGAGGCGGCGCGCCGACGCGAGTTCGGGGCCGGCGACCTGGCCCAGCACCGCCCGATCGAGGAGCGCGTACCCGATGCCCGACGGGGCGTCGGTGTGGTCGGTGATCGCGAACCAGACCCCGTCGACGGTCCGGGCGACGTCGACCGCGTACACCGACAGCCACCGCTTCTGCTCGCGACGCTCCGCGGCTCCGACCGCCGCGAGGCGGTATCTCGGCGAGCTCCACAGCAGGGCGGGATCGATGACGCCCTCGGCGACGAGGCGCCGGTCTCCGTAGAGGTCGTCGAGCAGCGACTCGAGCATCGCCATCCGGCGCCGGACCGCCTCGTCGAGCCAGAGGAACTCCTCGGCACTGATGCGGTACGGGATCGGATCGAGGCGCCACGGACGGCTCGCCAGCGCGACCGAGCGACCATCGGAGCGCACCGGCAGGTCGTGGACGACGTGGCCGGCCCCCTCGGCGATCAGGAGCCGATCGACCGTTGCCTGACGCTCGGCGAGGCGGACGGGATCGTGGTCGACGCCGGTCGGATTCACGGTCACCCGCCGATGCTCAGGTACCGATCGGTCGTCGCTCGGTGGACCTTGGCGAGCAAGGACTGCACCCAGTCCATCGCGTCGTCGAGGTCGGCGCCGTCGTCCGCGACCGTCATGATGGACAGCAGAGCCGATCGCGCCTCGACCACCGCATGGCGCACCGGCTCCGAATCGGTGAGGCGCTCGAGACACCGGTCGATCTCGGACAGACAAAAGAGCACCGACCGCGGGAAGTCGTCGCTGAACAGCAGGAACTTGACCACCTGCGACGCCTCGATCGGTCCTCGGGTCGCCCGCTGATACATCTGCAGCGCCGACAGCGAGCGCAACACGCCCATCCAGTGCACCTCGTCGTAGGCGATCTCGTCGGGATCCTGGGCCATGAGCGCTGCGGCACGCACACCGACGACGCGGGTGGTCATGTCGGCCCGCTCGAGGTACCGCCCGAGTCGCCACACCTCCCAGGCGTCGTCGCGCGTCATCGACGAGGTGAGGATCCCGTCGAGCCGTCGGCTGTCGTCGACGACACGCCGGAGCACCCGGCCGCGGAATCGACGGTCGGCCGCGCGGCCGACCTCGTCGTTCACGAACAGGCTCAAGTCGTTGACGGCACGCCACGCGGCCCGCGGGAGGAGCTCGCGCGTGGTGCGAAGGTTCTCTCGTGCGAGACCGACCGACGACGCCACGCTGCCGGGTCGGTCGGGATCGACGATCAGCCGCTGTGCCACGTCGTTCTCGGTGAGCGTGTCGTCGTCGGTGACACCGTTCCCGAACACGGCGAGCAGCGCAGTCCACCGCCCGTCACCGAGGATGCCGCTGCGCGCAGGCGGCAGGTCGTCGAACAGCTCGCCGAACGCCAGCACCATGCGCGACGTGTCCTCGGCGCGTTCGAGATAGCGGGCAGCCCAGTACAGCCGCTCGGCGGTGCGCGACAGCAGGAGGGCCACGTCAGTCGACCCCCTGGGACTGCACCGAGTCGGCGGGAGCCGGAGCGGGAGCGTGGGCGAGGTCGTCGACGATCCACGTGTCCTTGCTGCCACCGCCCTGCGACGAGTTGACGATCAGCGATCCCTCTTCGAGGGCGACCCGGGTGAGCCCGCCGTCGCTCACGTAGCTGTCGGCGCCGGTGAGGATGAACGGACGCAGGTCGACGTGGCGCGCCCGGAGCACCGGCGGCGGAGCGCCGTCGCGTTCCCCGACGGCGGGAGGATCGGGGTCGGGAACGAGCGTGGGAACGGTCGACAGCGACAGGATCGGCTGGGCGACCCAGTTACGCGGATCGTCGAGGATCTCCTTCGCGCACGCCGCGAGCTCCTCCTCGGTGGCCCGGTTCCCGATCGTGATGCCGTAGCCACCGCTCTCGTTCGCCGGCTTCATCACCAGCTCGTCGAGGTGATCGAGCACGTACTCGCGCTCGTCGTCGTACATGCACCGATAGGTCGGCACGTTGGCGATGAGTGGCTCCTCACCGAGGTAGTAGCGGATGATGTCGGGCACCCAGGCGTAGACGCACTTGTCGTCGGCGACTCCGGCGCCGGGCGCATTGGCGATGCCGACGTTGCCCGCCGTCCAGGCCCGCATCAGGCCCGGGACGCCGAGCATGGAGTCAGCTCGGAACACCTCGGGGTCGAGGAACAGATCGTCGACCCGCCGATAGATCACGTGGACCCGTTGGCGCCCGCGAGTGGTGTGCATGTACACGCAGTCGTCGGAGCCGACCATCAGGTCGCCCCCCTCGACCAGTTCGGCGCCCATGCGTTGGGCGAGAAACGAGTGCTCGAAGTAGGCCGAGTTGTAGATGCCCGGGGTGAGCACCGCGACCTGCGGATCGTCGACGCCCTCGGGCGCCAGCGAGGTGAGGAGGCGGTCGAGTTCGTCGGTGTAGGTGTCGACGGGACGGATGCGCTCGCCCTCGAACAGCTCGGGGAACGCACGCTTGGTGACCGCTCGATTCTCGATGACGTAGCTGACGCCGGACGGCACGCGCAGGTTGTCCTCGAGCACGTACATCGTGCCGTCGTCGTCGCGGACGAGATCGGATCCCGAGATGTGCGCCCAGACCCCGTACTTCGGGTCGACCCCCACACACTCCGGTCGGAAGTTGACCGACTCGGCGAGCAGATCGGCCGGGAACACGCCGTCTGCGACGATCTTCTGGTCGTGGTAGAGGTCGTCGATGAACCGGTTGATCGCGACGAGGCGCTGCTGGAGACCGGCGACCACGCCGTCCCACTCCCGCCCGGAGATGATCCGCGGGATGACGTCGAAGGGCCATGCCCGATCGATGTTCTCGCCGTCGGAGTACACGGTGAACGTGATCCCCATCGTCAGGATGTCGAGCTCGGTGGCCCGCTGGCGGGCGGCCAGTTCGTCGGGCCCGAGCCGTTCGAGGAACTCGTACAAGGGACGCGCCGCCGGTCGGGGGGCGCCGTCGTCGTCCAAGAGCTCGTCCACTGGGCGCCGACCGTACCCGGTACCGTCGAGGGCGTGGGTCCCCGCCCCGAGTTCGGCGAGCCGGTGGAGTTCGAGGTACCGATCGGTGGTGGCGCGAGCCGCACCTTCGCGGTCACGAACCCCGAGAAGGTGATGTTTCCGTCGGTCGGTCCGACCAAGGAGCCGCGCACGAAACTCGACCTCGCCCGGTACTACCTGGCGGTCGGTGAGCCCATCATGCGGACGCTGCGCAATCGGCCGGTCCTTCTCGAGCGGTATCCGAACGGGGTGCGCGGGAAGTCGTTCTTCCAGAAGCGGATCCCCGAGTCGGCGCCCGACTGGCTGTCGACCACGACGGTGCAGACGATCAACGGAACGCCGTCACGTGCGCTGGTCATCGACGACCTCGCTCACGTCCTCTGGGCCGCCAACCAGGGCGTCCTCGGTCTGCACGTGTGGCAGTTCCGCGCCGACGAACCCGACGACGCCGACGAGCTGCGGATCGATCTCGATCCGGCGCACGGCGCCACGTTCGAGATGGTGCGCGAGGCCGCCGGCATCACGCGGGACTACCTCGCCGAGTACGGGATGCTCGGGTTCCCCAAGACCACCGGGTCGAAAGGCATCCACGTGTACGTCCGGGTCGAACCGGGGTGGGACTCGTTCGCTGTGCGCGGCGCCTGCGTGGCACTGGCCCGCGAGCTGGCCGAGCGACATCCCGACCTGTTCACCGAGAAGTGGTGGAAGGAGGAACGGGGCGATCGGGTGTTCGTCGACTTCAACCAGAACGCGCCGCACAAGAACCTCTTCGGAGCCTGGGGTGTGCGACCGCGGGTGGGGGCGCAGGTGTCGGCACCGTTCTCGTGGGACGAACTCGACGCGATCGATCCGGCCACGCTCACGATCGACACGGTCCCGCACCGAGTGGCCCTCCGGGGCGATCCGTGGGAGCTGATGGACGACGCCCCGTGCGACATCACGCCGCTGGTCGAGCGGTTCGCGAACGCCCTGGCCGACGGCGTGCCCGACGCACCGTGGCCGCCCGTGTATCCGAAGATGCCCAACGAGGCACCGAGGGTCCAGCCCAGCCGCGCCAAGAAACCCTGACGCCAGACACCGGGGACAGATGGGACAGACGGGACAGATGGTGTCAGACACCGTTTGTCCGGCCATCCTGGCGCCATGACCGATGCGTTCGGCATCCCCGAGGACGACCTCGACCCCCGGACCGCCCTCGACACCGTCGCCGACGTCATCCGGACCAGACGGACGAGCCTGCTGATGGACCGCGATCGTCC
>JBCDAK010000151.1:0-12111 GCA_039185545.1 Actinomycetota bacterium
AGCGGGACTCGGTCGGCGGTCGGCCGCGCAACGGTCGTGGAGGGGCTGGCCGTGGTCGTTGCAGCTGCAGACGTCGGCTCGCTCGTCGCAACCGTCGCCTCACTCGGCTCGGTCGGCGACGGCGTGGAGTCGCCCGATCCGCCTCCCGACGCAAGCGTGTCTCCGTCGGGCTCCGACGAGGTCGAGGACGACCCGCACGCAGCCACCGCGAGCGCGAGCAGAAGGACGGACGCGGCGGTACGGGCCGATCGCATGATGATCAGACGATCCCGGAACCGAGACGGTTCCCGCGTTCTCATGAACGTCGACGAAGGGTGACGTCGTAGATGCTCACGAGAACGAGATCAGGCGTCGGCGTCGGATGGCTCGAGGGCGTCGAAGGCGGCGTTGACCGTGTCGAGGAGACGCGCCGAGCAGCCGGCCATGTCGATCTCGGGAGACGGCGGCGGCTTGAGTTCGTCGACGATCTTCTGCGCGATCGCCCGGAACTCGGCTGCGGCCGGACCGTCGCCGTCGAGCGACACCGGTGTGCCCGCATCACCACCCGCCGACACAGCGGGCTCGATGGGGATGCGACCGAGCAGCGGCGCGTCGATCGCCTCGGCCAGTGCGTCGCCGCCACCCGAGCCGAAGAGCGCGTGCGTGTCACCCGACGGGTCGGTGAACGCACTCATGTTCTCGATGATCCCGATCACCTTCAGGAAGCTGCGTCGCGCCATGTCGGCCGCACGCTGTGCGACCTTCTGGGCGGCGAGCGCCGGCGTGGTGACCACGACGAGATCGGTCGACGGCAGCATGCGGGCGAGGCCCATCTGCACGTCGCCGGTGCCGGGCGGCATGTCGATGAGCAGGTAGTCGAGGTCGCCCCACCGCACGTCACGCAGGAACTGCTCGACAGCCTTGGTGAGCATCAGACCCCGCCACATGAGCGCCGTGTCCTCCTCGACCAGGAAGCCGGTCGACACGACCTTGAGCAGCCCGTCACCCACGGGACGCTCGTTGGGGATGATCAGCGGCTTGTCGTGGCCGTCGACGTGCTCGGCCTCCATGCGGTCGTCGATGCCGAGCAGCCGCGGCACCGAGAACCCCCAGATGTCGGCGTCGAGGACCCCGACCGTGTGGCCCATGGCGGCGAGCGCGGCGGCGAGGTTGACCGTGACCGAGCTCTTGCCGACGCCGCCCTTGCCCGACGCGATGGCGAGCACGTTGCACGACGACGGGATCATCGTGTCGGGCGCGTTCTGGCGAGCGTTCCAGCGGGCCTTGGTCATGACCTCGCTGCGCTCGTCGGAGTTCATCTCGCCCCAGGTGATCGACACCTTGCGGACGCCGGGATGCAGCTCGACGCGGTCCTCGACCTCCTTCTTGATCTCGGCGCGCATCGGACAGCCGGAGATGGTGAGCTTGACGGTGACGTCGACGACGCCGTCGTCGCCGATCTCGACGGCCGGGACCATCCCGAGCGACACGATGTCGGCACCGAGCTCGGGGTCGATGACCGAACCGAGCACACTCAGTACCTCGTCGCTGGTCGGCGGCGGGCCGGTGGGCTCCTTGCCCTGGCGCACGCCGAGGCGCTCGCCCGCCGCAGGTGAGGACGTTCCGGTGGCAGCCACGGAGAGATTTTACCGGCGAATCCCGTGTAATCTCTCTCGTGTGGGAAGGCCGGAACCCGACACCGACGGCGGTGCCGAGACGCAGGGCGAGACGCCGGGAGTCTCGATCGACCGGCTCGACCTGCTCAAAGCGCTCGGCGACAACACCCGGTACGCCATCTACCTCGAACTGGCCCGCACCGCTCGTCCCCTCGCCACCGCCGACATCGCCCATTCGCTCGATCTCCACGTCAACACGGTCCGTCCCCACCTCGAACGGATGCGTGAGGTCGGTCTCCTCGATGTCGAGGTCGGTGCCCGAGGAGACGTCGGCCGGCCGCAGCACCGATACTCGGTCGCCGCCGACGCGCCGTCGCTGGGTCTCGAGCCGCCGACCATCCCGTTGCTCGCACGGATGCTCGTCGGGCTCGCCCGCCGACTCGGTGCCAGTGGCACCGACGCCGAGTCGATCGGCAACGAGGAGGGCGCGGCGCGAGCTCGTCCGTACGAGTCGGCGCCGTCCACGCTCGAAGCGCTCGTGTCCGACCTCGACACCCTCGGATTCGACCCGATCGTGACCGACGCGTCACCGTCCGTGACCGCTGGTGCCGACTCCGACGGCGACTCCGATGCGTCGGCGACGGTGGTGTTCGCCCACTGTCCGTTCGCCGAGCTCGCCGAAGATCACCCGGAGGTCGTCTGCGGACTGCACCGCGGGCTCGTCGACGGGTTCGTGCGTGGCATGGGCGACGCCGACGCTCACGACTTCTGCAGCCTCACCAGTCGCACGCCCTGCCGGGTCACGGTGTCGTCACGATGAGCGACGCCGCGATGACGCTGCGCACGGCGCGCCCTGAATCGTCATCAGCGTGGGGTGACCTGAATCCCGCTCTCGATAAGCTGACACCACATCTCGTTCCCACAGCTCCCAGGAGGACGTCATGATCACGCTCACCGACCCCGCTGCCGTCAAGGTCCGCGAACTGCTCGACGCCGAAGGCGCCGACGACCTCGCCCTCCGCGTCGCAGTGCGCCCCGGGGGCTGCTCGGGCTTCTCGTACGAGATGTTCTTCGACGGCGACATCGCCGGCGACGACCAGACCGCGCAGTTCGGAGCGAGTGGCGACGTCAGGGTCGTCGTCGATCCCGCGTCGGCGCAGCTCCTCGAGGGAGCGATGCTCGACTACAAGGACGGTCTCGATCAGTCGGGCTTCGCGATCACGAACCCCAACGCATCGCGCACCTGCGGGTGCGGCCAGTCGTTCAGCTGATCATCCGACCGCGGAGTCCAGCACCTCGCTGAGCTCCTCTTCGTTCCAGATGGCATCGAGGCGCGACATCACGCGCCCGTCGCCGCCCACCACGTAGAGCACCGGCTCGAACGGCAGTGCGAGCGACTCGACGGTCGGGCTGAGCGTCGAGGCGTTGAGGTCGGTGTACACCTCGGCGTGGATGAACTCCATCCGCTCGATGAACGCGCCCGACACCGAGATGAGCGCGTCGAGAGCGGGGATGCACGTGCCGGTGGCACAGAAGGCCGGGGTCCCGACCAGGAAGGCGATCGGGTTTCCGGTCTCGAGGGCGTCGTCGAGACTGATGTAGTGGAAGTCGCACTCCGGTTCGAGGGTGCAGATCGGATCGACGCCTCGCTGGTCGTCGAACGTGGGCGTCTCCAGCGCCGGCATCTCGTCGCCGACGACCGGGATCGACATCCCGCGCGGATCGATGAGTTGGAACTGCGCACCCTCGGGCGGGCCGTCTTCCACGACGAGGCTGTAGATGCCGGCGTCGGGCAGCTGCGCCCGGAACGCGTAGTAGGCGAAGGGATTCACGTCGCGGCGGGTGGCCGTGACCGAGTCGAGCACGACCCCGCCGTCCTGGTCGAGGATCTGCGCATTGAGCACGGCGGGTCCGTCGTTGAGCAGCTCGGCGTCGCGCGAGAGCGAGAACGGCAGTCGCACGTCACCCGGTATGAGCGAGGTCGGCGAGAAACGCTGCACCAGCAGGAACTCGGGGTCGCTCGACTCGTCGCCTCCGCACGCGGCGAGCACCCCACCCGCGGCCGCAGCGGCCGCGAGTCCGAAGAGCCGCCGTCGGTCGATCGTCCGGTCGCCGAGTCGTTCGAGGGTGTCGTCGGTGGGCGCCGACGGGGGTGAGTCGGGCGAGTTCATGAGGTGGAGTGGTCTCTTCCGCTGGTCGATCGGCGGGCGGCCGCACGAGTCGGTCCGGCCCATCATGGCCGACGGCGACGATATACGACACGGTGTCGGAGTTCGTTCCATGATCGAGGTGTTCCGCGATCGTTGCTCGGGCCAGGATGGGTCGGTGACCGACGGGGGAGTGCAGCTGGTGGTGGACGGACGCGACGTCTGGGTCGCCGACGACCACACGACGCTGCTCGACGCTCTCCGCGAGCATCTCGGCGCACGCAGCGTGAAGGACGGATGCAGCCCTCAGGGCCAGTGCGGATGTTGCACGGTGCTGGTCGACGGCGCGCCGCGCGTGGCCTGCGTCACTCCGGTGAGTCGGGTGCGGGGCAAATCGATCACGACCGTCGACGGACTCGAGGACGCCGATCGCTGGGCCGATGCGTTCTGCGCGACCGGTGCCAGCCAGTGCGGGTTCTGCACCCCGGGCATCATCGTGCGTCTCAGTGTGTTGTCGCCCGAGTCGCTCGCCGACCGTGCGGCGGTCGACAAGGCCCTGCTCGCACACCTCTGCCGCTGCACGGGCTGGCAGCCGATCCGCGACGCGGCGCGGATGATGAGTGGCGACCTGCCAGCCGAAGGCCGAACCGACCGGGATGTCGACCGAGCCGCGAGACGGGCCGAGATCGAGGGTGGGGTCGCGCAGCGCGTCGATCCCGACGTTGCGCTCGGCCGCGGCGGTTTCGCCGACGACAGGGCACCGTCCGAGGCGTTGGTCGCCGTGCGCCGCTCGGATCGACGTCACGACGATCGCCGCGACGACGGTGCCGACGCCGCCGACACTCGATGGGTGGTCGCCGAGACCCTCGCCGACTCCCGCCGGCGGTCGGAGAAGATCCAGGGCCGTCGGACGACCGCACCTGCGTCGTGGCCCGTCGACGTTCCGCCGGGCCGGTGGTCGCAGACGTTGCAGACCACGTGGGTGGAGCCCACGTACCTGGAGCCCGATGCGTCGTGGTGTGTGCCGGGTGGAGAGCCGGTGTCGTCCGTCGGCAACGGGGGTGCATTCGGAGCGAAGCTCGGCGACGAACTCGGAGCCGCTGCGCGTCATCTCGCCGCCCGCCACGATCGCGCCGTGCGCACCATCTGGGCTCGCGAAGACGTCGTTCGCCTCGGTCCGAAGCGACCGCCACTCGCTCTCGCCGTCTCGCCGGACGGTGCGATCGCCGTCCGTTTCGTGAGCCCCGATCGGCCAGCGGGGGCCGAGCGACTGCGTCGGTCGATCGTCGATGCGGTCGGAGTGAACGGCCTCGGCGATGACGTCGAGCTCGATGTCGAGGCCGTCGAGTGTGCCGGTCCGGCGGTGTCGCCCGACCTCCGCGGCGCGGCGTGGGCCGAGGTCGTCGGGGCGGTCGCGGCGTGGAGCGCCGCCCCGGACGAGCCGGTGGTCGTCTCGGCGCCGTCGGGAGCACGAGCGACCGTCGAGATCGATTCCGACGGTCGCGTCGAGGTCGCCGTCGACGCCGGCCCGGTGCTCGACGAGGTCGTCCTGCGTTCCTACTGCATCGGTGCCGTCCATCAGGCGCTCGGGATGGTGCGATCCGAGTCCATCAGTCTCGACGACGAGGGTCGGCCGCTCGATCTCACGATCCGGTCGTTCGGAGTGCTTCGCGCCGTCGACATGCCCGAGGTCGTCGTCTCGCTCGTCGACAGCGGTCGATGCACCGAGCCCGTCAACGGGAGCGACCCCGTGTTCGCCGCCACGTTCGGGGCGGCGTGGCGAGCCGCAAGATTCCCCGAGCGCCTGCCGATCTCGGCCAGCTGAGTCTCTGACTCTCCGGCCGAGGTGTCCGGATCCGGCCCCGCCGGACGCGGACAGCTCGCGCGGGCGGCTGGGCTACGGTCGGCGCCCATGAGCGCAGCACCCATCGGCCCGTACACCCCGGTCGTGCAGACGGGCGACTTCGTCTTCGTCTCCGGTCAAGTCGGACTCGCCGACGGAGCGATCGTCGAGGGCGGTCTCGTCGCCGAGACCGAGCAGGCCATGACCAACCTCGCGGCGCAACTCGCGACGGTCGGCGCGACGCTCGACGACGTCGTGAAGACCACGTGCTTCCTCGTCGACATGGGTGACTACGCCGCGTTCAACGAGGTGTACGTCGCGGCGCTCGGCGATCACCGTCCGGCTCGGTCGTGCGTCGCAGTGGCAGCGCTCCCCGCCGGCGCCGTCGTCGAGGTCGAGGCGATCGCTCGTCTCAGCGGAAGCTGACCGTCGGGCCGTTGCGAGTACGCTGAACGCATGGCTGGCGCGATCGCCCTCATCGTGGCGATGATCCTCATTCCGGTGGCTGTTCTCATGAGCGGTGCCGCCGCCTCGGCGATCCTCGGCGAGGTCTTCCGCCGCAACGGCGAGCGAGCCCACGAGGGCTCCGAGCTCCTCGATCTGCCCGACTGACTCGACGCTGACCGATGGCGGAGCCCGTGGCCGACCGTGCCGACCTCGTCGTCGCCGGCGCACGGTGCATCGCCACGGTCGACCGTGATCGTCGCGAGATCGACGGAGGTTGGGTCGCGGTCACCGACGGCGTCGTCAGCGGTGTCGGCGATGGTCCACATCCCGAGGCCGACGTGGTGCTCGATGCCACCGACTGTCTGGTCACGCCGGGACTGGTCAACACCCATCACCACCTGTATCAGAACCTGACGCGGGCGTTCCCGCCGATGACCGACAAGCCGCTGTTCAGCTGGCTCCAGTCGCTGTATCCGCTCTGGCGGGCGCTCGACACCGAGTCGGTCTACGTGTCGAGCTGGATCGGACTCGCGGAGTTGGCGTTGTCGGGGTGCACCACGTCGAGTGACCACCTGTACGTGTTCCCGCACGGCTCGGGTGACCTGCTCGGCGCCGAGATCGAGGCGGCCCGCGACCTCGGCGTGCGCTTCCACCCGACGCGTGGCTCGATGTCACTGTCGGAGAAGGACGGCGGGCTGCCACCCGACGAGGTCGTGGCCGACGACGACGAGATCCTCGCCGCGTCAGAAGAAGCGGTGGCCCGGCACCACGATCGCTCCTTCGGAGCCATGACGCGTGTCGCGCTCGCGCCATGTTCGCCGTTCTCCGTCACCGAGGACCTCATGGTGCGCACCGCCGAGCTCGCCGAGAAGCTCGACGTGCGCCTCCACACCCACTTCGCCGAGAACAGCGAAGACGACGACTTCAGCCTCGCGACCTTCGGGTGTCGACCCACCGAGTACCTCGAGCGGACCGGGTGGGCGACCGATCGAACCTGGGTGGCGCACTGCGTCATGCCGAACCCCGACGAGGTGCGTCGCCTCGGCGCTGCCGGCGTCGCGGTCGCGCACTGCCCGTCGAGCAACCTCATCCTCTCCTCGGGGATCGCGCCCATCGTGTCGCTGCGCGAGGCCGGTGTCCCGGTCGGGCTCGCAGTCGACGGTTCCTCGTCGGCCGACTCGGCGTCACTGTGGCTCGAGGCGCGAGAGGCGATGCTGTTGGCGAAGTTGCGCGACGGTGCGGCCGCGGGCACCGCACGGATGGTGCTCGAGGTCGCCACGGTGGGTGGCGCCGGGTGCCTGGGACGCCGGGGGGAGATCGGGGAATTGAGCGTCGGCGCCGTCGGCGACATCGCGGTCTGGCCCCTGACCGGGCCCACGTTCGCCGGCGCGGTCGCCGATCCGGTCGAGGCCTGGCTCCGCTGCGGGCCGGTGTCCGCCCGCCATACGGTCGTGCAGGGCACGCCGGTCGTGCGTGACGGCAGGATCGTGTCGAGTCGGCTCGACGAGCTGCTCGCGGCGCACGATCTGCTCTCCCGCAGACTGCAACAGCTCGCGGAGTGACACCGCGATCGCGCCCCGAATGGGCAGACTGATGGGGTGACGTCCCCCCGTCGCTTCCGTCCTCACGTTCGCGCGGCCGCCGTGGCCGTGGTCGCCGCCTGCGCCGTCGCAGGATGTGCGCTGGTCGAGGCCGACGACGACGTCCTCGTCGTGAACGACGACGTGCCGCCGCCGTTGCCGACCATCGGCCTCGGCTCCGACACCGGGGAGGGCGGGGTGATCAGCGGGTCGGCCGAGGTACGGGCGATCGACACGGGCGAGATCGAGTCTCTGGTCATGATCGGCGACTCGATCACCGTGGGTTCGCAGCCCTCCCTCCAGGAGCTGTTCACCACACTCGGCTTCGACGACGTCGCGATCGTGGCGCAGACGAGCAAGCGCACGGCCGTCGGGTCCAGCGACAACCCGTCGGGTGTGGTGCTCGCCGACTTCCTCGACGGCGAGGACGATCTCGCCGCCGATCAGCGGCTGTGGGTCGTGGCTCTCGGGACGAACGACGTCGGTCAGTACGACGGTGTCGAGCCGATGGAGGATGCGGTGCGGGAACTCCTCGACGAGATCCCCGAGGATGCGCCGGTCGTGTGGATCAACGCCTACTTCCGTGATCGGCCCGACGGGACGGCCGAGGTGAACGCGGCGATCGAGAACGTGCTGACCGAGCGGGGCAACGCCGCCCTCGGCCGGTGGGACCTCGTGGCACCCGGTGACGGCGTGCTCCGGTCCGATGGTGTGCACCCCAACCAGGAGGGCGCGGTGATCTTCGCCGACCTCGTGGCGCGCACCGTCGTCGACTTCGTCGGCTGACAACAGCACGAATCGGACCCGGCACCAGACGTGCTGCGAACAGCACGAATCCGACCCGGCACCGGATGTGCTGTGTCGGTCGGGTGCGCTAGGAGTTCCAGCGCGACTGGCCGAAGCGGTATCCGACGCTGCGCACGGTCTGGATGAGGCCCGCGTGCTCTTCGCCGAGTTTGGCTCGCAGGCGTCGCACGTGGACGTCGACCGTGCGGGCGCCGCCGTAGTACTCGTACCCCCACACCCGGCTGAGGAGGATCTCGCGGGTGAACACCTTGCCCGGGTTCTGAGCGAGGAACTTCAGCAGCTCGTACTCCATGTACGTCATGTCGAGCGGGCGTCCGGCGATGGACGCCTGGTACGTCTCGAGATTGAGGACCAGGTCGCCGTACTCGACGAGATCGGCCTGTTGGATCTCGGTCTCGGCGGCGAGCAGGTGGCGCAGTCGGGCCTCGAGCTCGGACGGATGGAACGGGCTCAGACAGAAGTCGTCGAAGAGCTCGTCGCGGTGCTCGAGTTCGGGCAGCTGCGACCCCGCCACGAGCAGCAACGTCGGGATCGCCGACCCCTGGTGCTTGCGCGTGGTGCGCAGGAAGCTCCACGCGGCGTCGATGTCGTCGGTCGCGTCGACGATCATGCCGGCCCAGCCGCCCTCGGGCTCGGTCTCCGCGGCGTCGTTGATGCCGGCGACGGCCTTCCACGCGAAGCCGGCGAGGTCGAGGGTGCGGGCGAGCTCGGGCGGCGCCGGGTCGGGAACGACGGCGAGCATCCGGTTGGTGTCGGTCATGGCTCTCGTCCTCAGAGGGAGGTCAGGTAGCGGTCGAGTTCGAAGGCGGAGACGTGGGTCTTGTAGGCCCGCCACTCGGACCTCTTGTTCCGGAGGAACCACTCGTGGATGTGTTCGCCGAGCGCCTCGGATGCGAGTTCGGAGTTCTCCATGGTGCGCAGTGCGTCGCTCAGGGACTGCGGGAGTTGCCCGATCCCGAGCTTCTCCAACACGTCGTCGCCGATCTCGAACAAGTTTGCGTCGGCCTCGTCGGGCAGTTCATAACCCTCCCGGACACCGCGCATGCCCGCTGCGAGGATGAGCGAGAACGCGAGGTACGGGTTGCACGTCGCATCGGGGGAGCGGTACTCGATGCGTGTCGCGAGCGGGTTGCCCTTCTTGGCGATGGGGACGCGGATGAGGCCGCTGCGGTTGTTGCGAGCCCAGCTGATGTGGACCGGTGCCTCGAAGTGCGGCACCAGCCGCTTGTAGCTGTTGACCGTGGGGTTGGTGACCGCGGTGATCTCGGACGCATGGCGGAGCAGTCCGGCCATGAACGACTTCGCGGTCGCCGACAGGTGATAGCCGTCGTCGGCGTCGTAGAACGCGTTCTCGTCACCGCGGAAGAGCGACATGTGCAGGTGCATGCCGGACCCCTGCTTGCCCTCGAGGGGCTTGGGCATGAACGTGGCGTGCACGCCGTTCCGGGCGGCGATCTCGCGCACCGTCAACCGGAACGTCATGACCGAGTCGGCCATGGTGAGGGCGTCGGTGTGGCGGAGGTCGATCTCCTGCTGGCCCGGTGCGTCCTCGTGGAACGAGTACTCGACCGGGATGCCGACCGATTCGAGCGTGCGGATGGTCTGCTTGCGCAGCTCGCCGGTGACGTCGTGGGTCGTCAGGTCGAAGAACCCGCCGTCGTCGACCGGCACCGGCGGCACCCCGCGCACCGGGTCCTTGAAGTAGAAGAACTCGATGTCGGGCGCGAGGTAGAAGGTGAGACCCGCCTCGTGCGCGGCCTTGACATGACGACGCAGCACCTGGCGCGGGTCGCCGGGGAACGGCGTGCCGTCGAGGCGGTGGATGTCGCAGAAGATCCGGGCCTCGGGCGCCGCGGGGTCACCCCACGGCAGGACCTCGTAGGTGTCGGGGTCGGGCATGGCGAGGACATCGGCCTCCTGCACCCGACTGAACCCGTCGATCGACGACCCGTCGAACGTCATCCCGTCGCTGAGCGCGTTGTCGAGCTCCGCCGGGGAGATCGCCAGGCTCTTCAAGTTGCCCAGTACGTCGGTGAACCACAGCCGGATCAGGCGCACTCCACGCTCTTCGACCGAGCGGAGTACGTACTCACGCTGCTGCTCCAACACGTCCATGCCCTCCAGTGTTGCAGTTGTGTGGTGAAACCCGACGGGGCGGAGGCCGAAGCCCCCGCCCCGCAGGACTCGTCAGCGGCCCGAGCCGCTCTCGTTCACGTCATCGGTTCACTTCATCGCCGAGCACGTGGTGTCGGTGATGAGGCGGGCGACGACGTAGGGGTCCATGTTGCCGTTCGGGCGGCGATCCTCGAGGTAACCCTTCTTGTCCTGGGCGACCTGCCACGGGATGCGGATCGACGCGCCACGGTCGGAGACGCCGTAGCTGAACTGGTCGAAGCGCTGGGTCTCGTGAGCGCCGGTGAGGCGGTCCTCGATGCCGACGCCGTAGTTCTTGATGTGGAGGTCGGCCTTCTTGCCGAGGGCCTTGCAGGCATCCTCGATGACCTTGTAGCCGCCGTCCTCGCGCATCTCGATCGTGGAGTAGTTCGTGTGGCAGCCGGCACCGTTCCAGTCGCCCTTCATGGGCTTCGGATCGGTGGAGATGACCACGCCGTAGTCCTCGGCGATGCGGTGGAGCAACCAGCGGGCCACCCACAGCTGATCGCCGACCTCGAGCAGACCGAGCGGGCCGACCTGGAACTCCCACTGACCGGGCATGACCTCGGCGTTGATGCCCGAGAGGCTCAGGCCGGCGCTCAGACACGCCTCGAGGTGCTCCTCGGCGATGGAGCGACCGGTGATGGCGAGCTCACCGACACCGCAGTAGTACGGACCCTGCGGACCCGGGTAGCCGCCTTCGGGGAAGCCGAGCGGCTCCCCGGTGACGCGGAGCATCGTGTACTCCTGCTCGATGCCGAACAGCGGCTCGTGCTTCTTGTACTTCTTGGCGGTCCGGGCGGCGGCGGCGCGGGTGTTGGTGGGGTGCGCCTTGCCGTCGACGAGCATCACCTCGCACATGACGAGGACGTTGTCGCCGCCGCGGAGGGGGTCGGGGTACGAGGCGACGGGCTTGAGAACGCAGTCGCTCTTGTCGCCCGTGGCCTGATTGGTCGACGAGCCGTCGAAGCCCCAGATCGGCAGATCGCCGGCCGCGGTGCTGGCGTCGTCGGCCAGGATCTTGGTCTTGGAGCGGAGAGCGGCCGTCGGCTCGGTGCCGTCGGTCCAGATGTACTCGGCCTTGATCGCCACGTGTGTCCTCGATTTCGTGTTGAGACGGTTGGTTCGTGGAACCTCGGGCCACGCCCTCTGCCGGTCGGCGAGACGCGGTCGTCCGGAGGCGGTCGGCATGGTGTCAGCGAGCCGTTGCTGACCCGTTGCCCGACTGTGAACGCCGCGTGAACGGGCGTCCTGCTGGCCCGCTCGTTCTGCTGGCTCGCTCGTCGGCCCGTCGGTTCTCCTCGCGACGCGTGCGCCTCGTCGCTGGCGCTTCCCTCGGCGCGCCTGCGCGACGTGTCCGCGTTCGCCCGGGCCCGGGGCGCGTGCGCGACGTGTCCGCTTTCGCCCGGGCCAGATCCGGACACCGTCCCTCTCGCCCGGGTCGGATCCGGACCGCCCGTCGCCCGTCGTCCCGCGCCCTGCGTGATCGAGCAGCTCACTACCGTGACTCTGATGCGCCGTGCACTGCTCGCCGTGTC
>JBCDAK010000152.1:0-12052 GCA_039185545.1 Actinomycetota bacterium
CGACGCCGCCGGCGACGAGGTGGCCGTGATCGGCGAGCACCCCGAGCACCGTGAGTCCACCCGACGATCCGCCCATGACGATCGTGGACGCCGCCGACGCCCAGCCCGAACGTTGCGCGGCGCCGAGGATCGCTGCAGTGTCGTCGACGTCGAGCCGCCCCCACCGGCCATGGAGGGCCTGCTGGTAGTCACGGCCGTGTCCCGTGGTGCCGCGTGGGTCGACGACGAGGACGTCCCATCCCCGACTCCACCAGTACGCGATCCGCGGGCGCCACTCGACGGGCCACTGATCGGTCGGACCGCCGTGCACCCAGCAGATCATCCGGCCAGCTCCGGCGGAGTAGCGGCGAGCGTGCAGCGTCGCTCCGTCGGCGGAGAGCGCGATGACCGGATCGGGTTCGGGCAGCTCGACGGCGTCCCATCCGACGACATCGGCGCGCGCCACGGTGGTGACCGACTCGTCGGCCAGATCGTGCACCACGATCGACGGCGGCCGCCTCGCGTCGCTGCGCACGGCGGCGATCCGATCGCTCTGCCAGTCGAGCGCGCCGTGGACCCCCGAGTCGAGGACCGAGATCCGCCCGTTCTCGACCTCGACCACCGCGAGGTCACCGATGCCGCGATGGTTGCGGGCGATCGCGACGCGGATGCCGTGTGGTGAGATCGCATAGCTGCGATTCCCCATGCCCCAGGTCGGCCCGGCGTGCTCGACCGGTTCGTGGGCGACCGCTCGCCCGGCGACGTCGACGTTGAGCCAGCCGGATGCGTCGTGGATCTCACAGCGCTCGCCCGACGACGTGAATCGCGGCTGCTGGACCGCAGCGCCGGGCCTCGGGCGCTCGACCACCTCACCCGTGGCCAGATCGGCCTCGACCCGGACCGCTCCGTCCCACGGCATGTCGGGTGGACTCCAGGTCTGCCATGCGACGAGCCGACCGTCGGGACTGATCGCCGGATCGAAGCAGAACTCGTGCCGACCGTCGTCGACCCGCCGCGACGAGCCGTCGACGACGTCGACCACCCAGATCTCGGCCTCGTCGACGGCGACGGCGACGATCGCCGATGGTCGTCCGCGCAACGGCGGCTCGCCAGCCCCGACGGCTGTCGGGATCGTGGCCGGCATGGCGGTCGACGGCGCGCGCATCTCCCGTCGTGCGTGGGTCAGCTGGCGGAGCCGCGCGCCTCCCTGCCACCACAGCTCGCCGTCGTCGGCGACGTAGACGACGTCGGGAACCGATTCGCTGACCGGCGCAGCTGGAGGCATCCAGGCGAAGCATCCTCCGCCGAGACCGCGGCCCGGTTGCGGTGGCGGTCCGAACGTGAGATCGCGTTCGACCCGGTCACCGTCGAGGTCGACCACGGCGATCGCCGCGTCCCCACCCGAGCGTCGGACGAAGGCCACGTACCGCCCGGACGGGTCGAGCCTCGGCTCGGACAGGTCACGCCCCGAGGTGACGAGTTCGAGTGGGATCGGCGCCACGGGCGCACCCTACGGCGGTCCGAATCCCGGCGGACCGGAAACTCACTGGATCGACCACCGGTCGGTCTGACAAGGTGCCCGCCGTCGACCACCGCAGGTCGACACCGAGCCGAGAGGAGGCCCGACCATGAAGATGTTCATCACCATGACGACCACGGGCGACCTCGTGCTCGCGGGCCCGATCGGCGCGGCCGATCAGGCCGTTCTCGCCGTGTCGCTGGCCTGACACGCGACGGCGCCGGACGGGCGATCGCCCGGTCCCGCTCGACTGGCTCGTTTGCGTCACCCGGTCGCTCGTCGACGCCGGTCCGACCGCGCCTCGCGCGAGCTGCTCGTCGGCGCGTCGCGACTCCACACGTCACCCCATCCAATCCCCCACCGACCACCCAACTCACGACATCACCACACGCTCCAGGAGGAGTCATGTACCCCAACCATCCCGACTACCAGCTGCTGATCATCCGTCAGCATCACGAACACCTCCGTCGCTCGGCGGAGGCGTCCCGACGATTCCGCGACGCACGGGGCCGGAACCGGTTCCGGTCGGGGGCGCGTCGGCGTCGGCAACAGCCGTAGCGGCGCCGTCCGCCCTTGACGCCGACGCCCGATCGGCGGCCGTGCCTTCACGACGTCACCTTCACTACGTTGTGGGGTCATGGCCGCCGATCAGCGCGAACGTCCCGACCGCAACCTCGCGATGGAGCTCGTGCGAGCCACCGAGTCGGCCTGCCTCGCTGCGGCCCGCTGGGTCGGCCGAGGGCAGAAGGAGGCTGCCGACGGCGCCGCCGTCGAGGCGATGCGCCTGTCGCTGTCGACGGTCCAGATGACCGGCACGGTCATCATCGGCGAAGGCGAGAAGGACGACGCGCCGATGCTCTACAACGGGGAGGAGGTCGGCGACGGAAGTGCCCCCCTCGTCGACGTCGCGGTCGATCCCATCGACGGCACCACCCTGACCGCCCACGGCAAGACGAACGCTCTCTCGGTCATCGCGGTCGGCGACCGTGGATCGATGCTCGACCCCGGGCCGTCGTTCTACATGAACAAGATCGCGGTCGGCCCTGAATCGGTCGGCTCGATCGACATCACCGCCAGCCCCACACAGAACCTGCGATGGATCGCGAAGTCGAAGCAGGAAGACGTCCAAGACCTCACGGCCGTCATCCTCGATCGACCCCGACACGCCGATCTCATCGCCGAGGTCCGCGAGGCCGGCTGCCGGATCCGGCTCATCACCGATGGCGACGTCTACGGATCGGTCGCCACGTGCTGGCCCGACGCGGGTGCCGACGTGCTGTTCGGGATCGGCGGCACGCCGGAAGGGGTCATCTCCGCGGCGGCGCTCAAGGCGATGGGTGGCGAGATGCAGGCACAGTTCGCCCCGCAGTCCGACGACGAACGCATGGCGATGGAAGCGGCGGGGTACGACCTCCAGCGCGTCATGACCCAGGACGACCTCATCACCACCGACAACTGCTACTTCGCCGCCACCGGCCTCACCGACGGCGCCCTGCTCCGCGGCGTGCGCTTCGACGCCGGCGGTGCCCGCACCCAGAGCCTCGTGATGCGGTCGCGCAGCGGAACCGTCCGCATGATCGACGCACGTCACCGCGTGTCGAAGCTGCGCGAGTTCGCCGCGATCGATTACTGACCGGCACCGCTGCGATGCGTCCCACTTGACGCATCCTGTACTCGTGTGGGCCGTCCGGCGTGCCGATGAAGGGGTGTGGGCTCCTCCGGCGCGCCGAACGGATCATCGACCGTCGCCCGCGACGCGCGGCGGAACGACGGATTCACGCTCGTCGAGCTCCTCATCGTGGTCGTGCTGCTCGGACTGCTCGCGGCGATCACCGTCCTGGCCGTGCGCCAGATCTCCGATCGGGCCGACGAGAACGCCTGCGCCGTCGAGCTGCGGGACCTCGTCACCGCCTCGGAGGCGCACTGGACGCTGACGGGTGCCTACGGCGACGAGTCCGCCATGGTGACGGCCGACGTGCTCGACGAGGTGTCGACCCGCTACGACGTGACCGTCGCAGGTGACAGCTACACCGTCGCACCCGTCGCCGGTGGGCCCTGCGCGGCGAGCTCGGGCGGCGGAACCGGAGGCGGCAGTGGTGGAGGCGGCGGAACCGGAGGCGGCGGAACCGGCGGTGGGTCGGGGACGACCCTTCCCCCCGGTCCGGTGACCATGCCGGGCTCGTCGTTCGGCTGGCACGCGGGCGTCACGGCCTGGCGGTACGCACACGACCCGGGCACGAGTGAGCCGAACGAGATCGTGCTGCTCGGTCGCGACGTCGGTAAGGCCGACTGGGTCAGCGCGCACGACGCCGTGATCCCCACGGCTCGGCGGACGCACTTCGTCGACCTCGCCGGTCTGACGGAGATGCAGATCGAGACGCTGATCGACCAGGTCACCAACTCGGGCGTGACCGCACTCGCGATCTACTCGGCCGACGACATCGCTCCCCCGTCGGGGTCGTCGTTCCCCGACGTGCGGTCGTTCGTCGCGACCCTGCTGCCGTCGGAGCCGAGCATCACGTACAGCGAGATCGGTGCGGGCGGCTTCGCCGCTCTGATCGGCTCGACCGGCTGACCCCGGCGCGCCCGTCGGTCGCGAGGGCTCAGCCGAACCCGTTGACGAGCACGGCGAAGTGCTTCGACGTGGCGGCGTGTCGCTTGCCGACGATCGCCTGGTACTCACCCGACTCGTAGATCTCCTTCGCCCGCTCGGCGGACTCGAACTCGAGCACCACGGTCTGGTGGCCGGCGCCGTCGCCCTCGACCGTCTCGGTCGCCGGATCGAACACGACCACCTTGCACTCGTCGGGGATTCGCAGCGCAGCAGGTGCACCTCCCTGGTACTCGCCGTACAGGTCGGGGTCGGTGACGTCGTAATTCACGATGAGATAGGCGCTCATCGCGACATCGTGACAGCGACGAGGCCACGCGGACGAGTCACGATCGTCGCCCTACGCTCGCGGTGTGGCCGACGACGTGACCGGGACCGAACACGGGTGGCACGTCGCACAGCTCAACCTCGGCCTGTTCCGTGCGGCGCTGGACAGCGACGAGATGGCCGAGTTCCGACTCGCACTCGATCCGATCAACTCGATCGCCGAGTCGACGCCCGGCTTCGTGTGGCGCCTGATCGCCGAGGACGGCACGTCGTCGAGCTTCGTCGACGTGCCGGGCTCCGACGACCCGCTCGTGGCACCCAACATGTCGGTCTGGGAGGACGTCGACTCGCTCCTCCACTTCATGAACCGCAGCGGACACGCCATGTACATGCGGCGTCGACGAGAGTGGTTCGAGAAGCAGGATCGACTCATCACCGTGCTGTGGTGGATCCGAGCGGGCGAGATCCCGACGCTCGACGACGCGGTACAGCGCCTCGACCACCTCAACGAGCACGGGCCGAGCGAGGTCGGCTGGACGCTCTCACACCAGGTCCCCCGTCCGGCCTGATCAGGTGCGGGTGACGAGGCCGCCGATCCGGCGGGTGATGGCCCGCGGCGTGACCTGACCCACGGCGACGGCCCCCTTGTAGAGCGCCCCCGGCACGATGGTGGCCCGGTTCTTCGCCACGCCGACGAGGCCGGCTCGCGCGACGTCATCGGCCTCGGTCCACGCGAGCCCGGGGATGCGGTCGATGTACCCCTCGGTGCTCGACACCTCCTGGAACTCGGTGCGGGTGAGCCCGGGGCACAGCGACGAGACGTGCACACCGAAGGGCCGCATCTCCTCGTGCAGTGCCTCGGTCAGCGACTGGACGTACGCCTTGGTGGCCGCGTACGTCGCGAGACCCGGCGATGCCTGGAACGCCACGACGCTCGCGACGTTCAGCAGATACCCGCGCCCTCGCTCGACCATCGATCGCAGTGCGACGTTGGACAGCACGGTGAGCGCCGTGACGTTGAGGCCGATCTCGTCAGCCAAGCGATCGGCCTCGATCTCGTGGAAGGGCGACCCGGTTCCGAACCCTGCGTTGTTGACGAGCAGGTCGATCGGCGCGTCGGTGTCGGCGAGACGCTCGGACACGGCATCGAGACCGTCGGCGGTGGTGAGATCGGCCTCGAGCACGTCGAAGTCGTCGTGTCGGGACGCGATCTCCTCGAGCCGCTCCCGACGCCTCGCCACGAGCACGGTCGGAACCCCGGCCTCGCCCAGTTGGCGCGCCATCTCGGCGCCGATGCCGGCCGAAGCGCCGGTGACGAGTGCGGACCTGAACGGAAAGGCGGACATGAGCGGAACCGTACCCACGGACGTCGCGGCGAATCGTCGACGACGTCACACCGCCTGCTACACAACCTCGCATGGGGATCGAGAGCGGCCTCGCAGCCGAGACACGATGGATGGACGCCACCGATCAGGCGCGGCTGGTCGCCGATGGCGAGGTCACGGCGGTCGAGCTGGCCGAGGCGGCGATGGAACGGATCGACGCGCTCGATCAGTCGGGCGACCGTCCGATCAACGCCGTGGTCATGCGGTGGTACGACCACGCCCGCGAGACCGCTCAGCGGGTCGATGACGGCTCCATCACCGGTCCCTTCGCGGGCGTGCCATTCCTTCTGAAGGACCTGTGGGCCGAGTACGAGGGCTTCCCCCAGTCGAACGGGAACCAGGCACTGAAGGACGCAGCGCCGATTGCCGACCACGACGCGACGCTCGTCGCCCGCTTCAAGGACGCCGGGCTCGTCACGCTCGGTCGCACCAACTCACCGGAGCTCGGCAGCCTCCCGGTGACCGAACCGACGGCGTGGGGCCCGACGCGGAACCCGTGGAACCCCGATCGCACGCCCGGCGGTTCGAGTGGTGGCGCGGGTGCCGCCGTCGCTGCGGGGATGGTGCCGATCGCCCACGCCTCTGACGGCGGGGGATCGATCCGGATCCCGGCGTCGTGCACGGGGCTGGTCGGGCTCAAGACGTCGCAGGGCCGGATCACCATGGGACCGGTGCGCAACGAATCGGGCTTCAGCGTCCAGTTCTGCGTGAGCCGATCAGTGCGCGACTCGGCTCGCCTGCTCGACGCGGTGCACGGGCCCGCCGCCGGCGATGCGGTTGTCGCTCCGGCGCCCGTCCGCCCCTACGTCGACGAACTCGAGGCCGACCCCGGAGCGTTGCGGATCGGTCTGCTCGACCATCGGCCGGCGGGTGGACCGCCATTGCATCCCGATTGTGCCGCGGCGGTCCGGTCGGCCGCCACGATGCTCGACGGCCTCGGGCATCACGTCGAACCGGGCCACCCCGAGATCCTCGACGACGGCACGTTCACCCAACGCTTCATGGCGGTGTGGGCGTCGATGATGGCGGTCGGGATCGGCGCCTGCGAGACGGCGCTCGGCCGATCGATGACCGCCGACGACGTCGAGCCCGTCAACTGGGCCCAGGCCGAGTTCTCCCGGGCGATCACCGCTCCGGCCTACCTCGAGGGGCTCGCTGCGATCAGCGACTACCGGCGTCGTCTCCAGTCGTGGTGGGACGTCGACGGGTGGGATCTCCTGCTGACGCCGACGCTCAACCTGCCGCCGGTGAACATCGGCGAGCACCTTCCCGCTGACGACAATCCCATGGCGGGGATGATCCGTGCGGCCGAGTTCGTCGGCTTCACCCCACCGTTCAACACGAGCGGGCAGCCGGCGGTCAGCCTCCCGCTTCACTGGACGACCGGAGAACACGACGAGGCCGGCCTTCCGGTGGGCATCCAGCTCGTGGCCGCCTGGGGCCGCGAGGACCTCCTGCTCCGAGTGGCCGCGCAACTCGAGGCGGCCCACCCCTGGGCCGACCGCCGGCCGGCCTGACCGCGTCAGGCGGTGAAACCGGTTCCCGACGCGGTGAGGCGGGCGCGAGCTCGTGCGCGCCCCGCGATGGCGTCGGCGATCTTCTCCTCGATCTCTTCGTCGCGGAGGGTCTTCTCGTGTCGCTCCAGGGCGTCTCGGGCTCGGTCGACGTCGATGTCCTCGGCCAGCTCGGCGTTGTCGGAGAGGATCGACACACGATCGTCGGCGACCTCGACGAATCCACGGTGAACGGCGACGTCCTGGATGGATCCGTCGGTGAGGAAGATCCGGGCGTGGTTCTCGACGAGCGCACCGACGAACGGGGCGTGGCCCGCCTGGAAGGCGATCTCGCCCCCACCCAGGGTGCGCGTGATGACCATGTTGGCCTCACCCGAGAACACCACGCTCTCGGGCGACACGAGCTCGACGGTGAGGGAGCCGGCCATCAGCTCTCCTGGAGTTCCTTCGCCTTGGCGAGCACCTGGTCGACGCCGCCCACGTTGAGGAACGCTTGCTCGGGCACCTCGTCGAGATCACCGTTGACCAGTGCCTCGAACGACTCGACCGTGTCCTTCACCGGCACGTACTCACCCGGGATGCTGGTGAACACCTCGGCGACGTAGAACGGCTGCGACAAGAAGCGCTGCACCTTGCGCGCCCGGTTGACGGTGAGGCGGTCCTCTTCGGACAGCTCGTCGAGACCGAGGATGGCGATGATGTCCTGCAGCTCCTTGTAGCGCTGCAGCGTCTCCTGCACTCGGCGGGCCACGTCGTAGTGGTGCTGGCCGACGACCTCGGGACTGAGGATCGTCGAGGTCGACGCCAACGGGTCGACCGCCGGGTAGATCCCGAGGGCCGCCACCTGGCGGGACAGCTCGGTGGTGGCGTCGAGGTGCGTGAACGTGGTGAACGGCGCCGGGTCGGTGTAGTCGTCGGCGGGCACGTACACGGCCTGCAGCGAGGTGATCGACCGACCGCGGGTGGAGGTGATGCGCTCCTGCAGCTGGCCCATCTCGTCGGCGAGCGTGGGCTGGTATCCCACCGCCGACGGCATGCGGCCGAGGAGGGTCGACACTTCCGAGCCGGCCTGCACGAAGCGGAAGATGTTGTCGACGAAGAGCAGCACGTCCTGGTTCTGCTCGTCGCGGAAGTACTCGGCCATGGTGAGGGCCGAGAGGGCGACGCGCAGACGGACCCCCGGCGGCTCGTCCATCTGACCGAACACGAGGGCGGCCTTCTCGAAGACGCCCGACTCCTTCATCTCGAGCCGGAGGTCGGTGCCCTCACGGGTGCGCTCACCGACGCCGGCGAACACGGACACACCACCGTGCTGGGACGCGACCCGGTTGATCATCTCGGTGATGAGCACGGTCTTGCCGACGCCGGCACCGCCGAACAGGCCGATCTTGCCGCCCGCCACGTAGGGGGTGAGCAGGTCGATGACCTTGATGCCCGTCTCGAACATGCGCGCCGACGGCTCGAGGGCGTCGAAGCCCGGGGCGTCGCGATGGATCTCCCACCGCTCCATGTCCTCGAACCCCTCGGGGGTGTAGTCGAGCGGCTGACCCCACACGTTCCACACGTTGCCGAGCACCTTGTCGCCGACCGGCACGGTGATGCCCCTGCCGGTGTTGCGCACCTCGGCACCGCGGACCAGTCCGTCGGTCGGCTTCAGGCAGACCGCACGGATGCGGCCGTCGCCGAGCTGCTGGGCGACCTCGGCGAGGACCGGCTGTGGCTCGCCGTCGATGATGATGTCGAACTCGAGCGCCGTGTTCAGCTCGGGCAGCGCGCCGCGGGGGAACTCGACGTCGACCACGGGGCCGGCGATGCCGACGACCCGGCCGTTCTGCAGTTCGTTCTCGGTCATGGTCATGACTCGTGTCTCCTGGTGTGGTGTGTGGAGGATCACGCCTGGGGTCTGACCCCAGGTGTGATGTCAGATCTGGTCGTCGGGGTACTTCTCGTTGTGGAACCGGCGGGCCTGTCCCTGCCAGTCGTCGCGTTGGATGCGGCCCTCGAACCCGAGGTGGTCGTCGATGCGATCCATGTCCTCGTCGTCCCAGGTGGTGATCTCCTTGTACGTGGTGATCCCCATGTCGTGCAGGCGCTCCTCGAGAACGCCGGCGATGCCCTTGATCTTCTTGAGATCGTCGGGCTCGAGCGTGGCCGTGGCGGTCGCGGCGGGAGCAGGCGCGGCCTGCGGTGCCGGCCTGGCCGGTTCGGGAGCCGGCGGGGTCGGCTCGGGCGTCGGAGCGGCCGGAGGTGCGACGACGTCGTCGCCGAGGTCGACGTACTTCACGCCGTCACTGTCGGCGTCGAGCGAGTCGGCGCCGCCCACGATCTCCATGATCTCCTGGGTGATCGAGTCCTGACGGGCCCGGTTCATCACGATCGACAGGTTCTTGATGAGGTCCTCGGCGTTGTCGGTCGCCGACTTCATCGCTCGCTGGCGGAACGCGTGCTCGGAGGCGGCGGCGTTGAGCAGGGCCGCATAGACGCGAGCCTCGATGTACCGCGGGAGCAGCGAGTCGAGGATGGTGAGCGGATCGGGCTCGAAGTCGAAGTCGGCACCCGTGCCGTCGTCGGTGCCGGCCTTGCCGTCGCCACCCTCGACCGTTTCGGACGAGAGGGGCACGAGCGGGCGCAGCACGACCTCCTGGCTGCCCGGCGTGATGAACCGCGTGTAGACGAGCTCGACCTTGTCGACCTCACCGGAGGTGTAGAGGTCGACGACGTACTCACCGATCCGGCGAGCGTCGTCGTAACTCGGCTGGTCGCTGAAGCCGGTGAACTCCTGTGCGAGCTCGTAGCCGCGGAACTTGAAGTACCCGAGTGCCTTCTTGCCGACCGGGACGAGCGAGTACCCGAGGCCCCGTTCGACGTCGGCCTTGACCTCACCCTCGGCGGCGCGTTGGACGCCGGCGTTGTAGCCGCCGCACAGGCCTCGGTCGGCGCTGATCACCACGTAGCACGTGGTCGAGATGGTCTCGCGGCCGGCGAGGAGGGGCGACTCGGACGTGCCACCCGCGGCGGCGAGGTCCTTGACCACCTCGGTGATCTGGTTGGAGTACGGCACGGCCGCCGCGACCCGCTGCTGCGCCTTGACGATCCGCGAGCCCGCGATGAGCTCCATGGCGCGCGTGATCTTCTTCGTCTGCTGCATCGCCCTGATGCGGCCCCGAAGAATTCTCTCTTGTCCACCAGCCATGAAGGATCAGTACTCCGTCGTCGTGTCGTCGTGGTTCGCCGCGTTCACTCCGTGGCGAGGGTCTTGGCGGAATCGGCGTCGCCCATCTCGCCTTCGTCGACCGTGGTCGGGTCGACCGGGTTGCCCTCGACGACGTCGGACCTGTGGAAGCTCTCGGTGAACGCTTCGATCACCGAGCCGAGCTCGTCGGGCAGCTCCCCGTCGCGGATCGACGACAGCAGACCGGACTGCGTCGAGCGCATGTGCTCGAGCAGCTCGGTCTCGTACCGGACCACGTCGGCGGTCGGCAGCTCGTCGAGGTAGCCGTTGGTGCCGGCGTAGATCGACACGACCTGCTCCTCGACCTCCATCGGGCTGTTGAGCGGCTGCTTCAGCAGCTCGACCAGACGCTCGCCGCGCTCGAGCTGACGCTTCGAGACGGCGTCGAGCTCTGATCCGAACGTGGCGAACGCCTCGAGTTCACGGAACTGGGCGAGGTCGCCCTTGAGCGTGCCGGCCACCTTCTTCATCGACTTGATCTGGGCGTCGCCACCCACTCGCGACACCGAGATGCCCACGTCGACCGCCGGGCGGACACCCGACTTGAACAGGTCGTCCTGCAGGTACACCTGGCCGTCGGTGATGGAGATGACGTTGGTCGGGATGAACGCCGACACGTCGCCGGCCTTCGTCTCGATGATCGGCAGTGCGGTGAGCGAGCCGGCGCCGTTCTCGTCGGACAGCTTCGCTGCACGCTCGAGCAGACGGCTGTGCAGGTAGAAGACGTCGCCCGGGTAGGCCTCGCGTCCCGGAGGACGGCGCAGCAACAGCGAGAGCTGACGGTAGGCCTCGGCCTGCTTCGACAGGTCGTCGTACACGACGAGTGCGTGCTGACCGTTGTCCATCCAGTGCTGACCCATGGCGCATCCGGCGTACGGCGCCAGGTACTTGAACGGGGCGGCGTCGGCCGCGGGCGCCGTGACGACGACCGTGTAGTCGAGCGCTCCGTTCTCGCGGAGGGTGTCGACGGTCTGTGCGACGGTCGAGCCCTTCTGGCCGATCGCCACGTAGATGCAGTTCACGTCCTTGCCGCGCTGGTTGAGGATCGTGTCGATGGCGACGGTGGTCTTGCCGGTCTTGCGGTCGCCGATGATGAGCTCGCGCTGTCCCCGTCCGATCGGCGTCATGGCGTCGATCGCCTTGATGCCGGTCTGCAGGGGCTCGTGCACCGGCTTGCGGCCGAGGATTCCCGGCGCCTGGATCTCCATGCGGCGCTGTTCGACGCCGACGAGATCACCCTTGCCGTCGACGGGCTGGCCGAGGGCGTTGACGACGCGGCCGAGCATGCCGTCACCGACAGGGACCGAGAGGATGTTGCCGGTCGACTTGACGGTCTGTCCCTCCTCGATCGCGTCGACGTCGCCGAGGACGACGGCGCCGATCTGATTCTCGTCGAGGTTCAGGGCGAGCCCGAGCGAGCCGTCCTCGAACTCGAGCAGCTCGTTGACGGCCGCGTCGGGCAGGCCGGACACGCCGGCGATGCCGTCGCCGACCTCGACGATGCGACCGACGGTGCGCGCCTCGACCGACGGCTCGACGCCCTCG
>JBCDAK010000153.1:0-11914 GCA_039185545.1 Actinomycetota bacterium
CGGAGCGACGCGACGTCGGTGAGGTCGACGACCTCGTTGCTCACGTCGCCGGCGGGCGTTTCCTTCGGAGCGGAGCGCATGGGTGCGACGACGGTGTGGCCGCGGCGCTGAAGGATCTCGGTGAGCGGACGCCCGATCGCTCCGGTCGCTCCGTAGACGACGAACCGGCCCATCATCGGACTCCCACGGTCTGCATGGTCCGGTCGCCGAGAACCTCGTTGCCGGGTTCCCGTGGGTCGACGGGCGTGTCGGCTTGCTGGCGGTGGGCGCGGGCGGCGCGCCGAGATGCGAGAACCGACGCGACCGCGCCTCCGATCGCTGCAGAGGGTGGGGCCTCCCACCACATCGCCGACGCAGCGATGTCGTTGGTGACGAGCGCGCCGGTCACCGCGAGGGCGGGGAACAGTCCGATCGCAGCGCCCGAGATCGCGGCGCGCACGAGGCCGCGTCGTCGCGGCCGGACGTGATCTCGCACGGTCACGGCCGCCGCGGCAGCGGCGCTGGGGATGGCGATCGTGGTGAACGCTGCGGTGGCGAGCGCATCGTTGCCGATCAGTTGGGCGTTGGCGAACGTGCTCAGTGCCGGGAACGCGTACGCCGGCGGAACCGCCCGGAGCAGGTCCGGCGCGAGTCGCTGCTTCCGGCTGGTCTGAGCCGTCTGGAACTTCTGGAACATGGGTGGTCTCCTTGGTCGAGACCCGGACGATCCGGGCGTTGCAGACGACCGTACGAACGATCCGCAAATGCAACAAGACCAAGAAGAAGCAATGCACTGGTGCGAGGACGCAACAATGAAGACCGAGCTCTACGAGGCCGCCTCCATCACCAACCCGGGGTCTGCTCCGGCGACGATCGGGAGGAAATACTCCGCGTAGCGGACCATCGCCGCATACGAGAGCCCCGACGCGTTGACCGGAACGGGGTGCGACTGCCCGGCCAGGACGGTCGGGTGCGACGGGAACAGCCCGAAGGTCTCGATCTCACGGTTGTCCAGGTACAGGAAGAGGTCGGCCTCGATGTCCAGGATTCGCTCCTGGCTGATGAGCTCGCTGTACGGAGCGGTGGACTGGGCGACGACGTCGGCGAACACGAGGCCCGCACGACGAAGCACCTCGACGTCGGCACCGAACGCGTTGGGTGCGAACACGGCGATGTTCGGATCGAACCAGCCCACGATGGCGAAGCTGAGTGTCCCGTCGGGCTTCGCCGCCGTGAGATCGCTGATGGCCTGCTCGGCCCGGAGCTTCTCCTCGGCGACTCGATCCTCGAGTCCGGTCACCTCGCCGACCAGTCCCATGACGACGTCGATGACGGACTCGTCGCCGGTGCCCGGAGCGCCGCCGGTCACCACCGTCGGTGCGATCTCTTCGAGGAGAGCGAGGTCGGTCAACATGTTCGGATTGCTCCCGACGGTGATCAGGTCGGGCTCGAGGGCGGCAACCGCCTCGACGTTGACGTCGAACGGTGTGCCGACGACGGGGATGGCCTCGGCCCCGGGGTAGAACCGCCGAGTGTCGTTGACGCCACCGTCGCGGATGGCGAGGCCAACCACCGGAGCACCGACCGAGAGGAGAGGATCGCCGCTCGCTGCCATCTCGAGGGCGACGATGCGCTGCGGTGGCACCGAGATCTCGACCTCGCGGCCGAGCCCGTCCACGAGGACGCGAGTTTCGGTCGGCTCGCTCTGGTCCTGGAGCGACCCCGGAACGGGCATCGTCGTCTCGACCGGCTGACCCTCGCCGTCGGCCTCGCCTGCATCGTCGACGGGTTCCGTGGCGGTCGCCGAGGACGTGGACGACTCGGTCGTCGACTCGTCGGAGGTCGACGCCTCGACGGCTGACGGTCCGGACGTCGATGGTCCGGAGTCCGACGACTGAGCCGGCTCCGGCTCCGACGCCGAAGGACCGGTCGCCGTCGTCATTGCCTCCGACGTGACGTTGTCGCCGTCGCCGTCTCCACACGCGGCGGCGAACACGAGCAGCGCTGTCGCCGCAGCAAGTGTCCGCATGTGTTGTCCTGCCATCTCGCCTCCGAGCAACGAATCCCACACGTCCTTGTCAACGTACGGAAGGCCCGTCGACCCACCCGGACGATCTCGCGACCGCGACGGCCAAACGTCGTGCTCATCGAGGTCGCGTCGGGAGACCCGAGCGGCGTACTCGCCCGGACTGAGCCCGGTTGCGGAGGCGAATGCGCGAGCGAACGTCGTCGAGGAGCCGTACCCGCATCGTTGTGCGACCGCACTCGGAGGGACACCGTCACGCAAGAGCCGCCTCGCCACGTGCATGCGATGGTGCAGACGCCACTTACCGAACGGCAGTCCGGTCTGCTCGAGGAACACCCGGCGAAGCGTCCGTTCGCTGGCACCGACGACCGCAGCCCAGTCCGCGAGCTCGTAGCGATGGGCCGGATCGGCGACGATGGCGTCGGCGATCTCGCGAGCGCGCGGGTCGATGGGGAACCGGAGCGGATGCGTCCGACCGAGCATCTCGTCCTCCAGTTGTGCGACCACCGACGACAGCAGATCCGACGACCAACCACGTGCGGGGTGACGGTAGAGGTGAGCGAGCATCGGCCCGATCACCTCGTCGAAGTCGATGTGGGCGACCGTGCACCAGGAGGTTGGACACGACTCGGCGTCGAAGCTCGCGGTCCACCACACCGACGACGCTTCGACCGTGTACGGGTACCCACCGGGGATCCACAGACCGACCGGCGAGTTGACGAGGAGTGACATCCGAGGCGTGCGGATCTCGACGCCGGACCGCTGACTCCAGACCAGGTGGTGGCTCGCCTCGTCGAAGTGGTCGGTGACCTCGGACAACGATCCGTCGGATGATCCGGGGACGTGCCGATCGACGCCGGTCAACACCACCCCCTGTCTCGAAGCCTGCCTCATTCGGCGACCCTACTGCTCGGTATTGCGGGGCCCGAACGCACGGCTGGGGGCCCATCAGCTGCTGCAGTTCGCCTGCGGCCGCAGCAAATCCGGACGACCTGTCGTGGACCTCGCAGGTCATTGGCGAGCCGGCACTCGAGGGACGTCGGGAGCCCTCGGAACCCGCTCGTCGGCGCTCGTCGCACGCTGTTGAGATGGACGGATGTACGCGCGACCATCCGATCGAGTCGATCACGAAGATGTCGCCCTCGAGATCCTGGGGTCGGCCTCGATCGTCCATCTCGTCTCGTCGGGCTCGGCGGGCTTTGAGGTCACGAGTCTTCCGGTGGTCGTCGACCGGGAGTCAGGACGCCTCGCCGGGCACATTGCTCGGGCGAACAGCCACTGGAGAGAACTCGATGGGAGTCCGGTTGTGATCATCGCCATGGCGTCGGAGAGCTATGTCTCGCCGAGTTGGTACCGGTCGAAACACGAATCCGGTGGACGTGTCGTGCCGACGTGGAACTACGAGGCGGTCCACGTCCACGGTGTCGCCCAGCTACATCAGGACACGGAGTGGCTGTCCGACCTCGTCCGTCGGATGACCGACGTCCACGAGTCGCGGCGCAGTGACGGATCCGATCGGTGGGAGGTGGACGACGCCCCGGACGACTTCATCGACCGGCACCTCGCTGCGATCGTCGGTGTCTCGGTGTCGCTCGACCGGATCGACGCCAAGCAGAAGATGAGTGCGAACCGATCGGTCGCAGATCGAGCTGAAGTGATCGCAGGACTGTCCGCCACCGAGGGTTCCTCGCTGCGGTTGATCGACATCATGTCGGGAGCACTGGACTCCGAACCCCAGCCGTAGCCGGCGACGGCGAACGGAACGTCGAGCGCACGTGGCCGAGTCCGCGCTCGACCTGGTCATCCTCCTCGCCGACGGGCGCGACCGAGCGAAGTGCGTGGCGAGCCGAGTCGACGCCACACAGCCGAGCGATCATCCAGGTGGCGAGGTACTGGCTCGACATGCAGCCACCTGCGGTCGCGATGTTGCCCGATGCGGAGAACGGCCGCTCGACGACATCGAGACCGGCCTCGACCGCCCACGGCCTGGTGGCGCTGTCCGTACACACGGGAAGTCCCTCGAGGAGACCCAGTCGAGCGAGCATCAGGGCGCCTGAGCACTGGGAGCCGATCAACTGCCGTCGTGGGTCGAGACGCAGCGATTCCAGGACGACCGGATCTGCTGCATGCTCGCGGCTCTTGGTCCCGCTTCCGATGATGACAGCGTCGGCCGCGGGCAGGTCGTCGAAAGACATCTGCACTTCGACCGTGACGCCGTTCATCGAGGCGACGGTCGGAGCGGGCGACGCGATCGCGACACTGCAGTCGGGTTGGTCAACTCGACCGAGGATGGTCATGGCGACGAACGAGTCGAGTTCGTTGAACCCCTCGAGCGTCACGATCGCAACCTGCACCGCCCGCACCGTAGGAGGCGGGGAGTCCTGGTCGATCCAGCGATTTCTCACGCTGATCGGTGCCCGGCGGCCATCGACGCTGATCGGACGAATCGGTTCGTCACCGTCACTCGGCGTCGAGCGCCGTCGCGTTGACGCGACACCAGTCCGCGATCGATGCGATATCGACAGTCTCCGACGAGTCGACGTGAAGCACCGGTCCGAGCGCGAGCGGTTCGGCGTGGCGGACCATCTGCGCCCACTCCTCCTCGTCGGGTTCGACACCGTGGATCGCGTGCGTCGAGTTCCATCTGCGGTGGAAGCGCTCGCGCAGGAGCTCGATCGGTGCATGGCACCAGACTTCAGCGGCCCCGCGCAACCTCGCGTGTGACAGCCCGGCCGTGACCAGGTGACGGACGTCGGCGCGCCACGAGCTCTCGAGGACCGCGCCAGCCGGCGACGTATCGAGGAGGCGCCACATCGTCTCCGATGCCGCGGCACCCAGCAGTCGGTTCCACTCTCGCTGGTCGCCGTCGACCGGGGACGCGGTCCCGAGCACGTCCGCGTGGGCCTCCTTGATGACGTCCTTGCTCAGCAGCGGCACCCCGAGGCTCGTGGCGAGATGCGGAGCGAGGGTCGACTTCCCCGCCGCGGGGAGGCCGTTGACCAGCACCACGAGGCGGCCCACCGATTCGACGGTACTCCGTGGCGCAGGACCGACCGCTGCAGGTCACGGACCCCTGAGGTCGACTCGGGGACGACTGCGGCCTCCCCGGGAGATACCGTCGCCGCGGGTCTGGTCGAGTCGGAGGGACGGTGCGGTGTCGGAAGATCGTGTGAGCTTCCGTTTCGGGGAGTTCGTGCTCGATCCCGCGGCGCGAGAGCTTCGGGGCGCGGACGGAGCCATCGGCGTCGAACGTCAGGTCTTCGAGGTGCTCGCCTACCTGTTGGAGCACCGCGATCGTGTCGTGCCCAAGTCCGAGCTGTTGGACACGATCTGGGGAGATCGGTTCGTCTCGGAGTCGGCCCTCTCCAGTCGCATCAAGACCGCTCGCCAGGCCATCGGAGACGACGGCGACCAGCAACGATTGATTCGCACCGCCCGCGGTGTCGGCTTCAGGTTCGTGGGGCCCGTCGAGGAACTGAGTGCGGCCGAGTCGGACGAGACGTCGCGGCGGGCGACGATCACCGCTCCGGTCGAGCCGCTGATCGGTCGCGACGACGTGGTGACGCGACTCTCGACGGAGCTCTCCGAGCACCGGATGGTCACGATCGTCGGCCCGGGTGGGATCGGCAAGACTCATGTGGTCCGGCACGTGGCGGCGCAGATCGCCGGCAGCTTCGTCCACGGGGTCTCGCTCGTCGATCTCACCGCAGTCGCAGAGGCCTCCTCAGTGTGGGCATCGATCGCGCGTCAGGTCGGCGCCCCACCGATCGCCGGTGCGACGACCGCTGAGTCGGTCATCCGCCAACTCGATGGTCGGGACTTGCTGTTGATCATCGACAACGCAGAGCACGTCCGCGGTGAGGTCTCACGTGTCTGCTCGACGGTGCTCATGTCGTGTCCCGACGTCTCGATCGCCGTCACGAGCCGCGAGCGGCTCGGTGTCGACGGCGAGTGGCTGTTGCCGCTCGGACCTCTGTCGCTCAGCGACTCGATCGAGCTGTTCGCACGCCGTGCATCTGCCCATGCGGTCGACGTCGATCGTTCCGACGCCACGGTGGCGGGCCTGTGTCGCCGGCTCGACGGCGTGCCCCTGGCGATCCAGCTCGCAGCAGCGCGCACTCGGATGTTGTCGCTGGACGACATCGCGGGCCGCCTTCGCGATCACCTCGGCGGCCGGCGACTCGACGGCGACGACCGCCATGGCAGCATGGAGCGCGCCGTCGACTGGTCGTTCCAGTCGCTCGCTGCGACCGATCAGCGTTCGCTCGGTGCACTGTCGATCCTGCGTGGCGAGTTCGACCTCGACGACGCAACCGCGGTGATCGGTGCCGACGCGATGGACACGATGGTGCGGCTCGTCGAAGCGTCACTCGTCGTCCCCGTCGCGGGCGCCACGACGAGCCGCTTCCGCGTGCTCGAGCCGATCCGGCTGTTCGCCGACTCGGCACGTGAGGCGGCGGCGGTCGAGCGATACGTCACGCACTTCACCGAGTCGGCCGAGGCAGCGAGCCTGCTCGCCGAGTCGGGGGACGTCGACCGTGCGGTCGCGACGTTGCAACGGCTCTGGCCCAACCTGCGTGGCGCAGTCGAACAGGCGCTGGCACGCAACGACCTCGCCTCGGTCAGACGGGTCGTGAGCGCCGTGGCCGTGTACGCCGAGCTCTGGCTCCAGGCGGAGGTCATCGACTGGGCGATCTCCGCTGCCGGCGGCGACGGGCCGGTGACGGCCGGTGAGATCGATCGTGCCGAGTCGCTCGCCGTCGCATCGAGGCTCCTTGCGCACGGCGGTGATCGCGACCGCGCAGCTCAGATCGTCCAGTCGATGGACACGGTGGAGCCGACGCCACCGATCGTGCTCGCTCGTCTCTGGAGCGCTTGGTATCGAGGGGACACCGATGGCGTCTCCGAGCAGCTCGAGCGCCTGGAATCGCAGCGGCACGCTGGTGCCGATGGGTCGGGACTGACCGAACTGTCGGTACGAGCACTGCGGGTGTTCGCGGTCAGCAACGCCGGCCGTGTCGAGCCCCAGGCGAACGATGCGCTCCGCTCGGTCGCTCGACGCAGCGGAGTGACCGGGCGCCCGTTCGAGTTGCTCGCCGATGGCACGGAGGCCTACTGGGATCAGCGGTTCGCGGATGCACTCGACCCGTTCGATCGCGCCGTCGAGGCCGCCGTCGATCGGGGACAGATGCTCTTCGCCGCCGGCACTGCGTCGTTCCGCTCGATCGCGTTGGCGAGCATGATTCACGACGACCGGGTGATCGGTCGACTCCGGTCGACGTTGGGGGCGGCGGTCGAGGCCGGTCCCGAACCGATCGTCGTGGGGAGTTTCCCGGCCCGGACGACCGGGAGGCTCGGCAACCTCGCCGTGCTCACCGACGTCACCGTTGCCGCACTGGCGCTCGCCGTCCGAGGGGAGCACCGAGCAGCGTCCCGGATCCTCGCAGTGCGTGCGGCGAGCAGCTACCACTCCCGCCCGTCGGAGCTGATCGCCGCGATGGTGGTCGCGACCCTCACCGACGACGGCATCGTCGAGTTCGAGTCGGAGTCCGACATCGGACTCGAGGAAGCGGCCCGGATTGCCATCGCGGCGCTCGACGAGTTGGCCTGAGCAACGAGTTCGAGCAGAGGACGAGTCGACACGACCCGGTGGCGGACACACAGCCAGAGTCGAAAGTCGAAAGGACGACCGACGGTCGTCGACGGCGACCTGTTCGGCCTCCATGGACCCTCGGACGCCGATTTGCTTTCATAACGGAACTGAAGCCACACTGGATTCGGTGGAGCGAGCTGAGGTCAAGGGCACGCAGCGCGCTCGTCGTCGAGCGCTGACACAGAGCCCGATCGACCGTGACTGCCGCGCTCCCGCAGTGGCGCACGGCTTCTCGACGCGGTGGGTTCGCGACCCAGCTGTTTCAGCCGGCGTGGCGGGAGCGGCGCAGTGGGTCGTGTTCGACCATCAACTCGACGCTCGAGCCGTGGACTCCCACCGGTGATCTCCGCCTTGTTCTCGCAGTTCTCGGGCAAGACGGCGGTTGTCACCGGTGCAGCGAGGGGGATCGGACTCGCCACAAGCGCGGCTCTGGCGCGATCGGGGGTCAACCTGGTGCTGTCGGACCGCGATGTCGGCGCACTGGAAGCGGCAGCGGCGGATCTGGGGCGACATTCAGTCGTGGTGCACGCCGTGGCTGGCGATGTACGTGATCCCGACCACCTCGCACGCGTCGCCGAACGAGCCAACGAGATTGGTAGCCCGCGACTCGTCGTGGCGAATGCAGGCGTCGCCGCCGCAGGAAGGTTCCAGGACGTTCCGCCGAGTGAGTGGCAGCGCCTCATGGACGTGAACGTTCTCGGCGTCGTGCACACCGTCCAGGCGATGCTTCCCGCTTTGGTCGGTGAGGGAGGAAGCAGCTTGGTGATCACCGGGTCATCGACGGCTCTGGTGACCGACGCGCGTGGTGGCAACGTTGCGTACGCAGCGACGAAGCATGCCCTACTCGGGGTGGCGATGGGACTGCGCCGCGAACTCGACGCGGCAGGTGTTGCGGTGCATTACCTCGCGCCTCGCCTCACGGCGACGTCATTTCCGTTCGACGCCCAGCTCTGGGCCGCAGACGGCCCCGTCTCGCAGCCGTCGTGGACACTGGTCGACGCAGACCCGCCGGAGGCCGTGGTCGCAGCCCTCGGCGACGGCATTGCGTCTGGCCGATTTCTGATCTCACTCACGCCGCGCACACCCGAGCTGCTCCGTCGGTGGGCCGAGACCGGCGAGCCAGTGTGCGCTGCTGACCTCGAGGCCCTGTGAGCGGGGTCAGCTCATCGTCGTCACCCGACGATCGCAACGTCGCGCGTCTTGACCGGGGCACCGCACGACGCACACACGGCGACGACGGCCAGCGGGCTCCCACACGCGTGGTGGCCTGCGTGGCGCAAGCCGACATCGTCCGGCGCCCACAAGAGTGCCCACGTTGCGAGGAGATAGGCGACGGGCGCCAGCGCCTGCCCGGCGTGGCTCAGCCGGTACGTGCCTCGACTGTGCTCCGGTCGGACCACGATGCCCTCGGCGACCAAACGTCGCAGGCGGTCGGCCAAGATGTTGGTCGAGGCGCCAAGCCGAGCCCGAAGGACGGAATAGGTCCTCGGCCCGCTCAGCAGAACAACCACCGTGCCGGCGCTCCAACGGTCGCCGATCATCGAGATCGCCGCGCCGACCGGCTCATCGCGTTTGGACAGGGCCGAGACATCGGGGAGCCGACGGCGTTTGTCGGAGGTCATGCTCGACGCGATCGAGTCGCTCCACGACACCGATCGGGGCTCGATGTGCTCGTTGCACGAGGCGCACCGGCACTGGATTCGAAGCGGCGCGCCGCACGTTCGATGGAACAACGTGGTCGGTTTCGCTGCCGTGTACACGGACCCCCATTCGAGCAACGCGAGAGCAAGCGGGTAGAGGCCCCGACCCTTTCTCGCCAGCCGGTACTCGGGCCGGGCGTCGTTGCCCTCGTCCGCGAGACGGTCCATGCAACCACTGCTGACCAGCCGCCCAAGCCGTTCGGAGATCCTCGCCCTCGGTGCGTCGAGACCGGCAACGAACTCGCCGAACCGGCGGGCACCGAAGAACGCCTCGCGAGTGAGCAAGAGTGTCCATCCGTCTGCGAGCTCGTCCAGCGCCCAGCTCATCGAGTCGACCCGGTCCTGACGACGTTCGTCGGACATCTGATCAACGTACCGAGCGGTGATGGACCCGGCGGAGTACGCACGAAGGGCCGAGCATGGAGTCGGTGATCCCGCTGAGTGACCTCGCGGGTCGACGGGCGATCGTCACCGGCGCCAGCTCTGGGATCGGGCGTGGAGTCGCGTTGGCGCTCGCAGCAGCCGGTGCTCACGTGATGGGGGCCGGCCGCGATCGGACCAGGCTTGACGCGCTCGAGACCGAAGCGCCCCTCGGAACGGTGCGGACCTGCGAGCTCGACCTCGCTGAGAGTGGCGCACCCGCCGAACTGGTCGCGGCAGCGTCGGCGCAGCTGGGCGGGGTCGACATCTTGGTGAACAGCGCTGGTGAGTCGCCGTACGGCACGCTCGACGACGTCACGACGGACGACTGGCAGAGCAGCGTCCGCGTGAAGTTGATCGCGACAGCTGAGTTGATTCGGCTCTCGGCGCCCCACCTCTCCGATGGCGGCGGCCGCATCCTCAACATCGTGGGCACCGCGGGCCGGCGAGCGTCGCCGTCCTACGTCCTGGGCTGCATCAACGCCGCGCTCTTGCACCTGACGAGATCGGCCAGTGAGCACTACGCCGCGAGCGGCATCACGGTCAACGCGCTGAACCCCGGCCTGACGTTGACCGCTCGGACCGAGCGCGCGATGTCCGCTCGGACTCCTGACGGTGTCGCACCCGGGTTGGCGCTCGAGCGCTTTCTCTCACACAGCGTCCCGCTGGGCCGCGCCGCAACCGTGGAGGAGGTCGCCACGTTCGCGGTCTTCTTGCTCTCCGACCACGCATCGTTCGCCACTGGAGCGAGCTTCACCCTCGACGGCGGCGCAAGTCGCGGAATCGTCGGGTGACGTCTCGCCGAACAGAAAGGGATGGAACCATGCCCGCCCACCCACCACTCGTGCACTCGACACTGGACGTGTTCGGGCACCCCTACCACGTGGTCACGGCCGGGGACGGACCACTCGTCCTGCTCTGCCACGGATTTCCGGAACACTGGACCTCGTGGCGCCACCAGATTCCAGCGCTCGTCAACGGGGGCTATCGCATCGCCGCGCCCGACATGCTCGGCTACGGACGAAGCGCCAAGCCCCCGATCGTCTCGGAGTACAACATCGTCCGAATCGTCGACGATCTCCGCGAGATCGCCCGGCAGCTCGACTCCGCCCAGACGCTCGTCGTCGGCCACGACTGGGGCGCCATCGCTGCATGGCACTTCGCCATGTTGCATCCAGCTGCCGTGAAGGCGGTTGCCGGTCTGTCCGTACCCTTCACCCCAAGAACCAGCGAACCGGTGATTCCACTCCTCCGGGCACTGTTCGGCGACCGGTTCAACTACCTCCTCTACTTCCAGCAGGTCGGTCCCGCAGACGCTGAACTGGCGCGAGATCCACAACGATCCCTGGCACGGGTCACTCCACCGCCAACCGAGAAGTGGCCCGCCGACGGGACCGGGATGTTGTCAGAGACTCCAGAGCACCCGCCCATTCCGCCGTGGCACACCGGCGAGTCGTTCGGCGAACTCGTGGACGAGTACGCCAGAACCGGATTCACGGGTGGGTTGAACTGGTACCGCAACATCGATCTGAACTGGGAGCTCACGGCAGAGCTCTCCGACGCGACGATCGACCAGCCGTCGCTCTTCATCGGAGGCGAGCACGATCCAGCGATCGCTCTGACCCCGGTCGACGAACTCGACCGGTATCTGCGAGATCTACGAGGTGCACACGTGCTTCCAGACACGGGCCATTGGGTACAGCAGGAACGGCCTGAGCTGACCAATGACCTGCTTCTTGCCTTCCTCTCGTCGGTGAGCGCACCGAAGTAGCTCGCGCGAACTCGCCACCTGAGGCATGCCGGCTCCACCTGCAGCATTGCAGCGGCGATCGCGCTGCCCGCCGACGCACGCGATCGCGAGGTGCACGTCGGCCGTGCTTCACAACCTCCCGCGAGGACGCAGGTCAGGTTCGTAGTTGCTGGACTCGCTGGAGGACACGCTCGGGGGGCTGGAACTCGTCGACGGGCCGAGGTGATGTCCGAGCGCGCGATCCGCTCCTGCTGGGAGATCCCGGGAGGAAGACGCCGATGACGTCGACGCTCATCGCGCCATCTCTCGATCGGTGAGGCCTCCTGCGATGAGCGTCGTGGTCGCCGCTGCGCTCACGACGACGAAGAACGTTCGGACGAGATGCA
>JBCDAK010000154.1:0-11879 GCA_039185545.1 Actinomycetota bacterium
CACCGCCGGTCCCCCCGGCGCCTCCGACTCCTCCGACTCCGGCCCCGGAGCTGACGGCCCTCGACGTCGCGATCACCGTGCCGCCGATGGACGCCGTCACCGACACGCCGCCCGCGGCCCCGCCGTCGATCGACGCCCCCACCCTCGACGTCGCCGCCGCACCCACCGACGACGCCCCGGTCGACCACGTCACGGATCCTGAGTCGAACGTCGCGGAGATGAATCTCGCCCCCGCCGCGCAACCGACGATCGACCCTGCGGTCCCCGTCGAGCCGGCCAGTCAGCCGGTCGACACCGAGTCGGCCGAGACCGTGCCCGTCGAAGCGGCACCCGTCGAGCCCGCTGCCCCAGCGGCCACGCCGGCTGCCCCGGCGACCGCTCCCACGGGGCCCGCTCTCCCGCCGCAGACGGCCGCCAAGCCGGCGCCGCCACCGACCGCTGCTGCGGCCTCCTTCACCGCGTCGCCCTACGGCTGGGACCCGTCGGCGTCGAGCGCGAAGGTTCGCAAGCGCAGCCTGGGATCCACGATCGCCCGCACGATCTTCGGCGCCATCGCCCTCGCTGGCGCCGGCATCGGTGCACGCTTCGCCTGGGAGGAGATCGAGACGCGCGCCGACGACGTCCGCGGGGCCGACACGCCCATCGGCGAGCTCCCGGTCGCCACCCGCACGACCTCGGCCGCGGCGGTCGAGATGCGAGTCTCGATCACCGGTCCGAGCGGTGCTGGTGGTTCGGGCGTGTCTGTCAGCGCACTCACTGCGCCGGCGACCGGAGACGTCACACTCGACGCCGTCGTTCTCGACGAGCGCAACGTCCCGGCCGGCGAGACCGTGCAACTCGACCGGCTGGGCGGGTCCTTCGTGACGTACGACCCGCTCTCCCAGAGTTGGGTGCCGGGCGATCCGTTCGGCTTCGCGTCGGCCGCGACGGCGATCGACGAGTTGGCCGTGCATCACACACTCGCCGATGTCCTGCCGGCGGACGCCCGTCCCTACGCGACACTCCTCGAGTCGACCGCGGAGACGCTCGATGCGCTGCCGATCGACCCGAGTCCGTCGACGTCGACGGTTCCCGGACCGAGTGCGCCGCCCGTGCCCACCGTGCCGGAGGTCGTCACCAACACGGTCGTGGGTTCGACCCCCGGCGCGATCGAGTCGGCGGAGGAGGTGGTCGAGCAGGTCTCGACCGCGCCCACGCCGGTCGGATCGCCGACGCGCTCGGTTGCGACGACTCGGTATCGGATCCAGCTCGACGTGTCGGCCTTCGCCGCCTCCGAGCCGATCGCCTACGCAGCGTGGTCGGACGACCGACTCTCCTTCGACGACACCGTCGACGTGTGGATCGACGACAGCGGCCACCTGCGTCGCGTGCGCTCCGTCGGCTCCGACGGTGTGAGCGGGTACGACATCACCTGGGTGTCGATGTCGTCCGACCCGATCGACGTGCTCCGATCCGACGACCAGGCGGGTTCCTGACATGGCTCTTCGAACCAAGACACCCCCGACCGCGCATGCCCTGCCCGGCCTCCCGCAACCCAAGGACCGCAACCCGATCCTCGTGGTCGGCGGCGCGATCGGCCGTGCGATCGTCAACGTCGTCGTGCTCGCGGTGCTCGCCGCCGCCGCACTCGGCGGCTGGCTCGCCGCCGACGAGTACCTGATTCCTCGCATCGAGGGATCGGTGTCGGTCGGTGCGGTCTCCGAGTGGCCGCCGGAACTCGGCGCGGTGACTCCGTGGCCGGTGTACGAGACGAACTGGACCGCAGTGGACGGCTCTCGGGCTTCGGTGATCTACGAGCCGGCGACGGGCACCGTCGTCGCCGCAACGACGGTCGCCGAGGGAGTCCCTGCGCGACTCGTCGAGTGGTCGGGGCCGCTGATGGCGGTTCAGCCGACCGATGGCACCTGGGAGATCCGGACCGGGGTTGCCGACCAGGAGGACATCCGGACGGAACTCGGTGCGAGGATCGTCTCGCCTCGGCTGGCCGATGTGCTGGCCGGCGGGGTCGCCCGGCACGCGATCGTGCGCGAGGTGACCGGTCAGGGTGTGAGCTCGCCGGCCGACGACGAGGTCGGGATCGTCCGCTTCTTCGAGGTCACGGTCGACACCGAGGCGTTCCGTCGCGACGATCCGATCGCGTTCGGTCGATCGCATCCCCGGGTGTCGGAACGCAGCGGCGTGTTCACGTGGACGATCGGCACCGACTCCGACGGCCGGATCATGCGCTGGGACGGGATCGTCGAAGGTTCGTCGGTGTCGCTCCGACCGGTCGAACTCCCCGAATTGCAGTCGCCGATCGCCACACAGGTCGAGCTCGCCCGGAATGCTGCGACGGCACCCGAGTCCGACGACACGGGCCCAGCACCCGATGGCACGGGATCGCTCCCCGCCTCGGTCGACGGATCGGTCCCGGCGTCGAGCGATGGGTCGGCCCCGTCCACGGCTCCTGAGGCCCCCGCTCCGGACGCCGACCCTGCGACGGACGCGGCTCCGGCTCCCGATGGGGCGCCGGCGCCCGCCGACGGCTGATTCGACCGCTCTCGGGCTCACGGCCCGTCCTCGACCGGCGGGCATAGCCTCGGCGCCGTGCATCGACCGATCGGCATGTTCGACTCGGGCTTCGGTGGCCTGACGGTCGCTCGAGCCCTCATCGATCTGCTGCCCGACGAGGACCTCGTCTACATCGGCGACACCGGTCGCTATCCGTACGGCTCGCGCGACCTCGGCGAGGTGCGCACGTTCTCCCACGAACTCGCCCGCAGCCTCGTCGACGACTACGACGCCAAGGCGATCGTCGTCGCCTGCAACACCGCCACCGCTGCCGGTCTCGACGAGGTGCGCGCCGAGGTCGAGGTCCCGGTGATCGACGTCGTCACGCCCGGTGCCGGCGCCCTGGTCGCTACGACCGTGACGGGACGCGTGGGGGTGATCGGCACGGTCGGCACGGTGTCGTCCGGGGCCTACGTGCGCGCCATCGCCGCGACCGGGGTTCCCGTCTCGCTCACGTCGGCCGCCTGTCCGGGCTTCGTCGAGTTCGTCGAGCGGGGCCAGACGGTCGGCGACGAGGTCACCGTGCTCGCCGAGCGATTGCTGGCACCGGTCGTCGAGGCCGACGTCGACGCGCTGCTGCTGGGGTGCACCCACTACCCGTTTCTCGCCCGCACGATCGGCGAGGTGATGGGAGCCGGGGTCACGCTCGTCAGCTCGGCCGACGAGACCGCGTTCGCCGTCCGCGAACGGCTCGCCGACGACGGGCTGCTGCGCCCGTCCTCGACCACGGGCCGCCACCGCTTCGCGTCGAGTGGCGACATCGCGGTGTTCCGCGAGCTGGGTGCCCGGCTGCTGGGCCCCGAGCTCGACGCGACCGAACCGTGGCCGCCGGCGCCGGGGCGCGGTCCGGCGCTCGTCGGGGTCCACCGGTAGCTTTCGGGCCCATGACCCGCCCCGACGGACGCGCCGCCGACGAACTCCGCCCGCTCACCTTCCAGCGTGACTTCACCGAGATGGCCGACGGGTCCTGCCTCGTCGCGTTCGGCCGGACGCGGGTGCTCTGCACCGCCAGCGTCGACGACGACGTCCCGCGCTGGATGCGCGGATCGGGGAAGGGATGGGTCACCGCCGAGTACTCGATGCTCCCCGGTGCGTCGCCCGAGCGCATCAACCGCGAGGCCGCGAAGGGCAAGCAGAGCGGTCGCACGGTCGAGATCCAGCGCCTGATCGGACGATCGCTGCGTGCGGCGTGCGACATGAAGGCGCTCGGCGAGCGGCAGGTCACGGTCGACTGCGACGTGCTGCAGGCCGACGGCGGCACGCGTACGGCCAGCATCTGTGGCGGCTACCTGGCGTTGCACGACGCGCTCCAGCGGCTCGTCGATCAGCGCGCGATCGACGCACATCCCCTCCACTCTCTGTGCGCGGCGATCAGCGTCGGGGTGGTCGATGGAGCACCGGTCCTCGACCTGCCCTACGTGGAGGACTCGTCCGCCGAGACCGACATGAACGTCGTCATGGTCCGCCCGGCCGGTGGGGGAGAGGGGCGATTCGTCGAGGTCCAGGGCACCGCGGAGGGCGACGCGTTCTCCCGGTCCGAGCTCGACGCGCTCCTCGGTCTCGCCGAGGCGGGGATCGGCACGATCTTCGATCGGCAGACCGAGATGATCGCCGACCCGCCGCCCGCCCGAGATGCGCAACGATGAGCGGTGACGATCACGCCTGGGGTCAGACCCCAGACGTGACCGAGCCGTTCGTCGTCGTGTGCGCGTCGGCCAACCCGGGCAAGGTCGCCGAGATCCAGGAACTGCTCGCCGAGGTGGTCGACCTGCGGCCACGTCCCGACGAGGTGCCCGACGTGGTCGAGGACGCCGACACGCTCGTCGGCAACGCCCGGTTGAAGGCGGTCGCGATCGCCGAGGCGACGGGACTTCCCGCCGTCGCCGACGACACCGGTCTCGAGGTCGACGCGCTCGACGGTCGCCCCGGTGTGTACACCGCCCGCTACGCGGGGGAGGGCTGCACGCCGGCCGACAACCGGGCGAAGATGCTCGACGAGTTGTCGGGCGTTCCCGCCGATCAGCGCGGAGCGGCGTTCCGCACCGTCGCTCTCGTCCGCTGGCCCGACGGCCGAGAGGTGGCGGTCGAGGGTGTGTGCCGCGGGTCGATCATCACGGCCGAGCGGGGCGACGGCGGGTTCGGCTACGACCCGATCTTCGCCCCGGCCGAGGCCGGTGGGCGGACCTTCGCCGAGATGCCGTCCGACGAGAAGCATGCGATCTCCCACCGGGGTCTCGCGTTTCGGGCGCTCCTCGCCGCGCTCGCCGGTGAGGAGCCGGGTGACGCGTCCGGCGTCGGTGGCCCGTCGTGACGGTCTGGCTCGTCACCGGCGGTCATCCGTTCGAACGAGACCCGCTGCTCGACGCGTTCGCAGGACTCCACGGAGTCGACCCCGGCGAGATCGAGCACCTCGAGCAACCCGACGCCCTCGACCGCATCCGTCCCGGCCACGTGGGCGACGACGTCGGAGCGATCGTGTTCTACGACATGCCGGGACTGCGGTTCACGCGTGGAGATCCTCCGGTCGAGTTCGTCGATCCACCGGACGGGTACGTCGCCGGATTGCGCCGCCTGCTCGCCGACGGCGTCGGGATGGTGTTCCTGCACCACGCCATCGCGAGCTGGCCGACATCGCACGACTTCGCCGATCTCGTCGGTGGTCGCTTCCACTACCAGCCGGGCGAGTTGGCTGGCACCGCCTACCCCGACTCGGGATACGTGTTCGACGTGGCCCACACCGTCGACGTGGTCGACCGCGATCATCCGGTGTGCGCCGGTCTGCCGTCGAGCTTCGAGCTGACCGACGAGCTGTACCTCTTCCCGACGCTGCCCGGCGTCGTGCCACTGATGCGGACGCGCCACGACGTCACGTCGACGGCCGGGTTCTCGAGCGCCGACCTCGCCGTGCGCGGCCAGCGCAACTCGTCCGATGGCTGGACCCATCCGCCGGGGAGCGACCTCGTGGCGTGGACGCGTGATCCCGACGAGATCGACGGTCGACTCGTGTACCTGCAGTTCGGTGACGGTCCGGTCACGTATGCCGACCCCACGTTCCGACAGGTGCTCGCCAACGCGATCGGATGGGTTCGCGGAGCCTGATCGCCGGACCGCGTGAGAAGATCGGACGGTGCAGCAGCTCAACGTTCTCGGCGACGAACTCCAACCCTGTTCCTACGACCCGATGACGGGCTACTACCGGACCGGCTGCTGCGAGAACCGCGGCGACGATCCGGGGATGCACACGGTGTGCGGTCGGGTCACCGAGGACTTCCTCGAGTTCTCGAAGTCACGTGGCAACGATCTGTCCACGCCGATGCCGCAGTACGGGTTCGCCGGTCTGAAGCCGGGAGATCAGTGGTGCATCTGCGCCGAGCGATGGAAGGAGGCGTTCGACGCGGGTCAGGCCTGCGACGTGGTGCTCGAGTCGACCCACCTCTCGACGCTCGAGTACATCGACCTCGACGACCTCCGCGCCCACGCCGTCACCCAGTAGAGCGATGTCAGACCCACCAGCCGGTGAGGTCGACGAGGAGGTGGCCGCCTTCGGCGTGGAAGAGGCAGACGGCGTCGCCGCTGCCGACCTCGACCAGGGCGCCGTTGGCCGTGGCCTGGCCGGGGACCGGGTTGAGGGCCGAGGCGACCGGCTGAGGGCCGCAGTCCCAGGCGGTGACGAAGCCGGTGGTCGAGTGGCCGACCGACGTGAGGTTCACGCTCGCTGCGGCGACGAGATCCACGCCGGCTGGGGTCGGGACACGGGTGAACGTCGTGCCGCCCGGTGCGACCATCGATCCGCTCTCGCGGGTGTCGAGGAGTCGCGTCGGGTTCTTCGGGAGGAAGTCGCGGCCACCCGGTGCGAACTCACCGGTGAGGTCGATCGTGAGGTGCATCCCGACACTCGGCGTCACGCACAGGCGGCTCTCGCCGTCGAGGCGGAACACGCCGTTGTTGCCACGGTTCTCGAAGGGCCGCACGTTGAGGGCGGCGGTCGTGGCGGCGCCGGAGCAGTCATCGACGGTGACGAAGCCGTCGCCGTCGGGTTGCACGGCCGTGACGTTCACGGCGACGGCCCGGGTGTCGGGTGCGATCGCTCCGGAGAAGTCGACGGCGACGGTCTGTCCACCGACGAGGCGGGAGTTCACGCCCTGACCGATGCGGCTGTCGACGATGCGCTCGGCCGTGGTCGAGGCGAGACCGACGGAGCCCGACGGGCTGACGACCGCGGTCACGTCGACGACGAGGTGGGTGCCGGTCGAGGCATAGGCGCACATCGATCCGTTCGCCGAGAGCGACACGATCGATGCGTTCGCCGTGGCTCCGCCGGGGGCGAAGTTGACCGACGAGGTGCGATCCTCGACGGCGACCTCGTTGCAGGGCGTGAGGCTGACCCAGCCGATGCTGTCGGGTCCGGCGGCCGCCACGTTGACCGCTGCGGCGGTGGCGTCAGCGGGGATGCCGTCCACACCGGCGATCTGGAACTCGATCTGCTCGCCGGCAGCGAGGCGCTCGACGCCCGAGTCGTTCCGGGTGTCGAGCACTCGCGTCGGGGCGATCGTCTCGATCGGCAGCGGATCACCGGTGGGCTCGGGTGCATCGCCGTCGTGGCCCGTCGGGGGCTCGAAGTTCGTGTCGAGGCCCGTGGCGCTCAGCCGGTACTGGCCCATCGAGCCATAGGCACTGAAGCCGGTCGAGGTGTTGCCGGTTCCCTTGCTCGAGATCTCGATCGTGTACGTGCCGGCGGGGAGGTCGGCCGAGAGTCCCCATCCGTCGACCGTGCCGGTCGAGGAGGCGACGACGGCGCCGCCGGAGCGGATCGTTACGTCGGCGAGGAGGTTTGACGGATCCTGAACGGGCTCGACCGTGATGCCACCCGCGGTGCTCAGGGCGACCTGGTGCGTCGCAGTCGATCCGCCCTGCGTGAGCGCGTGGAGCGAGGTCGTCTGGCCGGGTCCGAACGACGGGATCGAGCTGCCGGGCGAACCGGGGTTGTCGATGCGCTCGAGATAGGCGTCGATGAGGGCGAGGTCGTCCTCGGTGTTGTTCGCCCCGGGGTAGTCGCCAGCCGACCACTGCGTGATGTCGCGGTAGTAGCCGACGCCCATGATCGGTGCCCAGTCGCCGTGGCCGGAGTAGTACGCCGAGCTGCCGTGGCCGTCGTGGCGCAGTCCGAGCGTGTGGCCGACCTCGTGGGACACGGCCTCGCCGACCGACTTGGGGTTGCCGGTCGCCAGGTTGTCGGAGAACACGAACGCCGGACGATCGACCTCGCGGGAGAAGGTGAAGAGGTAGGCGACGCCGCCGAAGGGGCCGTACCACTCGGAGTCGTGGGTGATGACGACGCGGATCCCGTACTCGTCGTCGTTGGCCGAGGTCCTGCGGAGTGCCTCGACGCCGGGGTCCTCGGTGGTGACGTTGACGTTCCAGGCGGCGAAGTCGTCGACGACCTGGGCCCAGATCGCCACGATCGAGTCGAGTTCGAGCTGGCTGAACGACTCGTTCTCGTTGCCGTTGGTCTCCCGGGAGTAGGCGCCCGTGATCAGCGGATCGGGCACACCCGCCATGTCGTTCCAGATCTGGCCGGTGGTCACGTGACCGTCGAAGTCGAGGAAGATCGTGTGGTCGGCGCCCGGGCGGCTGTTCAGCGAGAACGCCTCGACGAACGTGGCGCCGCCGGTGAAATTGGCCGGGTCGTCGCCGACGGCAGCGCCGGCGTTCTGTGGCGTCTGCTCGGGCGTCTCGCCGGTGAACGAGCGTTCGGACGGGAGGATGCCGAGTGCGGCCTGTCCGGCGAGGGCGTCGACGACCTCGGGGCCGATCTCGGGCTCGGGGATCGGGCCCATCGGCGACGGCTCGGAGTAGAGGATCTCGCCGTTCTCGTCGATGTCGGCGGTGTGGTCCTGCTGGATGAGCTCCACGTCCTTCGCATCGAGGTGCTCGTCCAGGTACTCGTGGATCTCGACGGGTTCGTCGGCGAGAGTGAGGTCGACCGCGCCAGCTCCGTCGTGCTCGTCGCCGGCGAGCACGGGCGACGCGAGCAGGGTCAGCGTGAGTGCTGACGCGCCGGCGATCGCAGCGGTGGTGCGTCGACGTGGAGAGGCGAGGGACGTGACCATGATTCCGGTGAAGGAATCGGTGACGTCGGCCCCGAACTTTCAGGCTCTTGAACCACTCTTGACCACGACAAGTGATCGAAAAACACAAGAAAACCACTCAACGTGGCAGACCTCAAGAACGGGTCTGCCGCCGTGAGTGGCGCTGCACGGGGCGTACCCGAGGCGGGTCCGGCCAAACATCGAAATCCTCGGTTTTCCCAGGGATCCGGGTCCGTCATCGGGTGGCGCGCACGTGCGCGCCGAACCCGTAGCGTTCGGCGTCGTGACGAGTTCACCCACCGCCCCGTCGCCGAGCGGTTCCGCGTCCGATCCGGCCGATGCGCGCCGGTTCCGATTCGCTCCGTCGCCGACCGGGTTCTTCCACGTCGGCGGCGCCCGGACCGCGCTGTTCAACTGGGCGCTGGCTCGCCAGTCCGCCGGCACGCTCGTGCTGCGCATCGAGGACACCGACGAGGCGCGGAACCGACCCGAGTGGATCGACGGGATCATCGATGCCCTCACGTGGATCGGGATCTCGTCCGACGACCCGCACTTCGAGGGTCCGCACTTCCAGTCGGCGAACGCCGGCGCACACCTCGGCGCGGCACAGCGGCTGTACGAGTCGGGGGCGGCGTACTACTGCGACCTCTCTCCCGATGAGGTCCAGGCCCGGGCCAAGGAGCTCGGCATCACCGGCTACGACGGGTACTCGCGGGACCGGGGTCTCGAGCCCGCGCCGGGACGGGTCCTGCGGTTTCGCGTGCCCGACGGCGAGACGGTCGTCGACGACGCCGTGCGTGGCGAGGTGCGGTTCGACAACTCGACCATCGAGGACTTCGTCTTGTTGCGCGGCAACGGCACGCCGGTGTTCCTCCTCGCCAACGTCGTCGACGACGCCGAGATGGGCATCACCGACGTGGTTCGTGCCGAGGAGCATCTGCCCAACACGCCGAAGCAGCAGATGCTGTGGGAGGCGCTCGGACTCTCGACACCCCGCTGGGGTCACGTGCCGGTGCTGGTGAACGAGCAACGCAAGAAGCTGTCGAAGCGACGCGATCAGGTGGCGCTCGAGTCGTACCGAGACGATGGGATCCTCGCCGATGCGATGGTCAACTACCTGATGACTCTCGGCTGGACACCGCCAGGCGCCGAGGAGGCCGGCAGCGAGATCATGGGGTGGCCCGAGATGGAGGCGGCGTTCCGGCTCGAGGACGTCAACACGTCGCCGGCGTTCTTCGACGTGAAGAAGCTGGTGGCGTTCAACAAGGCGTACATCCGCGAGATGCCCGCCGACGAGTACCTCGCTCGCGCGTCGGCCGAGTTGCCCGCCGACTGGGACCGGGAGCGGTTCGCCCAGATCGCACCACACCTGCAGGAGCGGCTGGAGCGGTTCTCCGACGTGCCGGAGTCGGTCGACTTCCTGTTCCTGCCCGACGGGGTCGATCCCGCGATCGACGAGGCGTCGTGGAGGAAGGCCACCTCGCCCGAGTGGGCCGGGCCGTTGCTCGGCCAACTGCGCGAGACGTACGCCGACCTGGCCGACGGGGCGTGGACGGCCGACGACCTCAAGTCGACGATGGAGCGGGTCATGTCGAGCTACGAGGAGAAGCCGGGCAAGGAGCTGAAGCTCGGCAAGGCCCAGGCGTTCTGCCGCGTGGCGGTGACCGGCCGGTCGGTCGGGCCGCCGCTGTTCGAGTCGCTCGAGGTGCTCGGGCGCGAGGCGACGCTTTCTCGGATCGACCGCGCCCTGACACTCCTCGATCACTCCGAGCGGCAAGACTGAGGCGATGTCGTCGGGTCCGGCGCCCACCGCACCGCACGAGGGTGGTGGTGCGGGCGCACGCAGCTCCGACGACACGCCGGTCTCCCTCGACGCACTGTGGTTCGACGACGCGTCGTCGGGCTCCGAGTCGGGTGCGGCGGACGAGGGCGTCCCCTCCGACGCGGTCACGCCGCCGGGTGGCCAGGTTCGTGACGAGCCGGCGCCTGCGGTCGTCGACGACTCGGGGTCCGGTCGCTCGTGGGGTCGGTGGGTCGTGCGAGGTGTTCTCGCGGTGGTCATCGCCGGGCTCCTCTACTTCCTGATCTCACTTCTCCAGGTGTGGTCGACGGGTCGAGCTGACGCGACCGACCAGGTCGACGCGATCGTCGTCATGGGTGCTGCGCAGTACGACGGCACGCCGTCGCCGCAGCTCGCCGCTCGCCTCGATCACGTCGTTGAGCTGTGGCCCACCGACGTGGCTCCGCTCGTGGTGGTCACCGGCGGCAACCTGCCGGGGGACCGGTTCACCGAGGCCGAGGCGTCGGCGGCGTACCTCGTCGAGCGCGGTGTGCCCGAGGAGGCGATCCTGCTCGAGGACGAGGGCACCAACTCGTTCGAGTCCCTGTCGGGCGTCGCCGAGATCCTCGGCGAGCGCGACCTCGGCGAGGTGCTGATCGTGACCGACCCGTATCACGCTCTGCGGAGTCGGTTGATCGCCGACGAGGTGGGCCTCGACGCATCGGTGTCATCCACCGACACGTCGGTGGTCGAGGGCGGCCGCAACGTCGAGCGGCACCTGCAGGAGGCCGCCGGGGTGGCCGTCGGCCGGATCATCGGCTTCGAGCGACTCACCGACCTGACCGACTGAGTTCGCCGGTAGCCTGATCGGCCGCAACCACGCGATGGGGTGTGGTGTAACTGGCAACACGACAGTTTCTGGTTCTGTTATTCGGGGTTCGATTCCCTGCACCCCAGCCACCTCGACGGCTCCTGCGAACCGCCGAGGCACAAACCGGGCGACGGCGATAGCGTCGTGGCCCGCAGCACCACAGCAGCTTGGCCCGTTCGTCTAGAGGCCTAGGACACCACCCTCTCAAGGTGGCGGCACGGGTTCGAATCCCGTACGGGCTGCGAGAGAAAGACCAGGTCAGAGGCCCTCTTCGGAGGGCCTCTTTCCGTTCCCCAGTGCGGCTTGCCAATGGATTGCCCATGGATCGAGGTCGAGATCGTCGTCACGGCCGCAGTGATCTGGCGTGTTTCCGGGGTCCGACTGGCGTCGCGTCGCCACGAGATCGGGGTCGACACCGTGAGAAGGTGGCGGCGATTGCCCGTCTGAGATCGGCTCGCCCGGTGCCACCCCGTTCGCCAGCGGAACCGGGTCGGCCCGGGCAGTCCAATGCCGGAGTCGCCGCGGGTCGTTGGCGTGGGCGCGTCTTCGCCTCTCCACGATCTCACCCGGTTGAAGAGTCGTCGGGCTG
>JBCDAK010000155.1:0-11872 GCA_039185545.1 Actinomycetota bacterium
GGCGGCGGCGGTCTCGGTCGACACGCCCTGCGCGGCCAGCTCGATCTCCCAGTCGGCGAGCGGTTCGCCGTCGGGTCCGACGGGTGCGTCGGCGGAGTCCGAGTCAGCCGCCGACGCCGGTGTCGGTGCCGGTGACACGTCGTCGAGCGATGACTCGTCGAGCGATGACTCGGTGGGCGCGTCGTCGGAGGACGACGGGCCGGCAGCCGGTCGGGAGGCTCCCGCCGCTCCGTTCGTGGTGGGAGCCGAGTCGGACTCGGCGGCGGTCGGGCCGCCGGTCTCGCCGTTGCCGCTGGGGGTGGCGGACCCGTTGGATCCGTTCCGGTCGTCGGCGGCGGGCGCGGCGGGGCCACCTGCCGAATCGATGATCTTGTCGACGAGCTCCGCCTTCTTCAGCTTCGACACGCCTTTGACGCCGAGCGCCTTGGCGATCTGGAGGAGCTGGTCCTTGTCCTTGCCTTCCAGCGCAGACTGTTCGAGTGCCTCTGCGGCCACTGTTCCCTCTCTTCCACCGTCCATGTGGAGGGGGACGGTGAGGTCGGACCGAGGGAGGCATCGGGCCAGGAGCGGAAACGCACGAGCGCCGTCGCAGTGAGACCTGGGTCTCCCCCGTTGGGGGTTCACCCGGACCGGAGACTCCGGTGGGCGATTCGGTCAGAACCGAACAGGTGTCAGCGTAGTCGGCCGAATGACGACGTTGCAACGCTCCGTTCGGCGGTCTACGGCCGGCCGGTGAGCTGCTCCACGATCGACTCGACCGCGGCCAGGTCGTTGGCGACCGTGGTCGTCCGCTCGGGACGGTCGAACAAGTCGGCGAGATGGTCGGGCAGATCGGGGTGGACGCCGGTGGCTTCGTGCACCGCATCGGGGAACTTGGCGGGGTGCGCCGTGCCCAACGTGACCAGCGGACCGTCGTCGTGACTGCAGGCGGTGGCGAGTCGACGGGCGGTCGCCGTGCCGGTGGCGGTGTGCGGATCGACGAGCACCCCGGCGTCGCCGTGGACCCTCCGGATCTCGGCGAGCGTGGCGTCGTCGTCGATCGCGACGGCCCGGAACGATCCGTCGATCCACCGCGCCCGCTGGTCGCGTTCGACGTCGAGCCGCCCTGACGACCGGAACCGGGTGAGCTGCTCGGCAGTGAGCCCGCCGTCGCGCCCGTTCATCTCGAACAGCAGTCGCTCGAAGTTGGAGGACACCTGGATGTCCATCGAGGGGCTGAGGGTGGGCACCACGTCGCGGGTCGACATGTCGTCGGCCTCGACGAAACGAGTGAGGATGTCGTTGGTGTTCGACGCGATCACGAAGTCGCGGATGGGCGCACCCATCTCGCGGGCGATCCAGCCGGCGAGGACGTTCCCGAAGTTGCCGGTCGGCACGACGAACGTCGGCGGTGCCGCGAACACCTCGGCCGCCACGACGTAGTAGACGGTCTGCGCCAGGATCCGAGCCCAGTTGATCGAATTCACCGCCGACAGGCGGTTGCGCTCACGGAAGCCGGTGTCGTTGAACATCGCCTTCACGAGGTCCTGGCAGTCGTCGAACGTGCCCTCGACGGCGACCGCGTGCGCGTTGGGCGCCTCGACCGTGGTCATCTGACGGCGCTGCACGTCGCTCGTGCGGCCGAGTGGATACAGGATCACGATGTCGACGTGCTCGCATCCGGCGACGCCGTCGATCGCCGCGGATCCGGTGTCGCCGCTGGTCGCTCCGACGATCGTGACCCGCTCACCCCGCGCTGCGAGCAGATGGTCGAACAGGCGACCGACGAGCTGGAGCGCGACGTCCTTGAACGCGAGCGTCGGGCCGTGGAACAGCTCCTGCACCCACTCGCGATCACCGATCTGCACGAGCGGGGTGACCGCCGGATGGCGGAACGTGCCGTACGCGTCGCGGCACAGCGACTCGAGGATCTCGACGTCGAGGTCCGGGGCGACGAACGGCGCCATGACCTCGACCGCTCGGTCGACGTACCCGACGCCGTGCGACGGCGGCAGGTCGGGCCATGCGTCGGGGACGTACAGGCCTCCATCGGTGGCGAGCCCGGCCACGAGCACGTCGGCGAAGCCGAGCTCTGGAGCGCTCCCCCGCGTGGAGACGTACTTCATCGCATGGTCTCCGGTCAGTCTCCGATGACGCGGAGGAGCCCGCCGACGCCGTTGACGACGTCGAGGCTGCGGAGGTCGCGCACGGTCGCCTGCACGTCGGCCTCGCGTGCGGTGTGGGTGATGAACACGAGCCGGGCATCGGGGCCGTTCCCCTCCTGCTCCGCGACCCGGATGCTGACGCCGTGCTCGGCGAACACGCCGGTCACCTGATGGAGAACTCCCGGCTTGTCGACGACGTCGAGACCGAGCAGGTACTCGGCAGAGGTCTCGTCGATGGGCACCACGATGGCGTCGTCCAGCTCGCCGAGTGAGCCGTGGGTGCCGTTGCGCAGGTTGATCGCGGCATCGACGACGTCGCCGAACACCGCACTGGCGGTGGGGCCGCCGCCCGCGCCGCGACCGAAGAACATCAGCGAGTCGACGAAGTCGCCCTCGACGAACACGGCGTTGAACGAGTCGCGGACCGAGGCGAGCGGATGACTGGACGGGACCATCGCCGGGTGCACCCGCACGCTGACGGCGATGGGGCCGCCGTCGTCGACCCCGCCCGCCCGGGTGCGCTCGATGATGCCGAGCAACTTGATCGTGTACCCGAGCCGATCGGCGATCGCGATGTCGGGCCCGGTCACCCCCGCGATCCCTTCGTGGTAGACATCGCCGGCGACGACCTTGGCCCCGAACGCCACGGTGGCGATGATGGCGGCCTTGGCGCCGGCGTCGAATCCTTCCACATCGGCCGTGGGGTCGCGCTCGGCGTATCCGAGGGCCTGCGCCTCGGCGAGCGTGGCGTGATAGTCGCCCTCGCTCCCGGCCAACACCGCGTCGGTCATCTTCGTGAGGATGAAGTTGGTGGTGCCGTTGATGATCCCCATCACGCGGGTCACCGGCTCGCCGTGGAGACTTTCGCGGAGCGCTCGCATGATCGGGATCCCACCCGCCACCGACGCCTCGAACAGCAGGTCGCGGCCGGCGGCATCGGCGGCCTCGTAGAGCTCGGCGCCGCAGTTCGCCAGCAGCTCCTTGTTCGCCGTGACCACCGGCTTGCCGGCGGCGAGCGCTTCGAGGATCAGCGCACGGGCGGGCTCGATCCCGCCGATCGCCTCGACGACGAGGTCGACGTCGGGGTCGGACACCACGCCGTGGGTGTCGCGCGTGAGCACGTCGTCGTCGAGTTCGACGTCACGCGGCGCCGAGAGGTTGCGGACGGCGACACGCGTGACGGACAGGCGGATGCCGGTCCGCCGCTCGACGGCGTCGGCCTGGGTTCGCACGAGGTCGACCAGCGCGGCTCCGACGTTGCCGCAGCCGAGGACGCCGATCCGGACCGAGCGCGGTTCGCGTGACGAGGTGTCGATCACCGGCCGCAGGCTACGGGATGAGATGGCGGCGCCGTCAGGACGTTGCCGGCCCACTCACGACCTGACGAGGTCGTGGTAGCGGGCGAGGTTGCCGACCACGTCGTCGAAGCGGTTCCGGTCGAGCACCGATCCCTCGCGGCGGACATCGTCGCCGTCGAACTCGATCAGCCGATCGACCTTCGCCCAGCTCGGACGGCCCTGGGGATCCCACCCGCCGGTCCCGACCGGCACGTGATCGGCCCGCCGCTTGTTCTTCGACGTGAGCGGCACACCGACCAGGCGGTCGCCGGCGACGTCGGCTTCCGTCGCCCGGCCGATCACCACGACCGGTCGGTCCTTGCCGCGATTCGGATCCTCCTGGTACGGCACCCACGCCCAGACCACCTCGCCGGGGTCGGCCTCGCCGTCGATCTCGGGCGAGTACTCGACCCGGACACCGTGGTCGACCCGGCGTGCGGTGGGACGCTCCTTCTTCTGCGTTCGCCCCGCGACCGGGTCGCGTTCGCGCTGGGCGGCCTGCACGCGTTGGACGAGCTCGACGATCGCCTGGATCCACCTGGCCACGGCGGCAGCGTAGGTGGTCGGCGCGGCGCATCGCGGATCTCGATTGATATGATTGAACCATGTCAATCGCGTCTCCATCCGATCGTCGGCACGCGCGGACGTTCGTGGTCGCCGTCATCGCTCCGATCCTCATCGGAGGCGCCGTCCTGGCGACCATCTGGTCGTCGCTCCCCGACCGCGTGGCCATCCACTGGGGTGCCGCCGGTGAGGCCGACGGGTTCGTGGATCGCGGTCTCGGGCTGCTGGCGCTGACGTTCGGGATCCCTGCGATCGTCGGTGTCGTGCTCGTCGCCGTCGTGGCAGCGGTCCCGGCCACGGCCCCGGGAGTCCGCTTCCTGATCGCGGTCCCGGCGGCGACGACCTGGTTCATCATCGGTCTCGTCGTGGTCTCACTCGTCGGCCAGACCGACGGCGAGTCCGATCTGCGCTGGTGGTGGTTCGGCGCCGCTCTCGTCGCCGCCGAGTGCGGCGCGGCCGCTTCGATGATCGCGGCGGGACCCGCGCCCGAACCAGCGCCGGCCGTCGCCGAGCCACCGGCGACCGCGGCCCGCCTCGCCGACCGCACCGGATCGGCGCTCGCCTGGACGGGCGAGACGTCCAGCGGCCGTGGGCTCTGGGTCGTGCTCGGAGTCGCCATCGTCCCCGCGATCGTGTTCCTCGCTCTCGGCGTGTGGCCGGTCGTTCTCGTCATGGCGCCCGTCGTGCTCGTCATCCTCGGGACCACCCGGTTCCGGGTCACGATCGGAGCCGAACAGGTGGTCGCAGCCGGGGCGATGGGTGGATGGCCGCGACTCCGCGTCCCGCTCTCGACGATCACCCGTGCCGACGCCACGACGACGACCGTGTACGAGTGGGGAGGCTGGGGCATCCGGGCACGGCACGACGGCAGCGCGGTGGTGACGCGGGCCGGGCCGGCGCTCGAACTGCGCCGCGCCGACGACACCAGGGTCGTGATCACCGTCGACGACGCCGTGACCGCCGCGGCGACGGTGAACACGTTGCTCGACCGGCGCCACCAGGTGGCCGGCGCAGTCGGCGACACGCGACGGGACGACGATGCTGCTCCGCCTCGCTGACGACGACCCTCGGCCGCTGTACGAGCAGATCGCGTCCGCGATCCGCGCACAGGTCGCCGACGGCACGATCGTGGCGGGCGATCGACTCCCGGCCGGTCGAGACCTGGCGGCTGCGACCGGGGTGACCCTGCAGACGGTTCAGCGGGCGTACCGCACGCTGGCCGACGAGGGCACGGTCAGCGCCCGGGTGGGGCGCGGCACGGTCGTCGCGGCCGACGTCGATCCCGACGTGACGGCGCTGATCGACCAGGTCGACCGCCTCATCGCACACGCCCGTGCTCTCGGCACGGACCGCACCGGGCTCACCCGCCTCCTCGAGAGCCGCTGGAACGGCTGACGTCACCACCGAGCGCTTCGACCGAGGCGTCCGGATCCGCCCGGGCCGGAATCGGACGCCTGTGCCGTCGACCCCCGGGCTCGCCGGAACAGTCGATCCGCCGGATCAGCCCAGATCGGTGAGGAGGAGGTCGTCGTAGGTCTCGCGACGGACGACGAGGCGGGCGTCGCCGTCGCGACAGAAGACCACGGGCGGACGCGTGATCTTGTTGTAGTTCGACCCCATCGAGTGCCCGTAGGCGCCGGTGACCGGCATGGCGAGGAGGTCCCCCACCGCCACGTCGCCGGGCAGCAGCGCCTCGAAGGCGAGGACGTCCCCCGACTCGCAGTGTTTCCCGACGAGGCGTGCGGTCAGGTCGCGCTCGGCGAACGGCGAGCGCACGAGGAACGTCTCGTACCCCGATCCGTACAGCACCGGCCGCGGGTTGTCGCTCATTCCCCCGTCGACCGCCACGTAGGTGCGCACGCCTTCGATCGGCTTGACCGTGCCGACGGTGTAGACGGTCATCGCCGCGGCAGCTGCGATGGCGCGGCCCGGCTCGACGCTGACCCGCGATCGCACACCGAGCGCGTCGCACGCGTCGAGCAGCACGTTGCCCCACTGGGTGATGGTCGGCGCCTCCTCGGTCTCGACGTACGCCACACCGAGACCTCCGCCGAGCACCAGCTCGGGCAGGTCGAGCGGAACGGCGAACGCCGCCATCACCTCGGCCGCCTTCGCGAACGACGACGCCTCGAACACGTTCGAGCCGATGTGACAGTGCAACCCGACGAGGTTCATCGCCGGTGACGCGGTGGCCCGCTCGACGGCGCGCATCGCGTCGCCGTTGCCGAGGTTGAAGCCGAACTTCGAGTCGTCCTGACCCGTGGCGATGAACTCGTGGGTGTGGGCGTGCACACCCGGCGTGATGCGGAGCAGCACGTCCGGGGCCTCGGCCGACCCGGCGAGCCCCATCTCGGCCGACAGGGTGTCGAGGCGGTCGAGTTCGTCGAAGGAGTCGACGACGATGTGGCGGACTCCGGAGTCGACGGCGAGCCGCAGTTCGGCCACCGACTTGTTGTTGCCGTGCAACGTGCACGCGTCGGCCGGCACGCCGGCGGCCAGAGCCACGTGCAACTCACCGCCGGACGCGACGTCGAGCAGCAGACCCTCGTCGTACGCGAGTCGCGCCATGGCGCGGCAGAGGAACGCCTTCGTCGCGTAGATCACGCGCTCGGGGCCGAATGCCCCGACCGCCTCACGGCATCGCGCCCGCAGGTGCCCCTCGTCGTACACGAAGACCGGGGTGCCGAACCGGTCGGCGACGTCGGCGATCGCACAGCCACCGACCTCGAGTTGTCCGTCGTCGCCGATCCGTGCGCTGTCGGACAGCAGCCGCTGCGGGATCGCGCTCACGGTCACATCTGCTCCGGCGCATCGATGCCGAGCAGGCCCAGGCCTCGCTCGAGCACCCGTGCACTCAGGTCGGCGAGAGCCAGTCGGCTGCTGCGGATCGGCTCGTCGGACATGAGGATCGGGCAGTTCTCGTAGAACGCGCTGAAGGCGACGGCGAGGTCGTAGAGCCAGCTGCACAGCTTGTGCGGGCTATAGGAGTCGAGGGTCGTGTCGAGCGCGGTGGGCAACGACAGCAGTGCGAGGGCGAGTGCCCGCTCGGCGGGCTCGGTGACCGTGATGGGCAGACCGCGAACGTCGGCCCGGTCGACCTCGGCTCGGCGGAACACCGAGCAGATCCGAGCGTGGGCGTACTGCAGGTACGGCCCGGTGTTGCCCTCGAACGCGAGCATCCGGTCCCAGTCGAACACGTAGTCCTTGACCCGGTCGGTCGACAGGTCGGCGTACTTCACTGCGCCGATGCCGACGGCCCTGGCGACGTCGCTGCGCGAGTCCGCGTCGAGCGACGGGTTCTTCTCGGCGATCGCCGCGTCGGCGCGTGCGACCGCCTCGTCGAGCAGATCGATGAGCTTCACCGAGTCGCCCGACCGACTGCGCAGCATCTTGCGGTCGTCGCCGAGCACGTTGCCGAACGACACGTGGACCGCCTCGACCGGCGGCGCCAACCACCCGGCCATGCGGCAGACCTCGAACACCATCTGCAGGTGCTGCGCCTGCGGCGCACCGATGACGTACAGCATGAGGTCGGCGCGCAGGCGTTCGACCCGGTCGACGACGCAGGCGAGGTCGCTCGTGGCGTACATGAACGCACCGGTGCGGCTCTTGGTGATCATCGGGAGCGGGTCACCATCTCGGTTGGTGAATCCCGGCGGGAACACGACCATCGCACCGTCGTCTTCGCTGAGGAGCCCTTGCTCGTCGAGGCGGCCGTACACACCCTCCATGAGCGGCTGGTAGAAGCTCTCGCCCATCAGGTCGTCGTTCGTGAGCTGCACGCCGAGCGCGCCGTACACCCTGTTGAAGTAGTCGGTCGACATGTCGACGAGCCGCTGCCAGAGGCGGCGCGTCTCGTCGTCGCCGCCCTGCAGCAGCACGACCCGTTCACGTGCTCGGTCGGCGAACTCCTCGTCGTCGTTGAACTTGGCGTTGGCCGCCTTGTAGAAGCCGTCGAGGTCACCCTGCGACATGCCCTTCGCGGCGACGTCCTCGCCGATGTCGAGGAGGTGTTCGATGAGCATTCCGAACGGACGACCCCAGTCGCCGATGTGATTCTCTCGGATGACGTGATGGCCGAGCGCCTGCATCATCCGCACCAGGGCGTCACCGATCACGGTCGACCGGAGGTGGCCGACGTGCATCTCCTTGGCCACGTTGGGTGCCGAGTAGTCGACGACGACCGTGAGCTGCTCGTCGGGGCGGCGGATGCCGAGATCGTCGTCGGCCGACAGCGCGTCCAACTGGGCCGAGAGGTGATCCGCGGAGAACGTGACGTTGAGGAAGCCGGGACCCGCGACCTCGACGTTCTCCGCGACGTCGCCGAGCGCCGCTGCGTCGACCACCTTCTGGGCCAGTTCACGTGGGTTCGTGCCGATCCGCTTGGCGAGCGGAAGCGCGCCGTTCACCTGCGCATCGGCGTGGTCGGACGGACGGACCGTCGGGTCGACCGGCCCCTCGGTCGCCGGGTCGACGCCGGCACCGCGCGCGACCTCGTCGAACACCGGCTGGAGCAGCTCGCGCAACGTGGAGATCGGATCGGCCATCGTGTCTCAGTCTGCCCAGGCCCCCGGCCCGAACCGCGAACCGTTCTCGCGTTCGGCGGGTGCGGGTCCCGCGGGGACAGTGCACGAGAACGGACTCGAGCGAAGGGCGCTAGCGTGTGGCGCCCTGCCCTCGTAGCTCAGGGGATAGAGCACTGGTTTCCGGAACCAGGTGTCGGAGGTTCGAATCCTTCCGGGGGCGCCACGTGAACGGTCAGGTCGACCGGCCCCGTCACCGCCTCGATGGTGACGGGCTGAAAGCGCTTACACTCCCCGTCAGGGCAGAGAGCTGCACTCGGCCGGGCCCGTCCGCGGGTGGTCGTCGAGTCGCGGTGTCGGGGAATCGATCACGTGGATCACAGGGACGTCGAGCCATCAGCGAGCGCACCGTCGGGTGCATCGTCGTGCCCGTCCGACCGACCCGTGGCGGGTGGTCGGCGATCGCGCGGCCGCACCACCATCGACGACGTCGCCGACGCGGCAGGCGTGTCGGTGGCCACCGTCAGCCGCGCGCTGCGCGGGCTCCCCAACGTCGCCGACTCCACGCGGCGCCGCGTCGAGGCGGCCGCCGTCGAGCTCCGCTACTCGCCCGATCCGGCGGCGGCTCGTCTCGCCGCCGGACGAACCGGAACGGTCACCGTCGGCATCCCGGCACTCGACGGGTGGTACTTCTCCACCGTGGTCGCGGGCGCCGAAGGCGTCTGTCGTGACGCCGGACTCGAGTTCCAGGCGATCGGCATCGCCACCCTCGACGACCGCGACCGGCTGCTCGACGACGACCACCATCTCGAGCGACGGACCGATGGCCTGATCCTCGTCGACATCGCGATCGAGGATCATCAGGTCGAGTCGCTGGCCCGGCGCGGCATCGAACTCACCACCGTCGGATCCCCCGCCCGGGGCCGTCCGGTGGTGGGGATCGACGACGAGGACGTCGGCACCATGGCCGCCGATCATCTCGCCGGCCTCGGCCACACGCGGATCGGGGTCCTCGAGGGATTCCTCGGCGATCCACTCAACTTCACCGTCCCGCAGGCCCGGCGACGAGGGTTCGAGCGCGCGCTGTCCGACCGGGGCCTCGCGATCTCGGACGACCTCATCGCCGACGGCGGCTTCGACGTCGATGGCGGCCAACGCGCCACGGCCGAACTGCTCGATCGACCGTCGCCGCCGACCGCGATCTTCTCGATGTCCGACGAGATGGCGTTCGGGGCGCTGCTCGAACTGCGCCTGCGCGGCCTCACCGCGGGTCGCGACGTGTCGCTCCTCGGCGTCGACGACCACGAGTTCTCCCGGATCGTCGATCTCACGACCATCCGCCAGCCGGTGGCGCAGCACGGGCAGCTCGCGGCGTCACTCCTCGTCGATTCGCTCGCCCGCATCGATGACCCACGGCCCGAACGGGGCGCCAACGGCGACGGGACCGAGACGCCGCCCGGCGAGCCGGCGTCGATCGGACTCCACGGTGGCCCGGTCCACCGATCCGACGTGGTGCTCGTGGAACGTGCCACCACGGGCCCGGCCCGCTGAGCCGGTCTCCGTCTCGACCCCTCATCGCGGCAGATCGTGACGCTGGGATCACGATCGGACGACGACCCCCGACCATGGAGCGCCGTCGACGAACGCACCCGGTACGGTTTGCCCGCCTCTTCTCGTCCTGAGCGCTCCGCCTTGACGATCGGGGGCGAGTATGTAAGCGTTTACATGGTTCGGCGGCATGCCGAATCGTGACACCAACGACCTCTGAGGGGGAGGAACACATGAAGAAGCGCAGCATCAAGCTGCTCGCTGTCCCCGTCGCGCTCGGCCTCGTGGCCGCCGCGTGTGGCAGCGATGACGACGGTGACGCCGACGAGGCCGACACCGAGGAGTCGTCGGACTCGGCGTCCGCATCGGAGGCCGCCGACGACGAGGGTGACGACGCCGCCGGCGACGCCACCGACTTCGACGGTGCCGAGATCACGATCACGGGCCCCGAGCGGACCGACCAAGACGTCGGGTCGATCAACGGCGCACTCGAGATCATCGAAGAGCGTCTCAACGTCAACATCGAGTACCTCGGCGACGCCGACTGGGAAGCCAACATCAACACCCAGGTCGAGGGTGGCAACCCGCCCGACCTCGCCATCTTCCCGCAGCCGGGCAAGCTCGCCGACTTCGCGAACGAGGGCTTCGTGGTGCCCATGAGCGACGACGTCGTCGCCACCACCAACGAGTTCTGGGCCGAGAGCTTCCAGGCCGACGGCACCGTCGACGGCACGCTCTACGGCGTCCCGGTCAAGACCGACCTCAAGTCGCTCGTCTGGTACCAGCCGGGCCGCTTCACCGAGGCCGGCTACGAGGTCCCCGAGACCTTCGACGACTTCGTCGCTCTGGTCGACACCATCGCGGCCGCCGGTGACGGCGCACCGCTGTGCGTCGGCGTCGAGTCGGGTCAGGCGACCGGCTGGGCGTTCACCGACTGGGTCGAGGACATGGTCCTCCGCCAGCACGGTGGCGACGTCTACGACGGCTGGGTCTCGAACGAGGTTCCGTTCAACGACCCGCGCATCGTCGAGACGATGGAGACGGTCATCGGTCTGTGGACCGAGGAGAACGTGTTCGCCTCCGGCGGCTCGATCGCCTCGACCAACTTCGGTGACAACGCGATCCCGCTCGTCGACGGCGACTGCTGGATGCACCGTCAGGCGAACTTCTTCGCCGGGTTCTTCCCCGAGGGCACGACCTTCGCCGACGACAGCGACCCGAACACGGTCGACGCGTTCTACTTCCCCGACATCAACGGTGACCGTCCGGTCCTGACCGCCGGCACGTTCGTGGCGGCGTTCAACGACAACCCGGCCACGATGGCCGTCGCGGAGTTCATGGCCACGGCCGAGTACGCCGAGACCCGTCAGCGCCTCCAGACCGAGCTCCTCGGTGGCGCTCTGTCGGGCTTCCTCTCGGCGGCCCAGGGCCAGGACCCGAGCGTCTACCAGCCGCTCGAGCAGGGCTACATCGAGATCCTGACCACGACCGAGTTCTCCCGCTTCGACGGGTCCGACCTGATGCCCGCCGCCGTCGGCGCCGGCACCTTCTGGTCGGAGGGCACCTCGCTCATCACGGGTGAGATCGACGCACAGACCGCGGCCGATCGCATCCAGGATTCGTGGCCGAGCTGATCGGTCGGTGACACACACCGACTGACGGTCTCACGACACGTCACGGACGGGGCGCCCGCCCCCAGACGGGGCCGCGCCCCCTCCCGTTAGCCCGCGCGGGTTTTTGGCCCCCCCCCCCCCCC
>JBCDAK010000156.1:0-11752 GCA_039185545.1 Actinomycetota bacterium
GGGCCGACCAGGACAGCCCACGCGACGCCGAGCGGCTGATCGACTACGTCGAGTTCTCGGCGGAGATGGGCTGGGAGTACTCGTTGGTCGACGCCAACTGGACCGATCTGCCCGACGGGGAGATCGAGCGAGTGATCGACAAGGCGAACTCGCTCGGCGTCGGGATCTTCCTCTGGTACAACTCGGGCGGTCCGAACAACGAGGTCCCCGAGGCGCCCCGCGACCTCGTGTTCGATCCGTCGACTCGACGCGGCGAGTTCGCACGGATCGCAGCGCTCGGCGTGGCCGGAGTGAAGGTCGACTTCTGGCACTCGGACAAGCCCGAGTCCGTCGGCCGGTACCTCGACCTGTTCGCCGATGCGGCCGATCACGAGTTGCTCGTGAACGTGCACGGTTCGACCGCACCCCGCGGGTGGTCGCGGACCTGGCCGAACCTGATGACGATGGAGTCGGTCGCCGGCGGCGAGCAGTACCTCTTCAACCCCGCGTTTGCGTCCGACGCCGCGCGCCACAACACGGTGCTCGCGTTCACGAGGAACGTCGTCGGACCGATGGACGGCACCCCCGGCATCGTCTCGACCCAGTACCTCCGGACGGTCTCGAACGGTCACGAGCTGGCCGCGACCGTCGTGTTCGAGAGTGCGCTGCAGCACCTCGTCGACACCCCCGAGGCGTACCGCGCCCAGTCGACCGAGGTGCTCGCTGCGCTCCGAGACCTCCCGACGGCCTGGGACGAGACGGTGTTGCTCGACGGGCGACCCGAGTCGCACGTCGTCCTCGCCCGACGACACGCGGACGACTGGTGGGTCGGCGCGATGAACGGGACCGACGAGTCGCTCGATCTCGACCTCGACGACCTGCTGGTCGGCCTGGTCGGGCCGGGGATCATGTTCGAACGGCTGTGTGACGACCCCGACGACGCGCGGGAGGTCGTCGCCGACCGCATCGCGGCGGGCGCCGGGGTCGCGGTGACGATGCTCCCCGCCGGAGGTTGCCTCCTCCGGACGATCTGACCGGCGATCGCGGTTGGGGCACGGCTGGTCGCCGGTACCTTCGACGCATGGGTCTGTTGAACACTCGAAACCTGCAGAAGGCGAAGCAACTGCTCGATCAGAACCGCCACAAGGTGGGCGACATGGTCGAGAAGGCCGGTGGCTCCATCGACAAAGCCACGAAGGGGCGGACGGCCCAGTACACCCAGAAGGCCACCGAGGCCGCGCACAAGTACTCGGCTGGGGCCGGTGCCGCGACCGCCGACGACCTGCTCGCCGACGACACCACCGACTCAACCGCCGCGACGTCCGCCGACGACGGGACGGAGTCGACGCCTCCGTCCTGATCGCTTCGTGCGATCAGCGCGCGGGTGTGAGCCCACGCGTCGCCGCCGCGTCCTCGTCGGCGACGAACCAGCTCACGAAGATCGCCGGGATCATCACGAGGCCCATCGCGAGGAATCCCCACCGATAGGCACCCAGCCGATCGGCGGCGGCCGCTGCCTCGCCGCCGACCGCCGCCACGCGCGCGGCGATCACGCTGGCGGCGAGGGCCACGCCCGACGCGAAGGCCACTTGGCGCTGGGTGTTGAAGAGCGACGTCGCGCGCCCGGTGTCTTCGGGGGTGATCGTCGCGTACACGCCCGTCTGGATCGACACGAACACCATCCCCACGGCGGCCCCGCGCAGGAACGATCCGACGGCGATCTGCCACAGCGGCGTGTCGAGATCGAACAGCGCGAACCCAGCGGTGACCGCAGCCGTCAGTGCCGTGCCGACGACCATCAGCCGTCGGGGGCCCACCCGGGCGTACAACCGCCGGCCCAGCAGGTTCGCGACGATGAACACGGCGCCTGCCTGGGGCGCCTGCACGAGTCCCGACGTCGTCGCACTGAGGTCGCGCAGCACCTGCACGTAGAGAGGCAGGACGAAGACCCACCCGAAGAACCCGGCGTACACGAACGCGGCCGCGATGTTGATCGTGCGGAACAGTCGGTCGTGGAACAGTCGGAGCGCGAGCATCGGCTCGTCGATGCGGAGCTCATGGACGATCAGCCAGATCAGAGCCCCGGCACCGGCGCCGGCCGTCACGAGTGTGGTCGGTGACAGCCACCCGTTCTCGGGACCCGTCGACAGCGCGTACACGAGGCACGAGACACCGATCGCCGAGAGGGCCACGCCGAGTCCGTCGAGCGAGCCCGGCCGGTCCTGGCGTTCGTCGCGCAGCCACCGCAGCGCGAGGAGCAGTCCGATCGCGCCGATCGGCAGGTTGACGAAGAAGATCCACCGCCACGAGATGTTGTCGACGATGACGCCGCCGAGGACCGGTCCGACCGCCGGCGCGACGACGGCGACGCTGAGCACCCCGACCGTGGCGGTCGAGCGTTGTTCGAGCGGGAACGCCCGGAACAACATCGCGCTGCCGATCGGCGTGATGAGTCCGGCTCCGAGTCCCTGGAGGATCCGGAAGACGATGAGCAGCGGGAGCGTCGGTGCTGCGCCGCAGAGCGCCGACGCCACCACGAACACAGCGAGGGACAGGGCGAACATCGGCTTCGTGCCGAACCGGTCGCCCAGCCAACCCGCGACCGGGATGACGGCCGCGAACGCGAGCAGGTAGGCGATTGCGACGAGTTCGACCTCGGTGGCATCGACGTCGAACTCGTCGGCCAACGTCGGAAGCGCGACGTTGACGATCGTCCCGTCGATGATCGTCATCGACAGGCCCAGGATGTACACCGCCATCACGCGGTAGCGATAGCTCATCGTCGTCTCGGCGAGGGCCACGGCATGCTGGGGACGTGCCGTCCGGTTCCGAGAAGCGTCGGGAGGCCGCGGAACGGCTCCTGCGACGCGGAGTCGACGTCCCGGCCGACCTGCCCATCGCCGACCACCGAGACGAGCTGGTCGGAGTGCTGCGTGATCATCAGGTGGTCGTCGTCGCCGGCGAGACGGGCTCGGGCAAGAGTACGCAGCTGCCGAAACTGTGCCTGGCAGCGGGCCGCGGCATCGACGGACTCGTCGGTCACACCCAACCGCGCCGCGTTGCGGCACGCACGCTGGCCAGCCGGATCGCCGACGAACTCGGCGTGGAGGTCGGTGCGGAGGTCGGATCGTCGGTTCGGTTCGACGATCGTGTCGGTGAACGGACGCTGATCCGGTTGATGACCGACGGCATCCTGCTCGCCGAGATCCAGCGCGACCCCGACCTCCGTCGCTACGACACGCTGATCATCGACGAGGCGCACGAGCGCAGCCTCAACATCGACTTCGTCCTCGGGTACCTCGCCCAACTCCTGCCGCGCCGGCCCGACCTGCACGTGATCGTCACGTCGGCCACGATCGACACCGAGAGATTCGCCGACCACTTCGCCGCGGCGATCGGCCGGACCGTTCCGATCGTGGAGGTGTCGGGACGCACCTACCCGGTCGACGTCCGGTACCGGCCGTACGGCGACGACCCCGATGCGCCCGACGGTGATCGGCGCGATCAGGTCGACGCTGTGCTCGACGCCTGCGATGAACTGCTGAGCGACACGTCGGCCGACATCCTCGTGTTCCTCGCCGGCGAGCGCGAGATCCACGACACGGCCGACGCACTGCGTTCGACCGGCCGGCCGGGAGCCCGGCCCGATGTGACCGTGCTCCCGCTCTACGCCCGGCTGTCGGCGTCGGAGCAGCGGCGGGTGTTCGAACCGCACCGCGGTCGGCGCATCGTGCTCGCCACCAACGTCGCCGAGACGTCGATCACCGTCCCCGGTGTCCACGCGGTGGTCGACGCCGGTACCGCGCGGATCTCGAGGTACTCGCGCCGGCTGAAGGTCCAACGCCTCCCGATCGAGGACGTGTCACAGGCGTCGGCGAACCAGCGTGCGGGAAGGTGCGGTCGAATCGCTCCGGGTGTCTGCATTCGGCTCTACGGGGAGGCGTCGTTCGCCGAACGGCCCGAGTTCACCGAGCCCGAGATCCTGCGGACCAACCTCGCCTCCGTCATCCTGCAGATGGCCAACATCGGGCTGGGCGACATGGGGCGCTTCCCCTTCGTGGAGCCGCCCGATCGCCGCACGATCCGCGACGGCGAGCGACTGCTCGACGAACTCGGCGCGATCCGACGTCGACGCGCCGATGGCGACCCGGTCCGACTCACGAAGACCGGTCGCCGCCTGGCGCGTCTGCCGATCGACCCGCGCCTCGCCCGGATGCTGCTCGAAGCCGACCGGCTCGACTGCGTTCGCGAAGTGCTCGTGATCGTGTCGGCGCTCTCGATCCAGGACGTGCGCGAGCGGCCGGTCGAGCGCCGAGAGACCGCCGACCAGCTGCACGCACGTTTCAAGGTCGACGGATCGGACCTGCTCTCGATCGTGGCTCTGTGGGATCACTTGCGGGTCAAGCAGCGGGAGCTGTCGGGAAACGCGTTCCGTCGGATGTGTCGTGACGAGTTCCTCCACGTGTTGCGGATCCGCGAGTGGATGGACCTGCACCGACAGCTGCGACGTGTCGCGAAGGAGATGGACATCCGCACGACCAACGTGGAGGCCCACCCCGATCATGTTCATCGCGCAGTGCTCGCCGGGCTGCTGTCGCAGATCGGGCACCGATCGACCGACCGGTCGGCCCGCGGTGCGACGTTCCAGGGCGCGCGCCAGGCGGAGTTCGTGATCGCGCCGGGATCGGTCCTCACACGTCGGCCGCCCGAGTGGGTGATGGCGGCCGAGTTGGTCGACACCGGCCGGATCTATGCCCGCCGTGTCGCCACGATCGACCCCGGCTGGGCCGAGCATCTGGGCTCGCACCTGGTGAGTCGGTCGTACGGCGAGCCGCGGTGGGACGAGGAGCACGGGCGGGCCGTCGTGACCGAACAGGTGACGCTCTTCGGACTGGTGCTCGTGTCCGATCGTGTCCTCGGCCTCGACCGCTTCGACGTCTTCGCTGCACGGCGAGTGTTCCTGCGACGAGCGCTCGTCGACCGTGAGGTTCCCGATCACTGGCTCGGTCGCAACCCGACGATCGTCGCGAACGCCGACGTGCGGGCACGGCTCTCGTCGTTGTCGGATCGAGTGCGCACGCACGATCTCCTCGACGACGACGACCTGTTCGACTTCTACGACGAACGGATTCCCGACGACGTGACCTCGATCGACCGGTTCGACCGGTGGAGGCGGGAGACGGGTTCCGATCAGCGACTCGCTCTCGACGAGGACATCGCGACCGAGCTGCTCGGTCGCCGAGGGATCGACCTCGCCGGATTTCCCGACGTGTGGCGAATCGGTGGAGTGGAGGTCCCGCTCACGTACCGGTTCGCCCCCTGGGAGCCGCTCGACGGCGTCACCGCACACGTCCCGCTCGCTGCACTGGCCGGGCTGTCGCGGACATCGCTCGAGTGGCAGGTGCCGGGACGGCGACGCGAACTCGTCGACGCGACCGTGCGCGGGCTGTCGAAGGACGTGCGGCGCGCGCTGATCCCGATCGACGACACGATCGACGCCGTGCTCGGGCGGATGGGCCTCGTCGAGGGGTCGGCGATCGATCGACGCATGGAGGAGCGGACGTTCTCCGACGCGCTCGCCGAACACCTGTCCGTCGTCTCGGGCGCGAGTGTGTCCGCCGCCGATGTCGTCGCCTCGGCCGGTCCCGACGACCTGCGCGTCCACGTGGTCGTCGCCCGGGGGACCGGCGAGGAGACCGAGGTGCTGGCGGTGGGCGACGATCTCGACGAGATCCGACGTCAGCTGATCGACGAGACGCGTTCGGCCGTCGCCGAGGCCGCTCCGATCGAGGAGCGGCGCGGCATCGTCGAGTGGGACGTCGGGGATCTCCCTCGATCGGTGGCGGCCACCGGTGATGGAGGGGACGGCGTGCTCGCACACCCGACCCTGCTCGACGTGGGCGACAGCGTGTCGCTCCGGGTCGTCACCAGCCCTCGCGTGCAAGGGCGGGCGATGCGCGGCGGCGTCCGGCGACTGCTGCTGCTCGGCGCCGCACCGACCCGGGCGTCGATCGAACGCCTCCTCACCGACGCAGGTCGGCTGGCGATCGCAGGAGCCGACCTCGAGCTCGCCGGGCTCGCCGACGACTGCATCGTGGCGGCGGTCGACTCGCTCATCGACGAGCACGGTGACCTCCCGTACACCGAAGACGACTTCCGGACGCTCGAGCGGCTCGTGCGGGCGAAGGGGGCCAACCGTGCGGGAACGGCCCTCGGCGCGGCCGTTCCGATCGTCGTGCGTGCCGGCGCGATCGCGCGACGACTGGCCCAGCTCCGGGCACCGTCCGCCCGCGACGTGGTCGCCGACGTCAACGATCACCTCGGTCGTCTCGTCCGCCCCGGATTCGTCGCGGCGAGTGGACTCGAGCGACTCGACGATCTCGATCGGTACGTCCGAGCGATCGAGCACCGGGTCGACCATCTCGCGGGCGCCGTCGACCGCGACCGACGTCGGGTCGAGGAGATCCGGCCGCTCGAGGTGTCCTACCGCCGGCTCGTCGAGGGACGCTCACCCGACGAGATCAGCCACGACCTCGCCGCTCTTCGGTGGGACCTGGAGGAGCTCCGCGTTCAGGTGTTCGCGCAGCCCGTCGGGGCACGCGGCGACGTGAGCATCAAGCGGATCCGCCGACGTCTCGCCGCCGCCGGCTGATCCGGCGAACCGATGACGGAACTCTTCTGGAGTGGATCCCCGAAGGTCCTTGTGAGTACAAGAGAGCCGTGGCGGTCGACCTCCATGACGATGCGCGTCTCGTCGTCGAGCCTCAAGATGCGGTCAATTCGTCTGGATCCGATCAGCCCGCAGGCCGAAACAACGGCGTGGTTCCGGGTCGCACACGTCATCGACGTCGCATCAGCGTGCGCGGCATCATGCTGGTGTTCGCGGGAGTTCCGCTGGCGGCCGGCGTGGCGTTCGGCTATCAGGAGATCGACGGGGCGCTCGCCGAACGGACGGAAGCCGCCCAGATCCAAGAGCAGGTCGACGAGTTGATCCAGTTGACCGAGCTCCGGGCCTCGCTCATCGACGAACGCAACTACGCGAGCGCGGTCACTGCGTTGAGCCTGACTGGCTTCGATCCCGGACTCGTGAACCTGGTCACCGGCGTCGACGTCGAGAACGAGCGCGACGGCTCGGCCGCCCGCGTCGACGAGCTCATCGTCGACTCCGCGTTCGCCCCGGAGATGGATCGCCTCCAGGAGATCCGCGCGATCGCCGACGCCTTCGACATCCTCGACGAGTCGGACCTCAGCGAGGCCGGCCGGCTCTACACCGAGTTCGAACTCGAGATCGGAGCTGCCGTCGACGCTCGCCTCGACGAACTGCTCGACGATGCAGGCCGGATCTCCTCGACCGGAGAATTGATCAACGCCCTGCGGATCTTCACGGCGGCGACGAGCTTCCGGGCGGCGACCTCGAACGCCTCGACCGCGGCGCTCGCCACCTACTTCGGCCTTCCGGGTCTCGAAGGTCGCACCGCCGTGGCGGAGCTGACCGGCGAGATGTACCGGGCATCTCGCGACGTCTCGCTGATCCGCCGGATCGCAGACGCCGACTCGGCGGCGCTGAACCAACTCGAGACGTTCCTCGAACTCCCGAGCTTCGAACGCTTCGGCACGGTCGCGACCGACATCACGAACGCGGGCGGCGTCGAGCCCATCGCGCTCGAGGACGTCACCGACCGGATCGACGAACTCCTGGCGGTGTTCAGCGACGGCAACGCGGCGGTTGCATCGTCGTTCGACGTGGTGACCGCCGCCGGATCGGATGTCGACGGTGCCGTCGACGCTTTGAGGGAGCGAGCGCAGTCCGGCGCGATGCGCGTCGCCATCTCGGTGATCATCGGCGCCCTCGTCGCCATCGGCTTGTCGTTCGTCCTGATCCGCGTCATCGTCCGTCCGCTCGACCGCCTCGCCGAGGGAGCGCAGCGCATCCGTGACGGCGATCTCGACCAGCGCATCCCCGACGACGGTCCCGTCGAGATCCGGGGAGCGGCGCTCGCACTGAACGAGGCGACGTCGAGTCTCGAGCACTTCCGCCACCAGACCGACGCCCTCGCCCGTGGCGAGGTGTCGGCGGTCGTCGACGGCGACGACAGCCAGGTCGGCGCACTCGGCGAGTCGATTCGTGCCGCGGTCGACACGCTGGCCGAGTCGATCTCCGCCCGAGACGAGCTGCGCGAGCAGCTCCTGCACGAGGCGTCCCACGACGGCCTGACCCAGCTCGCGAACCGCCGAGCTTCGCTCGACAAACTCCGCGCCGCCGTCGCCTCGCCGTGGAAACGCGGGAACACCGCCGTGCTGTTCGTCGACCTCGACGGATTCAAGAGCATCAACGATCACCACGGCCATCGCGCCGGCGATGTTGCACTCCGCATCGTCGCCTCGCGGCTCGGATCCGCCGTCGGGGCCGACGCACACGTCGGGCGACTCGGCGGCGACGAGTTCATCGTGATCATCGAGGAGGTCCCGACGCCTGCGGTGGCCGTCCAGGTCGGCGAGCGGATCATCGAGGCCGTGTGCGTCCCGATCGACGTCGCCGGGACGTCACTCGCACTCTCGGCGAGCGTCGGTGTCAGTCTCGACGATGGCCGTGGGGTGACCGCCCAGGCGATGCTCCACGAGGCCGACGTGGCGGTCTACGAGGCGAAGCGCGCCGGGTCGGGCATCGTTCGAGTCTGCGACGAGGCGATGCGGACCGAGATCGAACGGTCGGCCCGCCTCGAGTCGGAGCTCCGGCGTGCGCTGCGCTCCGACGAGTTCGAACTCTGGCTGCAGCCGGTCGTCGACGTCGACGGACTGGTCGAGTCCAGCCGTGAGGCGCTCATCCGGTGGCGCCACCCCGAGCGCGGTCTCGTCATGCCCGGCGACTTCATCGAGTTCGCCGAGCGCTCGGACCTCATCATCGACATCGACCGCTGGGTCCTCCTCGATGCGGCGCGGGTGCTGGCGGCCGACCCCGGCGGCACGTCGATCGCCGTGAACGTGTCGGGTCGCCACCTGACCAGCGAGTCGTTCGTCCACGACGTGATCGCTCCGCTGCGGGCGCACGACGTCGATCCCTCTCGGATCATCGTCGAGGTCACCGAGAGCTCCGTGCTCGACGACCTCGGCCGTGCGGCCGACCACCTCGATCAGCTCCGCGAGCTCGGCGTGCTCGTCGCGATCGACGACTTCGGAACCGGCTACGCATCTCTGTCGTACCTGCGTCAGCTCCCGGTCGACATCATCAAGATCGACCGGTCGTTCACTCGCGACGAGGGGTCGCAGTCGCTCGTCAGCATGGTGGTGGAGACCGCGCGACTGCTCGACCTCACGGTGACCGCCGAGGGGGTCGAGGACGAGCAGCAGGTGGAGACGCTGCGCCGTCTCGGCGTCGATCGGCTGCAGGGATACCACTTCGGTCGACCGCGGCCGCCCGCCCAGGCGCAGGTGACGGCGGATTCACGCCCAGCGGGCTCCGTCGACACGCTCCTCGCGCCCGAGGGTGCCGTGGCGATCGACGCGCCGGTCGCCCGCGGCTGATCGTCGGGCGCGTCAGACCCGCTGGAATCTGCCCGGCTCGACCTCGGTCGCCTCGTCGCGGCGCAGCATCCGGGCGACGTGCATCTCGGCGCTCCGATGTTCGACCGAGTCGACGAACGGCGCGACGACGTGAGGTCGGTAGATGAACCGGTGGGCGACCATCTCGTCGATCGTGTGTGGTTCGACGAGGAAGTCGAGCATCGCGTCGTGGCGGCGAGGGATCACGGCGTGGAACGTGTCGAGGAGGTCGAGGAACGCCTGGCGTCCCTCGATGATCCCGCGATGGTGGAACGTGACGTACCAGGCGGCCTCCTCGTCGCGTACCCGTTCCAGGCTGGCCTCGAAGTCGTCGAGGTCACTCCACGCATCGCCGTAGTAGGGGCCGAACCCGGTGAGGTCGATGTCGGAGAGGAAGAAGACGTCGCCGATGCGGAACCCGCTGTGTCCCCGCGTGTGCCCGGGGAGGTGCATCGCTTCGACGGAGACGCCTCCGAGGTCGAACACGTGACCGTCGGAGAAGCCGTGGGCGTCGGGCCGAGGGGTGAAGTGGAATTCCTCGACGAGGCTGGTGGCGAAGGCGTCTCGCTCGGGACCGTCGAGCCCGTACACCTCGAGGAGTCCGTCGAGCGACGAGACACCCGGGAGGTCGTGCTCGTGGACGTGGACGCGGGCGGTCGAGAACAGGCCGTTGCCCGCCATGTGGTCCTCGTGGCTGTGGCTGTTGACGACGACGTCGACCGGGAGCGGCGCACCGCCTCGCTGGACGACGTCGATCGACGGGTCGACGATCATCGTCTCCCCGTCACCGCGCACGAGCAGCGAGTTGCCGCTCGGGTAGCGACCGTCATCGGCGCCGACGAGGACCGACACGCGGTCGGTCAACGCGCGGATCGATTCACCCCATGCCGCCGGACTGGCGACCGCGGTCACGACGTACTGCTGTCGGAGTTCTGGTCGTCGGCGAGCTTGAGGTCGAGCGCCGCCGAGTTCATGCAGTAGCGCTCGCCGGTCGGCCGAGGCCCGTCGGGGAAGACGTGGCCCAGGTGTGCACCGCAGTTCGCGCACAGGACCTCGGTGCGGACCATCCCGTGCGATCGGTCCTCCTTCACGACGACCTTCGACGGGTCCAACGCCTCGTAGAACGAGGGCCAGCCCGATCCGGAGTCGTACTTCGTGTCCGACGAGAACAGTGCGGTGTCGCAGACGATGCAGTGGTACGTGCCGGGGTCCTTGGTGTTCCAGTACGCACCCGTGAAGGCGCGCTCGGTTCCCGCCTTCTGCGTGACCTCGTACTGCATCGGCGTGAGACGCTCGCGGAGTTCGGCGTCGGTGGGGACGGTCGAGTCGGTCATGGATCCAGACTGCCGGGTCCGACGCACTGTCACCACCACCGGACGACGGATCGGTCGGAAACCGCACGGTGTTTCTCGACTGTTCCGGCCGGCGTTCGACCCCGGCCACCGGACCGCTCGTACTCTCCCGGCATGTCCCCCCGGAGTCGAACCGCCGCGGGTCTCGTCGCCCTCGCCCTCACCGTCGCCGCCTGTTCGAGCGACGACGGTGAGGACGGATCCGATGCCTCGGCGTCCGAGAGCGACGAGGGGTCCGGCACCGGCTCCGACGACACCGACGAGGCGTCCGACACCGACGGCTCGGGTGACGAGGCTCCCGAGTCGGGCGAGTCCGCAGCCGACGGCGAGTTCGACGAGCCGGAGCGTGTGCGGTACGTGTTCCCCGATCCGCCCGAGTCGCCCTCGGCCGGCGAAGCCGGCTCCACGGAGGCCGACGGGTTCATCGACACGGCGCTGCTCGGGGTGCGCACCGGTGGATTCAACATCGGATCGATCCGTGAGCTGGCCCGCACGGGAGATGCGCGCCACGCCTGGTTCCTCTCCGATCTGCTGCGCTTCTTCCAGCGCGGCGAGGACGCCGACGAACTCGTCGCGGCCTTCGAGGCCCTGACCGGCGGGGTGTCGCTCGCCGACGATCCGACGAGCGCCGACAGCGTCTGGCTCAGTTCGACGAACCACCTGATCGCCTGGGACACACCTGCGTACCCGGGGTACCAGGAGGACAAGGCCGAGCTGTTCCTGCTGCTCGAACCGGAGTGGGAGCCGTTCTTCACCGATGCCGACGCCGCGATCGACTGGCGCCATCTCAGCTGGGGCGGCGTGTTCATCGACGATCGCGAACTCGGCGACCCGAACCCGTGCCCGGGTGGATGCATCCCGTCACTCGACGATCCGGCGAC
>JBCDAK010000157.1:0-11673 GCA_039185545.1 Actinomycetota bacterium
ACGGTGCGCGCGGGTACGTCTCCGAGTACGAGGTCGAGCGCAACGTGCGCGACGCGATCGGCGGCCTCGTCTACTCCGGGACGTCCGACATCCAGCGGAACATCGTCGCCCGCCTCCTCGGCGTCGGCTGACGCGAGACAGCGGTGTCAGACACCGTCTGTCCGACCGCTCAGACGTACCAGGTGTGTGCGACGGTCAACGCGTCCGGAGCGAGCACGAGACGACTCTCGTCCGGAGGTTCGCACCGATCGGGCAGACGGTGCTGCTCGTGGAGCACGATCACCGACCCGGGCGTCATCGCCGCACGGAGTCGAGGGACCAGTTCGACGCCGACGTCGACGGGCAGGAACATCAGCACGGCGTCGGCGGTCGCGAGTGTGTCGTCGGGTCCATCCCGTCCGTCGAGGAGATCGCGGGCGTCGGCATGACACATCTCCGCCGTCACGTTCTCGGCGGCGATGTGTCGTCGAGCCGCAGCGACCAGGTCCTCGTCGTGTTCCACCCCCACCGCCGAGATCCCCCGTTGCGCGGCCGCGACGACGATCCGACCATCGCCGGCCCCGAGGTCGAGCAGTCGATCGCCCGGTGCGAGATCGACGCCGTCGAGGAGCGGTCCGACGAGTGAGGTCGGGGTCGTGAGGTACGGCCCCAAGCCGGCTCCGTGCGGTCGGCGGACTCCGATGCGCTCGGCGGCGAGTCGACCGAGGCGCACGACCGGATAGGCCCACGCCATGGCCGTGGGCAGCGTCACGGCGTCCCAGTCGCCGGCGGTCGGCCGCACGAGGCGCTCGGCGGTCGACCGGGTCGGGTCGTCGGCCCAGCGGAGGCGAAGTGACGTCGTGTGGCCGTCTGCGGCCCGGTCCGGTCGGACCAGCGTGAGGAGCGCGGCATGTCGTCGGAACGACGCGGCCGCCCCGCTCGTCCACCGGTCTCGACGTTCGTACCCGAGCGCGACGAGCACCTCGGCCGCCGTTTCTGCCTCGCCGGGGCCGCCGACGCGGACGGTCAGCGTGTGCTGCTGGGCGTACTCGCCGATCCGAGCGGGCGAGGGACCGGGCACCGTCTCGGCGAGAACCTCGGCGATCGTGTCGGCCTCGTTCCGCAGCTGGTCGGCGATCGTCCGAGCCGTGGTGGTCACCTGGTCGATCAACGCTCGGTCGTCGGCGCCCGGTGCATCGCGGGCGAGCTGGTCGATCCAGGTGTCGTCGGCGAGCGATCGGGGGAGTCGGTGGTGACCGACCGCGTCGATGAGACGGCTCTCGACGGTCGACGCCGTCTCGGTCGGTCGCCGATGCGCACCGTCGCCGCCGTCCCCGGATGGGCCGGAGTTCGTCACGACCGGGGTTCGACGTCGTACCCGGCAGCGGTGACGAACTCCTCGGCGAGGGCGGGCCACACGAGGTCGCGCACCTCCGGGGCGTTCGAGAAGTGGACGGTATCGCGCATCAACGGCAGGGCCGAGGTGCAGTCGGAGTCGGGACAGAGCCAGTCGCCGAAGTCGAACACGTCGTAGCCGAGCGACTCGATCTGCGCGTTGAGGCAGCCCGGCCGGTCGGCCTGCGACGGATCCCGATACTCGGTCGGCGGAGCGACCGTCGTGACGACGACACGGGCGTCGACCGCCATGCGCCCGGCGAGGTCGGCGTACGCCGCCGCATATCGATCGTCGAACCCGGGCTCGCACGGATCGACGACCTCGCCCGAGTCGAGCTCACGACCGGCGATCGTTCCTCCCCACCCGAACATGAGGACGACGACGTCGGGATCGTTCTCGCTGACGTCGGCGGCGAAGCGGTCGGGGGAGTCGCACTCGGCGGGGTCCGCGATGAGCCGGCCGTCGTCGAACGCCCACCGTCCTTCGAACGTGACCGGGCACGCGATGACACTGCGGTTGGTGACCGACACGAGCGCGCGTCCGATCTGCATCGGCGTGGCGATCGGGTCACCCAGGCTCTCGGCGACCGAGTCGCCGAGGAGGAGCACTCGCAGAGGTCGATCGGGCGGGAGCGGCACCGGTTCGACCTCGAACTCGGTCGCGGGGTCGGTCTCCGGGTCGGCCTCGACGGACCGCTCGGTCTCGGAGTCGGCGGCGCCCGCGGTGCCGGGTTCGGGATCCGTCCTCACACGGGGCGTCTCCGGCCGGGAGCCCCGGTCGCGGCCCGTTCGTTCGACGGCCTCGGGTTCGGTGCGGCCGGGATCGGCCTCGACATCCCCCGCAGCCGTCTGCTCGGAATCGGCCGCGCCGGCGTCGTCGGTCGCCTCCGTCGAGGGGAGGGCGAGCGGAACGTCGGAGCTCCCGCCGGCGCCGTCGTCGGCGGCGACGACGGCGGCCCCGCCGACCAACACCATCGCCATGGCATACGCGGCTGCTCGGACGGGTCGATCGATGCGTGGGAGCGGAGCACGCCGCTCGATGAACACCCACGACACCCAGGTGAGGAGCGCAGTCACGGCGATCCAGAGCGCACCGAGCGTCGGTCCGTCGAGGCCGGTGCGGTCGGAGTCGAGCACCACGATCACCGGCCAGTGCCACAGGTAGATCCCGTACGACACCCGCCCGATCGCGACGAGCGGACGCAGCGACAGGGCGGCGGCGATCGGACCGGCGCGAGTGGCGGCCAGCAAGACCGCGAGTGAGCACAGTCCCAGAGCGGCGAACCCGGGTCCGTACAGCCAGCGTTCACCACCGTCGACGATCACCATGGCCACACCGAGGACCACGGCACCTGCCAGGCCGAGCGACGTCAGCCAGGTCGCGACGCGGCCCTCTCCGGTTCGTACGCCTCGGGTGAGCAGGCAGCCGGCGATGCACCCGATGGCCAATCCGACGCCCCTCGTGTCGGTCCCGAAGTAGAGGCGGTTGACGGGGATCGTCTCGTCGGACGCGAGCAGCCATGCCCACCCGACCGACGCCGCGAGGGCCACCCCAGCGGCAGCCGCGATCCAGTACCGGACGCGACCCCGGCCGGAGAGTGCGGCGAGCCAGGCCACGCCGATGATGACGAGTGGCCACACCACGTAGAACTGCTCTTCGACCGCCAGCGACCACGTGTGCTCGAGCAGCGACGGTTCGTCGTAGGCGGCGAAGTACTCGTAGCCGCTCCGCAGCCGGTGCCAATTCGCCACGTAGAGCAGCGTCGAGGTGACCTCGCCGTCGAGCGAGTCGGTCCGGCGGCCCCCGGTGAACGACCAGGCGACGACAGCCGCGCACAGGGCGATGACGGCCGGGAGCAGTCGGCGGGCGCGGCGGGCCCAGAACGCGCCGAGACGGAGCCGGCCCTCGGATTCGATCTCCTGCACGGCCAGGCCGGTGATGAGGAACCCGGAGATGACGAAGAAGACGTCGACGCCGAGGAAACCGCCGTCGAGCACGCCGGCATGGAACGCGAAGACGGCGGCCACCGCCACGGCTCGCAGTCCGTCGAGTCCCGGGAGATAGCCGAGCCCGCGTCCGCGATCACCCGGCACGGCCGCGTCGGAGGACGCATCGAGCGAGCTGTCCGGCGGGCCGCCGGTCACCGACAGGTCGAGCCCACCGATCGGCGTGGGCTCCGGCGTTGCGTCAGGAGGGGGTGGAGGCAGCGGGGCAGCGGTGCCCGGCGTCGACGTCATCGGTGCGGTTCTGGGTCAGCGGGACGGGTCAGGCGGCGACCTTGCGGTGGAGGATCTCGACGGCCGGGCGGAGGAAGCCGGGATCGAGGTGGTCGCGTGCCCGGGGGCGGAAGCGGAAGGGGATGCTGATGTTGGCGTCGAGCGCCTCGACTTCATGTGACCAGTACGGCGGGATGAACAGTGCCTGGCCGGCGTCGAGCACCGTCTCCCACCGCGTCGCCCGCCGAAGGCGCGGGAAACGGGCGGGATCTGCCTCGCTCGACCGCGCCGGCAGCTCGCTCCAGCGGGAGGTCGGTCGGAACGGCGACGAGAAGTAGACGTTGCGACGATCGTCGGGGTGGTAGAGCGCGACCCGCTTCGATCCGTGTGTCTGTACGAGGAGACCCGTCCAGGCGTCGTGGTGCAGCGGTGTCAGGCACCCTCGACTGCCGACCCAGATGCCACTCGCGCCGCGGTCGGGCCGTCGGCCGGTGGCGGGACCGAGGCGCTCGGCCATCCGGTCGACCACCTGGCCGACCTGACCGTCGAGACGGTCGACGGAGAAGAGCTGGTACGTCGTGCGGTCGGGGCCCCGCTCGGCTGCATCGGGGCCGAAGAGGTCGTCGAGGAACTCGTGCAGGGTCAACCGTTCGGTCGCCACCTTCTCGGAGCCGTAGTCGCCGACGTACAGGAAGTACGGGGCGCGGTCTCGGTGGCGCGCGACGGCGAACGCCGAGTCGGTGTGGTCGGCGATGCGTCGGAGTCCGTCGAGGTCGGCCGGATGTTCGAGGTCGAGGCGGTCGACGAAGCCCGACACGATGACCGGGGAGGGTCCGTCGACGATGTCGGTGAGGTCGTCGAGGTGGTCGATCTCGACCACGGGAACCGCCACTCTCGCGGGTCGGGTGCGCCGCGTGCGCAGCGCGGCCCGGGCCCGGTCGGCGCACCAGAGCGGGGTCAGCACACCGACCAGACCTGCGGCTGCGACGCCGCCGCACGTGGAGCGCACGGCTCGTCGAGCGCGCGCGGCGGAGGCGGACATGCCGACAGTCTGGCGGCTCGATCGCCGATCATCGAGCCGCTCCGCGGCATCACCCCACGCGCCGTGGTCGGCAGGAGCAGTCCCGGGGTGGTCGGGCGTGCCCGTCGACTGTTGGAGGTGTGGGCGGCGTGGTCGGTAACGTCGGATGGCGTATGGAGCATCCGCGGTTCGAGGGATTCCGGTTCGTCGGGGACAAGCGCACCCAGCTCGTCTACGACCTCGAGACGTGGGAGGACCGCGACGTGATCGACGAATTCGTCGACGAGAACGCCGGGCTGGGGTTCGCTCCCGACACCCTCGACGAGGCGCGCAACCGCGGATACACGCTCGCCACTCCGGGCAAGACGCGGCTCAAGCGGACCCCGCGGGCCTGATCGGCCGGACACCCGCCTGATCGGCCGAGGAGGAGCGACGTCGTGCCGGGCATGGACTCGTCGTTCGAGTCGCACGGGCACACCCTGAGCGCCCACATCGGTCGCCCACCGGGCGCGACGGCTCGCGGTCCCGGCGTGATCCTGTGTCACGGATTCCCCACGGGTCCGCTCGACGCGGCGCGCTCGGCGGGGACGTACCCGCAGTTGATCGACCGGATCTCGAGTGCCCTCGGGTGCATCTCGATGACCTTCAACTTCCGGGGCACGGGGCAGAGCGATGGCGACTTCTCGCTCCAGGGCTGGGTCGACGACCTGCGATACGCGATCTCGCACCTGATCGCCATCGGTGGCGACGACGTCGATGGCGTGGTCCTGGTGGGAACGAACACCGGGGGATCGATCGCCGTGTGCGTCGGCGCCGACGACCCGCGGGTGGTCGGGCTCGCACTCCTCGGACCTCGCGCCGACTTCGACGACTGGGCCGACCATCCCCGGCGGTTCCTCGAGCACGCGCGGGAGATCGGTGCGATCACCGACCGGAAGTTCCCGCCGTCGATCGACGACTGGTCGCGCGAGTTCCGTCGGTTCCGGCCGGTGGCGGCGGCGCGTCGATTCGCGCCACGACCGATGATGGTGATGCACGGCGACGACGACGACCGGGTCCCGGTGTCCGACGCACGTCAGCTCGTGACGGCGCACGGCAACGCCGAACTGAGCCTGCTCCCTGGAGCCGGCCACCGGCTCCGCCACGACCCCCGTGCTGTCGCGATCCTGCTCGGCTGGATCGACCGGATGCAGGCGCTCCACACCCACCCCTCGACCGCCGACACGTGACGACACTGTGGGTCAGGCACACAGTGTCGTCGGTAGGTGTCGGCCGCCTCGGCCTTCGAGCCGTCGTGGCGATCTCCCGGGCGATGTCGCCCAGGTTGGATGACCGATTCCGATCGAGCCGCATCCGGCACGTCGAGCGTGCGTACGACTAGTTGTGCTGGCCGGGGAGGTTGTCCTCGAGGGTGGTCATTGGGGTTGACCATCCGAGTGCGCCGTGTGCTCGGTGGTGATTGTAGAAGTGGACGAAGTTGTCGTAGGCGGTGGTGCGTTCGGTGTCGGTGTGCCAGTCGCGGATGTAGGCCCATTCCTCGAGCAGGATCCGGTGGAAGCGTTCGATCTTGCCGTTCGTCTGAGGTCGGTAGGGGCGGGTGCGTTTCGGGGTGATCCCGAGCCCGACCAGGCAGTCACGCCAGAGGCGTGAGCGGTAGCACGAACCGTTGTCGGTGATCACCCGCTCGACGACGATGCCGAGGCGGTTGAACCAGGTGTTCGCTCGTTCCCAGAAGCCGATGGCGGTGATGGCTTGTTCGTTGGTGTGGATCTCGGAGTAGACGATGCGGGTGCGGTCATCGAGCGCGGAGTGGATGAACCGGTAGCCGGTCGACGATCGCGTGACCGGTGGTGCGTGGCCTCGGCCGTGGATCCGCCAGCCGCCGCCGGCGGGGATGCCGCTGATCTTCTTCACGTCGACGTGCACCAGCTCACCGGGGCGTTCCCGTTGGTAGCGGCGCACGGGCTCGGCGGTGGCACGGTCACCGGAGTCGAGACGACCCAGTCCTTCGGTGTGCAAGACCTTCTGCACCGTGGAGCCGGCCCGGCCGACCTCGTGGCCGATGTGGGCCGCACCCCACCGGCGCTGCTTGCGGAGTTCGATGATCCGTCGCCGACACTCGACCGGTGTCCGATTCGGAGACGTCCTCGGTCGACTCGACCGATCGAACAGCCCCGCCGGGCCTTCGGTGAGGAACCGGTCGCGCCACTTGCGGACCGTCTTCGCGTCGATCTGGAACCGCTCCGCGGTCGCCTCGATCGTCCATCCCCGATCGATCACACAGCCCACCATCCGCCGACGGCCTTGCGGTGTCAGCACCGCGTTCGGGTGCTGGGTTCTAACGTTCGACATGAGCCCTCCTGGCGGTCTGTGCGTTGTGGAAGACACACAGCCTCGCTCGGAGGGCTCACTCCATCAGCGGACCAACAATCCCATCCCGCCAGGGACAACCTCCCCGGTCATCACAACTAGTCGGCCCCCGGCGACACGGCGTTCTGGACTACCCGGCCCTGCGGAGCGTTCACCCGACAGCGCTCAGCCTCGCGATCGAGCGACAGCCCCTTCTCGCCGTACTCGTGCAGGGGGTATCGCTCGAGCTTTGCCTTGATGGCGGCGGTGATGCCGTCGTACGGCGGATAATCGCGACGCTCGGGAGGGATCGCCCGCCAGGAGGTCAGCTCCTCCGGGTCGACGTAGAACATGACGAGCGCGTCCCGCGGGATCGTGGAGTCGAAGCCGTGGTACGAAGCGAAGTGCGGGACGAAGACGCAGACGGTGTTCCGGCGGTAGCGGGCGACGCGATGGGGTTCGAGGTCGCGGTCGTACAAGATCGTCGCGTTGCGGAGTTCATCCTCGTCCGAGACCGCGGTCTGGGGAAGATAGAAGACGAACGACATGTACTTCGGCGGGATGTCGAGGTGCACGGTCTGGAAGCGTTCGCCGAGCGTGAACGTGTACTCGAACTCGTTGTGAATCGCCACGCGATCGAGCAGTTCGGACGGTGGATCGAGGTAGAAGCGCTCGAAGAAGCTCCGCTTGACGTCGACGTCCGAGAAGAGGGCGCGGACGTACTGGATCGGTAGGTCGTCGCTTTGGTGAAGACTGAACCGGCGATTGACGAACTCGGGGTTGTCCTGCCGTCGCGGCTGCATGAGGTCGGGATGCTTGTGCGCGATCATGTGGTGCTCGACGGCGTCGTACAGCTCCGAGGGCAGGATGCTCTCGATGAACAGGTGGTAGAAGGGCTCCCGCCCGAGCTGAGTGGCCCGGATGGCGGCCAGCACGTGCGTCTTGTATCCCGCCAGGCGTTGCGAATCCCACTCCTCGAATCCGGACGGCACCGTGTACGCCGGCGCCGGATCGGTCTCGGGGGGTGCGGGTGTCTCCATGTGATCGAGTCTACGAATCACCGTCGGTACAGTTGCGCCGGTGCCGAGCGGACACACCGATCTTCCGCGGATCGTGTGGCTCCTGTGGCTGCAAGGCACGGAGGCTGCGCCCCCGATCGTCCAGGCCTGTGTCGAGAGCTGGAGGCATCACAACCCCGGCTGGGAGATCGTGGTTCTCGACGCCTCGAACCTGCGCTCGTACCTTCCGACTCGGCGTCTCGTCGACCTGGTCGAGACCTCGGCGGTCACACCGGCGTCGCTGTCCGATCTCGTTCGATTCGAGCTCCTGCATGAGTACGGGGGGGTCTGGGTCGACGCAACGACGTTCTGCACGCGGCCGTTGGACGCTTGGTTGCCGCCATGTGTCGACGAGGGATTCTTCGCGTTCGAGCGACCCGACGTCGACCGGCACGTCTCCACTTGGTTCCTGGCTTCGGCAGGAGGCCATCCCCTGATCACCGAGTGGTATCGCCGAGCGCTCGAGTACTGGGAAGGCCGTTCGGCGGCTGATGAGTACTTCTGGGCGCACTACTGCTTCACGGAGATGCTGCTCGAGAACGCCGACTGTCGGGAGAGGTGGGCGCACGTCCCCCGCCGATCGGCAGACGAGCCGCAGCAGGCACGCAGAGCGGGCCTGCACGCACGAGTCGACCGATCCGATCACCCGATCTGGAGCCCCACGCCGGTGCACAAGCTCACACACCGATTTCCGATGCCGACGAGGCCGGTGACGGGGACCACTCTGCTGGGCCACGTCCTCCAGATGTCGCCGACGTCGTCACCATCGGTCACGATGACGGAAGGGCGGTCGGGCGCCGGCCCGTTCCGTGCCGCTCCCGCACGACCCGTGCGCGGGTTCTCGTTGACGACGTCGAATGTCGGCGACCACGTCCAGGCGATCGCCCTCGAACGTCTTCTCGATCTTCACGGCGTGGAGATCGTCGGCCGTGTCGATCGCGACGCCGAGCTCGACTCCGTGACCGAACCGTGCACGATCTTCCTCGCCGGATGGTTCAAGCACGGTGACGGGAACTGGCCTCCGGCCGCGGTGGTCGACGCCGTGTACCTCAGTTTTCACATGCGGCCGCACCAATCAGCGGCGCTGCTGTCGGACGAGGCGATCGAGCACTATCGACGACACGAGCCGGTGTACGGGCGCGACCAGTTCACGGTCGACCGACTCCGCGCCGAAGGTGTTCGGAGCGAGGTGTCCAACTGCGCCGCCACCACGTTCCCGCGACGACTGATCTCACCCGATGCCGGAAAGGTCTTCGTCGTCTCACGCGACCGACGGATCCTCGAGCATCTCCCTCCCGACATCGGCGAGTACGAGTACGTCACCCAGTACGCCCCGACGTCTGACCACGACGCCAACATGGCGATCGCCGGTGGTCTTCTCGATCGCTACCGGACCGAGGCCCGCCTCGTGATCACGTCGTTGTTGCACTGCGCTCTTCCGTCGATCGCGATGGGCATCCCGACCGTCGTCGTCTGGCCGATCAACTCTCGGGCCGGCCAGGCATCGGACCGCGAACGGTTCTCGACGCTCTCGTCGCTCGTACCGATTCACACGATGGAGCAGCTGCGGCAGGGAGAGGCGCGAGTCGTCACGCCGGACATCGCTTCGACGAAGCTCGGCCTTCGACGGTTGGTCGCCGATTCGCTGAGCGATCGTGGCGCGTCCCGTCCCTTCCCGGTCGAGTTGCTGGCGGATCCGACGTCGCTCCCGCCCGGATCGAGCCATCACTCGGACGAACGTCGGGCTCTCGAGGCCGAACTCAGGCGTCGGCTCGACGGCGAGGTGAGAGCATCACACCCATCGGTCTCGCGCGTCGGTCCCGACCGTCGATCGTGGTGGGGGCGGATCTCTCGGCGCATCCGGCCGTTCCGCTGACCGTGCGCTCGGAGAGCGAGCGTCAGGTGCGCATCGGCCAGTACGGCCGACGGTCCGCCGGGAGGTCGGATCGGTGCGGGTTCTGCTGGTCGCGGCCGGAGAGCACCGGATCGGTGACACCCCACCCCTCGGTGGCGCCGGTGCCTCCGGTCCACCCGGCCCAGACGTCTGGGTCGTCCCACGCAACACCCAACTCGTCGGCGGGGTTGTAGTACCCGTCGACGAGGTACGTCATGACGACGTCGGTGACCGCGGCGAAGCCGTGTGCGACCCCGGGGGGAATGAACAGTCCGACGTGGTTCGTTCCCGAGAGTTCGATCACGTCGGTCGCACCATCGGTCGGGCCTCCGTGGCGAAGGTCGTGGACGACGGCTCGGATGGTTCCGACGGGGTTGTACCAGTAGTCGGCCTGGTGGAGGTGGTAGTGGAGCCCGACGAGCGCACCCTGCTGCTTCGTCGACCGGTTCGTCTGGATCATCTCGCGCGCGCCCGGGATCCACTCGCGGCGATACGTCTCGACGAACGCACCCCGTTCGTCGCCGTGGACGGTCGGTTCGACGATGTAGACGCCGGCGACGTGTTCGGACTCTCGGACCTCGGTCATGTCGTCAGTGTGGCTGCTCGACGGTCCGAATCGCCGATACTCACGGAGAGTGACGCATCACCGCGCTACGGTCTCGTCACTGGTCGACGACGAGGAGGACAGGACATGATCCATCGATCGAGGGCGCTGACGGGCGTGGCGTTCGCCGCCACGCTGGTCCTGGCCGCGTGCGGCGGCGACGATGACGAGCCGGTGAGCACGGACGTGCTCGACACCGAACCGGTTGACACCGAGCTGGCCGACACTGAGCCGGTCGACGCCTCCGACGAGTCGGGGGTCGATGACTCGGGGGATGATGCTTCCCCGTCGGCGGACGAGCCCGATGAGCCTGATGTCGCCGAGGAGGACGACGGCGACGACTCGGACCCCGTCGTGATCGATGATTTCGACGACATTCCCGATGAGTGCGTCGATCTGCTCGGCGACTTCCTTCGCCAGATCGAGACCGACGTGAGTGCGGTCGACTGGGAGAACGCGACGTTCGCCGACCTTGAGCCGCTCGATGAGCTGATCGAGGAGCCGAGCGCCGAGTTCGACCGCCGAGCGACCGAGCTCGGCTGTGATCGATTCGACTTCGGCGCGGACGACGAGCAATCCCTCGAGTTCGTGATCAGCGTCGCCGAGCAGCAGGCACCGGGCACCGTCGAGTGGCTTGACTTCATCGCCGGCTTCTCCGCGGCGGTCGGCGACATCGGAGATCCCGCTGACTCCGATGCGTCCGAGCCGAGCGACGCGGGCGGCGAGCTGCCGACCGACTGCGAGGGCACCAAGGACTACCTGCTCGCGGCAGCCGAGCAGTACGGGTCGATCGAGGCGATCCCCGTGAGCGAGGCGATGACCTTGACGACGGCGATCACGAGCGTGACGACGTTGTGCGGCTTCGACGACGCGATCGCGTTCCTCGAGGATCCGACGATCACCGCGTTCCTCGATGGCTGAGGGACTCGGCCGGGTGGTCCCCGGTCGTGATTTCAGCAGTCGTTCACGCGAGGCTGGCTTTGGGGTTGAGTGGTTCCCACCAGTCGCGGTTGTTGCGGTACCAGTCGACGGTGGCGGCGAGTGAGTCGTCGAAGCTGCGGCTCAGGCTCCAGCCGAGGGTGGTGATCTTCGAGATGTCGACCGAGTACCGGCGGTCGTGGCCTTTGCGGTCGGCGACGGGTTCGATGAACGAGTC
>JBCDAK010000158.1:0-11562 GCA_039185545.1 Actinomycetota bacterium
CCCCCCCCCCCCCCCCCCCCGGGGGGGGGGGGGCGTCCCGCCCCCCCCGGGGGGGGGCCCGCCCGGTTTTTTGGGGGGGGGCGGGGGCCCCCCCCGACGTCCGTCCGGCCCGATGTGGCGCGACCACGCTGGGTAGCGTCGATCGGACGATGAACGTCAGCGGTGACTCGGACCGGTACGCCTCGGGGACGACCTTCGCGGACTCCTTCGAGCGCGAGCACGCCCTCCGGATCGGCCGCGCCTGGGTCGAACTCCGTCGCGGCGCATGGACCCACGGCTTTCGTGAGTACGTGTACGGCGCCGGCCACACCCTCGAACAGGGGCAGATGGACGCTCTCGATCTGCTCGTGCGACGCGACCGGAGCATGCGCCAACTCGCCGAGCGACTGCGGGTCGAACCCTCCACCGCGACCCGTGCCGCACAGAGTCTGGTCGACGCCGGACTCGCCGAGCGTTTCCGCTCGCCCGACGACGGCCGACTGGTCCTGCTGCGTGCCACGCCGGCCGGACGCGCCCGTCATGCCGAGGTCGATGCACGACGCTCGCACGCGATGGCGCTGATCCTCGACGCGTTCACCGCCGAGGAGCGAGCCGACCTCGCCGGACTGCTCGAGCGGCTGGTGTCGTCGATCGACGACGTCTGCGGACGCCTCGACTCCCACGACTGACGACGGGCGAGCGCAGAACCCCGGAGCACCGCTCCGGCTACGGTCGCGGCCGATGGCAGACCAGGCCGACTTCGCCGAGCAGGCGATGCAGTACGCACCGCAGCTCTACTCGGCGGCCATGCGCATGACCCGGAACCGTGCCGACGCAGAGGACCTCGTGCAAGAGGCGTACCTGAAAGGGTTCCGGAGCTTCCACACCTTCACCGAGGGCACCAACCTCCGCGCCTGGCTGTTCCGGATCCTCACCAACACGTACATCAACAAGTACCGGGCGAAGCAACGCCGGTTCGACGAGACCGACCTCGACGACGTCGAGGACCTCTACCTGTACAAGCGGATGTCGACCGCCGGTGACCCGTCGCTCGGACGATCGGCCGAGGACTCGCTCATGACCATCCTCCCCGACGACGAGGTGAAACAGGCGCTCGAAGCGCTTCCCGACAACTTCCGCATGCCGGTTCTGCTCGCCGACGTCGAGGGGTTCGCGTACAAGGAGATCGCCGAGATCCTCGACATCCCGATCGGAACCGTGATGTCGCGTCTGCATCGGGGAAGAAAGGCGATGCAGAAGGCGTTGCACGACTACGCGGTGGCCAACGGGATCATCCGCGGCGAACCCGACGACACGACCGAGACCGACGAGGCGAGCGCGCCGGTCGGCTGACAGCTCGCCCGACAGGGCGGCACAGACCAGGAGACGAGAACGGTGGACGGAGCACAGGCCGAGCCGAGCGAGGCGAGCGCCGGGGGCATCCCGCGGCTGCGGACCCCTGCCGGCGACTCGGCCATCGACACGTCCGTGTGCGGCGAGCCCGACTGCCAGGCCGCGCTCCACGAGCTCGACGTGTTCCTCGACGACGAGCTGTCCGACGGTGCTCGCGCCAGCATCCGCCACCACCTCGACGAGTGCCCCGAGTGCCTCAGCGCGTTCGACTTCCACGCCGAACTGAAGCAGGTCATCCACGACAAGTGCTTGAACGACGAGATGCCGGCCGGGCTCCTGTCCCGCATCGAGCGCTGCTTCGACACCGACTTCGACGGCGACGGCCGGATCGGCTGACCGTCGTCGTTCCGACGACCCGGTCGGCGTTCTCGTGCACATGTGCGCCCGAGGCGCACGGGATCGTGCACGCGTTCGCCGGGACGGATCGCGCCGCCCGCAGGGGTGCCGGATAGCCTCGGCTCCATGCTCGCGGCGAACGTCTGGCACTGGTGGATCGGGATCGCCCTGGCGGGCGTTTCCGTCGCTGCGGTCCTGGCGCTCGTCGGCGGCTACGTGAAGAGCGTGTCGTCGCAGAGGTACCCGGCGGGCAAGCAGCGCAAGCGCGAAGACCTCTGAACCGACCGTCGGACGACCGCCCCCTCGTCGAGCGTTTGCTCGACCGCTGCACCTTCCCCGCCATCGGTTCTCCGGCCACCGTCGCCCTCTCGGGTGGGCCCGACTCGTCCGCCCTCGCTGCGTTGGCGGTCCACCACGGGCTGCGCATCGACGCCGTTCACGTGCACCACGGGCTGCGGTCGGATGCCGATCGCGACGCCCAGGCCGCAGCGGACGTCGCCGAGCGGCTCGGGGTGCGGTGCCGGGTCGAGCGGGTGCACCTCTCCGACGGGCCGAACCTCGAAGAACGAGCGCGTCAGGCCCGCGTCGAGGTCCTCGGACTCGAGGCGATGACCGGTCACACCCTCGACGATCAGGCCGAGACCGTCGTGCTCGCGCTGCTGCGAGGTGCCGGCGCACGCGGCCTCGCCGCGATGCGATCCGGTCATCGGCACCCCATCCTCGGTCTGCGGAGATCCGAGACCCGTGCGCTGTGCGACGAGCTCGATCTCCGGCCGGTCGACGATCCGACCAACGACGATCCCCGATTCCGACGGAACCGGGTTCGGCACGAGATCATCCCCCTGCTCGACGACGTGGCCGAGCGCGACGTCAGCGTGCTGCTCGCCCGAGCCGCCCGCTGGCTACGCGAGGACGACGATCTGCTCGACTCGCTCGCCGACGATCTCGACCCCACCGATGCGGCGACGCTGGTGTCGGCTCCACGGCCGGTCGCCCGGCGGGCGATTCGACGATGGCTGGCGGTCGACGGTCGGCCGCCCGATTCCGCCACGGTGGAGCGAGTGATCGAGGTGGCGGCCGGCACGGCGGTTGCGTGCGACGCGGGCGCGGGGAGACGGGTCGCGCGGACGGGCGGTCGGCTCCGCCTGGCGAGCACTCGACGTGACGGACCGTCCGAGTGATCATCTCGCATTGTTCGTGACCCAGGCTCGGCCGGTAGTGTCGCTCCACGTCATGTCGGCGTTTCGCACCACCGCTCCCAGCAGGCAGATCGGCTCCACGACGGTCGACGGGAGCCGTGGCTGATGCCCCCGCGACTGCGTGGCAAGTGGGCGCTCGGCATCACGCCGCGCAACTTCACCTGGATCATCAAGGATCGGCTCGCCATCTGCGAGCGTCCCGGTGGCGTCGGCGACAACCACCGCCGGGTCCGCCGCCAGGAGGAGATCATCTGGCTGCGCGAGAACGGCTTCGGATGCGTCATCTCGATCATCTCGGCCCCGCACAACCTGCACAACTACGAGGAGCTGCAGCTCCCCGCTCGCCATCGGCCGTTCAACAGCGACAACCCCGACCAGTACCTCGCCGCGCTCTACACCGAGATCCGCGATCTCCTGGCGGCCAACACCAAGCTCCTCGTCCACGCCGAGGAACTCGGTGACCGGATCATGGGCGTGATGGGCGGCTACATCCGCTGGTCGGGACTCGTCGAAGAGCCCACCCAGGCGGTCCAGCTCACCGAGCGGATCGCCGGCCGGCAGCTCGATCCCGAAGCCCGGGCGATCATCCTGCGCGCCCGCGAGTTCGCCTGATCGGCGCCCGTCCTCGCTCGTTCTCCGCCGTCACGAGCTCACCCCGGGTCGGGGACGGTCGTGGTGGTGGTACTCGTCGTGGTGGTGGTGGACCCGTCGTCGGGATCGTCGGGGTCGTCGGGCGGGTCGTCCGGGGGTTCCAACCGAGGGGAGCACCAGTCGTTCTCGCCGGCGAACGCGGCGAGGCTGTTGCGCGACAGCAGGTCGAAGGCGTCCATCGCACGATCGCCGGGGCGGAATTCGAAGTGCAGGTGGTAGTTGTCACCACGCGGGACTCCCGACGTGCCGGTGTTCCCGAGATAGCCGATCACCTGGCCGGCCTCGACCTCGTCGCCCACCTCGAGACCTTCCTCGTGTGAGTCGAGGTGGAAGAAGCGGTACGTGATGTCGAGGCGCTCGTCATGCACCGTCCACCCGTGACCTGCGCCGTAGGTGAGGCCGCGATCTTCGTACTTCTGGACGAGCACCCCGCTGGTGGGAGCGACGATCGGGAGACCGACGTCACCCATGATGTCGACGCCTTCGTGGAGTCGACTGCACCCGCTGCGGCAGTCGCCGAAGTTGTCGAGGACGTACGCGCAATCATCCTCGGTGAGCGCGACCGGGAACCTGATCGCTCCCTCGACCTCGGGAACCGTGGTGGTCGTGGTGACCCGCACCGCGGGCTCGAGCGCACGAGCAGGCGACGGAACGGCCTCGGCGCGGAGAGGGTTCGCAGACGCCGGCGCACCGGAACGACGTCCGAGTGCCAGAGCACCGACTCCGGCGAGGCCGAGTCCGGCCACGACCAGGCGACGACGACTGATCCCTCCCGCCGGCGCAGCATCACCGTGCCGGTGACCGCGACCGTCATCGTGGTCGTGATCGTGATCGTGTGCGCACGCGACGTGATCACCGTGAGCGAGCGCAGGCGGTCGCTCACCGGCGGAACCCGGTCGGTCATGGCGGTCTCGAGAGGTCATGGTGCTCAGTGCCCGAGGGATCATCGGCACTCGGGTGGCAGGACTTGACGCTCGATCGGCGATCGATCCGAACATCGATCGGAGACCCGCCCGGCCCGGCCGCCGAGAGTGTATGACGTTCGGGCGTCGGTTCGTCATCGCAACGTAACAAACGAGGAGGTGCGTGACCGCCGCCAGCCCTGCGGCCACGACCCTCGGTGGTCCGCCCTGGGTGATGTGAGGGACGGCTACTAGCGTGAACGACATGGCGGGGAAGAGAGTGTTCGTCAGCGGTGTCGGCGGCGAGCTCGGCTCCACCGTGGCCGCGCTCCTCGAGGACGAACCGTGGGTCGGCACGATCGCCGGCATCGACGCCAACCCGCCCCGGCGCCGACTCGCTCGCACGACCTATCACCGGATCCACCCCGACGAGCACGATCGGATCGTGTCGACGGTCATCGACTTCGCCCCGCACGTGCTGGTCCACATCGGCGTGTGGGAGCCGCACTCGCGGGCCAACCCGGCTGACGCGGCGATGCTCACCGATCGGGCGACCACCTCGATCCTCGGTGCCGCGGCCGAGTGCTCCAGCCTCGAGAACGTCATCGTGCGCAGCGGAACCGAGGTCTACGGCCGGGCACGCGGCGCGCTCTCCCGTCCCAGCGAGACCGCCCCGCTCCAGCCGACGTCGCAGTACGGACGCACCCTGGTCGCACTCGAACGCACGGCGGCCGACGTGGGCGTGCGGGTGGGGGTCACGGTCGGTGTCGTCCGCGTGGCCAGCGTGATCGGTCCCCACGTGCCGTCGCCGCTCGGTCGGGTACTGCGGCTCCCTGCCGTACCGTTCGCGTTCCCCGCCGATCCCCCGCTCTCCGTGGTGCACCAGTCCGACGCCGCCCGAGCGTTCGTCGCCGCTGCGTCGGTCGGGTTGAGTGAACCGGTCAACGTCGTCGCGTCCGAGGCGATCACCGCCAGCCAGGCGGCACGTCGCGGGCGACGAATCCCCGTCCCCGTCGTCGGACCCGCGTGGGCGGTCACGCGTGCCCTCACCCACCTCGTGGGGGCGCCCATCCCCGATCACGTCTCCGAGGCGTTCACGCGGGGCCGTCTCGCCGACAACGGCCGGATGCGGGAGCTGCTCGGCATCACGCCGCAGCGCACGACACCCGAGGTGATCGACGACCTCCACAGCTGGCCCAGCATCGTGCGCCAGCCGGCTCGAAAGCAGGTGGCCTGATGGCGTCGACCTCGTCGGCGGCCTCGTCCGCGACGGGCGGCGACGTCGTCTCGATCGACCGGATCCCGCGCCGCAGCGCCGGCGCGACCGGCGACGTCGTGTCCTCCGTGACCGACTCGATCGCTCAGGTGCCACTCGTCGGTTCGCTCGGCCGGACCGTCTCGGCAGCGGGCGCCGTGGCCGGTGACCGGGGTGGAGACATCGTCCGCTCCGTGGGCAGCGCACTCGGCGCCGCCGCCGGCACCGCCGTCGACGTCACCACCGCAGGTGTCCGCGCCGCAACGGCGCGACTCACCGACGAGCCGTCGGGTGCCGTCGACGACTGGGGCCGCGATCCGGTGCTCGTCCGCAACACCATGCTGCTCGCGCAGCTGCGCTGGGACGTCACCACCGGAGGCGATCAGGTCCTGCCGAAGCGCCGGGGGGCTCTCATCGTCGTGAACTCGCCGCGATGGGCCCTCGCTCCGCTGTTCGCCGCCTTCGCCATCAGCGAAGCGGTCGATCGTCCCGTCCGCTTCGTCGGACGACCCGACGATCCGATCGTCGGATCGCTCGCACGTCGCCTCGGCGGCCTCCTCGACCACCCCGACGAGGTCGCCGGTGCGCTGGCGGCCGACGAACTCGTCGTGATGGGCACCGAACGCACCGGGCTCCTCGGCGCCTCGGCACGCCGTGTCGGTCCGGTCGACCACGCGGTCATCGGCGCCGCCCTCGCCACCGGCACCCGCGTGTACCCCGCCTCCACGTCCTCGGGACCCTCACGTCGCTCACGGGTCGAGATCGGTCCGGCCACTCGCCGGCCACGAACCCGCCGAGGCCCGCTCGCCGAACTCGAACTGGCCGATCGTGTCCGCAACGAGATCACCGCTCTCCTCGAGGAGATGGGCGACATCGCCACGGGCACACCCTTCGACTGGTTGCCGATCGTCGGCATGGGAGGTCGCTGATGACGTACGTCCGGACGTCCGACGGCACTCGGATCCACTACGAGGTCACGGGTCGACCGGGAGCGCCGCCGGTGCTGTTCATCCAGGGCCTCGGCGCCGGCAAGCTCGGCTGGATCCTCCAGCGCATCGGAACCGCCCCGTGGTACCGAGCCGTCGCGCTCGACAATCGCGGCGCCGGCCGCAGCGACAAGCCCCACGGCACGTACTCACTCGAACGAATGGCCGACGACGCGATCGAGGTACTCGATCATGCGGGCATCGAGACGGCGCACGTCGTCGGCGCCTCGATGGGCGGAGCGATCAGCCAGATCGTCGCCGTGCGGTACCCCGACCGGGTCCGCTCGGTCACGTTGGCGTGCACCGCCGCGGTCAACCACCCGTGGCGCGAGGAACTGCTGGCGTCGTGGGCCGACAACGCCCGCCGCACGGGGATCGGCGGGATGTCCACCGAGGCGATCAAGTGGGTCATCGGACCGCGCTCGCTGCGCCGGCTCCTCCCCGGGGTCGGCTGGCTCGGACCGCTCGCCCTGGGACGTCCGTCCCACGGGTTCATCGGGCAGGTCGGAGCGCTGCTCGACGCCCCCGAGGAGCTGGCCGACGAGCTGTCGGCGATCGAGGTCCCCGTTCTGGTCCTCGCCGGCAACCAGGACATCCTCACCCCGCGCGGCGACAGCGAGCACCTCGCCGAGCTCATTCCCACCGCCGAACTGGTCGTCATCAGCGGTGCCGCGCACGGTTTCATGGTCGAGCACGCGACCACGTTCAATCGGGTTCTGATGGAGTTCCTCGGACGAGCCGAAGACGCCTGGCAGCAGCGCCGGAGCGGCGCCGAGTCCGCCGACGACCTGGCCACCACGGCGTGACCGACGCAGGAGGCGACGCGAGCGACCGCGCCGAGCCGGTCGTTCCGTCGGCGTCCGCCGCGGGCGGACCACGAGTCGTCGTGGTCGGCGCCGGACTGTCGGGGCTGGTCGCCGCACGAGAGCTGGTGGCGGCAGGGGCCGACGTCACGGTGGTCGACAAGGGCCGCTCGGTCGGTGGCCGCCTGGCGACGAGGCGGATCGAGGGCGCTCGCCTCGACCACGGCGCCCAGTTCTTCACGGTGCGCACGCCGGCGTTCCAGCGTCGAGTCGACGACTGGATCGATCGGGGACTCGTCCACGTGTGGACCAACGGTTTCACCGGAGACGACGGGCACCCGCGCTACGTGGCCACGTCGGGGATGAACTCACTCGCCAAGGATCTCGCCGACGGTCTCCATGTCGAGACGGCGACCATGGTGTTCGGGCTCCGCCCGTCCGACGGTGAGCATCGGTGGGACGTCGTGATCGACGACGGAACCGTCCGCCCGGCCGACGCCGTCATCTTCACCGCACCGCTGCCGCAGACCTTCTCGCTCCTCGCCGACATCGGCGTGTGGGACAGCGGGAACCCCGAGGTCGACGACATGATCGACCAGGTGGTCGCCCCGTACGGCATCGAGTTCGAGCGCGGCCTGTTCCGGATCCCCTACGACCGCACCATCGGCCTCCTGGTCCGCGTCGACGGTCCCACCTCCGTGCCGGCGCCCGGAGGGGTGCAGGAGCCGGAGGGCATCTTCTCGTTCATCGGCGACAACCAGGCCAAGGGCGTGAGCGACCAGCCCGCGATCACGTTCCACGCAGGCGCCGAGTGGAGCGAGGAGCACTGGGAGGACGACAACGGGTCGCTGCAGGAGGCACTCCTCGCGGCAGCCGGACCATGGCTCGGCGACGCGACCGTGCTCGACGCACAGGTCAAGAAGTGGCGGTTCGCGATGCCGCGCGACGTGTGGCCCGACCCGTGCTGGACCACCGCCGACGGGACCGTCATCGTGGCTGGCGACGCCTTCGCCGGACCACGGGTCGAGGGTGCGCACAACTCGGGGCTCGCCGCCGCTCACTCGATCGTCGGCTGACTCATCGACCGATCGGCGATGTCCACCCCGTCGAAGGACTCTTGACCACATGGCCTCCCACGACGAATCGCTCCCGGGGCACGACCTCGCCGGATCTTGCGTGTGCGGTTCGATCACGTGGCACGCCGCCGGCCCCGCCCGGCCCATCATCGAGTGTCACTGCCACCGATGTCAGAAGATCACGGGGAACCACATGGCCGCCACGGCGGTGTCCAACGACCGCTTGTCGATCGACGGCTCCACCCTGACCTGGTATTCGCCGATCGACGACCCGAATGTCGCGTACGGCTTTTGCGGCCGCTGCGGGAGCAGCCTCTTCTACCGGAGCGGCGTCGGAGACGGATCGAACGAGATCACGTCGATCTGCGCCGGGTCGATCGACGGCCCGTCGGGGCTCGAGGTGACCGAGGTCTGGTGGTCCGACCACGCCGCCGATCATCACCGCCTGCCGTCGACCGCCGTCGTCTTCGAGACGGAGCCCGACCACCAGTCGTGCTGATCGGTCGACGATGGCGGTCGACCTGGCCTGACGGCCGCTCACTCGGCGTCGGCGTCACCGGCCGCGAGTGTCGCCTCGGTGTCGGCGTACGCACCGATCGATCCGCCGATCGGTTCGTCCTCGGGCCCGGGTTCGACGACCTCGGCCCCGCACGCGACGCTGACGACCTCCTGGGACTCGAGGTCGACCGTCGTCGTGCTGTCCGGACCGAATCGACGAAGGAAGTCGGAGAAGCTCGGGATGTCGATGTCGTTGCACTCGCGCTCGATCACCGGCGGGTACGGGATCCGCCAGCCGGTCTCGAAGACGGCGTCGCCGTCGTCGAGATCGACGATCGGTCCGAGTTGCACCGTGTTGCGCACCCCTCGCTCCTCGAGAGCGAACCACACGACGGCGTCGCCGAGCAGATCGGCGAACACCACACATCCGCCCGACACCGATGTGCGGGCGCAGTTGGTCTCGCCGGGGGTTCCGGGCGGAACCCTCATCGTCCGGTCGCCGTCGAGTCGGATGTCGGCGAACCCGACGGTGATCCCGTCGTCGCCGACCGCGAAGTCGGGCGACGACTCGAAGTCGACGACCTCTTCGATCAGGTCGATCGAACGCTCGACGGTCGGTTCGACCCCGACGATCGAACTCGACAGACCCTGTCGATCGTCGGCGAACGCGGCGACGAGGAGCGCGAGTGCCACGATGGCCGCGCACGTGGCGACGAACCGGACCGAGAGAACCGCGCGCACCGGCTCACGGTACCGAGCCCGGGTCGACGCAGCTGGTCACGCATCGAGTGCGGCGACGGCACGCGGGGCGGCACGGCGGGCCGCGGCGCCGATTCGATCGATGACGTCGTCGGTGTGTGCCAGACCGACGAAGATCGCCTCGTACGCACCCGGCGCCATCGCGACGCCCTCGTCGAGCATCGCTCGGAAGAACGCCGCGTACGCCGCCTCGTCGGTGGCCTTGGCATCGTCGAAGTCCCGGACCGGGTCGGGAGCGTCGTCACCGCACACGATGCCGACGAGGGTGCCGACGACGGGGAAACGGGCGGCGAACCCTGCTGCCGCGCACGCGTCGGTGAGCACGGTCGACAGTCGACTCGCACGAGCGCGCAGCAGCTCGTAGACGTCGGGTGTGAGCTGGTCGAGCGCTGCGAGACCCGCCGCCGTGGCGAGTGGGTTCCCGGAGAGGGTTCCGGCATGGAACACCGCACCGAGCGGCGACAGCGACTCCATCACCTCGGTGCGTCCACCGATCGCGCCGATGGGGAGGCCACCGCCGATCACCTTGCCGAAGCACGTGATGTCGGGCCGCACGCTCAGGACCTCCTGCGCTCCCCCGGGCGCGAGACGGAACCCGGTGATCACTTCGTCGAGGATCAGGAGCGCACCGACGCGGTCGCACTCGGCTCGCAGCCCGTCGAGGAACCCCTCGGCCGGTGCGACGACACCCATGTTGGCCGCGACCGGCTCGACGATGACCGCCGCGACCTTCTCGTCGAGTTCGGGCACCCGGTTGTACGGGGCGACCATGGTCTCGGCCACGGCCGCCGACGGAACCCCCGCCGTTCCCGGCAGGCCGAGCGTGGCCACGCCGCTCCCACCGGCGACGAGGAGTGCATCGGTGGCGCCGTGGAAGTTGCCGGCGAAGGTCACGATGCGATCGCGGCCGGTGACGCCCCGAGCCAGCCGGATCGCCGTCGACGTCGCTTCGGTACCCGAGTTCATCAGGCGGACCCGCTCACAACTCGGCACCCGCTCGCGGATCGTCTCGGCCAGCTTCATCTCGCGGGGCGTGGGAGCCCCGTAGGAGGTTCCGCCACCCGCCGCGCTCCGGACGGCCTCGGTGATCGCCGGGTGCGCGTGACCGAGGATGACGGCGCCGTAGCTCTGCACGAGGTCGACGTAGGTGGTGCCCTCGACGTCGGTGATCGTCGCCCCCTCGGCGCTCGCCACCACGTACGGATCTCCGCCGACCGCCCGGAACGCACGGATCGACGAGTTCACGCCGCCGGGGATCGCCCGCGTCGACCGGGCGAACATCTCGGCGTTCGACCGGAGCCCCGCACCGACGCACACCGTCGGCGTGCAGCCGGCGGTTGCGCACGGAACGGGATCACACGGGGTGACGCCGGTGGCGGTCGGGGCGGGCGACGAGTCGGTCACGATCCGAGTCTGCCCGCTCGTGCCACCGATGCCCGATTGTGTGGCGCGATCACCGTCACCCTCCCCGGAACTCCCGCCGACGCGCGATCCGGTCGCGCCGACCGTTCGGCCATGCCCGCTCCGACGACGCCACTCCCCGACATCGACGTCGCTGCGGCCTCGGAACGGGACATGCTCGAGGGCTTCCTCGCGTACGTCCGCGTGGTGTTCGTGCGCACGGCGGAGGGCATCACCGATGAGGACGCCCGCCGCGTCGCGTGTCCGCCGAGCGACCTGTCGATCCTGGGGCTGGTCCGACACA
>JBCDAK010000159.1:0-11554 GCA_039185545.1 Actinomycetota bacterium
CTTCGACGTCGCCGGGAACCTCGTCGCCCAGTCCCGCCAGCTCGCCCTCCTCACGCGCGGCTGACGTCACGCCTGGGGTCAGACCCGGAACGTGATGTCGTCACGCCTGGGGTCAGACCCGGAACGTGATGTCAGCGACGGACGAGGGTGCGGACCATGCTCGTCCGGCGTCGGCCGTACCGGGTCCCCGCGACGAAGCCACCGACGGCCACCCCGGCGGTCCCGACGCCGGTGACGACCCGTCGCAGCACGTACTTCGTGCGCTCGCTGAAGATGACGATCGGCCAGCCGTTGCGCCGGGCGTGACGCTCGAGCGCCGCATCGGGGTTGACCGCCACTGGATGTCCGACCGCCTCGAGCATCGGCAGGTCGGACGCCGAGTCGCTGTAGGCGTAGCAGGACGACAGGTCGTAGTGGTGCCAATCGGCGAGCTCCTGCATGGCCTCGACCTTGCCGGGTCCGTAGCAGAACGGGCCGTCGAGCTCTCCGGTGTACACCCCGTCGACGAGTGCGCTGCGCGTGCCGATCCCGGCGGTCATGCCGAGCGCGTTCGCGAGCGGCTCGACGATCTCGACCGGGGCCGCCGACACGATGAACGTGTCACGCCCGGCCCGACGGTGCCGGTCGAGGAGCCGCTTGGCCTCGGGGCGAACGCGGTCGAGGAGCTTGGGGATCACCTCGGCGTCGAGTGCGATGAGATCGGACTGGCGGATCCCCTTGACTGCGCCGAGGATGCGCGTCCGCACCTGGTCGCTGGTGTCATCGCTGGCCCCGAACAGCTTGAACGCGATGGCGCCGGCGGCGTCACGGGCGAACTCGCCGGTGGGGATCAGCCCGGCCCGCCGCGCTTCGATCGCGAGCGTGAACGCCGACGATCCGGAGATGAGCGTCCGGTCGAGGTCGAAGAACGCGGCCGACTGGCCGGTCGAGGCGACACCGATCAGTTCGCTCACGACCCCAGCCTTCCCGATCCGGTCGATCCCGCGACGTCGGTGGGGGTGTCCGGCCGGCTGTCGGGGCCGGTGTCCGAGCCGGTCTCCGACGTGTCAGTCGATCGCAGTCCGAGGGCAAGCGCGTAGACCTCCCGCTTCGCCCGCCCGGTCACCGCGGCGACGGCGGCAGCGGCGTCTCGGGTCGAGGCGCCGGCGTCGAGTCGGGACCGCAGCACATCTCGGACCTGGTCGTCGGTCGCCGTCTCGGTGTCACCGACGCGACCACCGATCACGATGACGAATTCACCCCGCGGGTCGGACGGTGCGCCGACGTCGCCGAGCGTCCCGCGGACGGTTTCCTCGTGCAGCTTCGTCAGCTCGCGTGAGATCGACACGCGACGGTCGGGCCCGCACGCCGATCGCAGATCGTCGAGCGTCGCGTCGACACGCTTCGGCGACTCGTAGATCACGGTGGTCCGAACCTCGGCGGCGATGTCGGCGAGCCGTTCCGCTCGTTCGCGACCCTTGCGAGGGAGGAAGCCTTCGAAGACGAAGCGATCGGTCGGGAGCCCGCTCACCACCAGTGCCGTGGTGACGGCCGAGGCGCCGGGAACGGCGACGACGTCGTGTCCGGCGTCGATCGCCGCGGTCACGAGCCGGTGCCCGGGGTCGGAGATCCCCGGCGTTCCCGCGTCGGACACGACGGCGACGTCCGCACCGCTCGACAGCACGTTCAGCACGTCGTCGACCCGGTCGATCTCGGTGTGCTCGTTGCACACGGCGAGCCGCTCGGCGCGGATGCCGGCGTGGCGGAGGAGGAGCCCGGTCCGTCGCGTGTCCTCACAGCAGACGAGAGCGACCCGCTCGAGTGTCTCGATCGCCCGTGGCGTGAGATCGGAGAGGTTGCCGATCGGCGTGGCCACGAGCCACAGCGTGCTCACGCGGTCGCGGGCTCGAGACGCCGCACCACACGGGGTGAGGCCGCGTCGTCGACCGAGCCGGTGCCGGTCGTGGCGTCGGATTCGGCTCGTTCATCGCCGGGTGCGCACGGCCCCGGGTGGCCGGGTCCGCCCGGTCCGTCGTCGCTGCGGTCGTCGGGACTCGTGGAGCGCCGGAGCTCGACGACGTCGCCGGGCCGGAGCCCCCACCGCGCGAACGCCCCCGCTTCGGCCTCGATCACCGTGCGAGCTGCCGGGACCGGGAGCCCCAAGCGCTGCCGCTTCATCCGTCGCGTGGAGAGGACGCGACCCTCTCCGTCGAGGAAGGCGACGTCGAGGTCGAATCGCATCCCGAAGGTGTGGACCCAGCGGCAGCTGGGGAGGAGGAGGGCGCCGTCGACGTGATCTCGGCCGAGCAGCCCTCGTCGCCGCTCCGCTCGGGTCGACGCGACCTCGGCGGACGCCAACACTCGTGCGTCGCTCACGATCCAGGTCACGGTCACCAGCTTCGCACGAAAACGTGTCCGAACCGACGGCAGCCGCGAGTCAGACGTTGAAGCGGAACTCCATGACGTCGCCGTCCTGGGCGATGTAGTCCTTGCCCTCGAGGCGCACCTTGCCGGCGTCCTTGCCGGCGTTCCACGAACCGAGTTGGAGGAGCTCGTCCCACTGGATGACCTCCGCGCGGATGAATCCACGCTGGAAGTCGGTGTGGATCCGTCCGGCGCATTCGGGTGCGGTGGAGCCGTCGTGGAACGTCCAGGCACGCGATTCCTTGTCACCGGTGGTGAGGAACGTGCGCAGGCCGAGCAGGTAGTAGGCGCTGCGGACCATCCGGAACAGAGCGCCCTCCCCAAGGCCGAAACCCTCGAGGATCTCGGCCCGCTCCTCCGGATCCTCGATCGCGGCCGCCTCGGCTTCGAGCTGGACGCACATCCCGATGATCTCGACGTTGTCGCCGGCCGTGTTGAATTCGGCGGCGACCCTGGCCTCGTGTTCGTCGATGCGATCGAGGTCGTCCTCGCCGACGTTGACGACGGCGAGCACTCGGCGGTTCGTCAGGAGGAACTGGGGCGCCAGAGCCTCGCGGACATCGTCGGGCAGGCCGGCCCGGTAGAGCGGGGTGCCCTCGGCGAGAGCCTCGTGTGCGACGCGCAGGGCGTCGAGGTCGGCGGCGAGGTTCTTGTCGAGCTTGGCGGCGCGCTCCGACTTGCTCAGCCGGGTCTCGACGGTCTCGAGGTCGGCGAGCGCCAGTTCGAGTTCGACGATCCGCAGGTGGTCGAGCGGGTCGGGCGAGCCGACGATGTCGTCGTTCTCGAACGCGCGCAGCACGAACACGATCGCATCGACCTCGCGGATGTTCGCGAGGAACTTGTTGCCGAGACCCTCGCCCTGGCTGGCGCCCTCGACGAGTCCGCCGATGTCGACGACCTCGACCTGGGCGTGCACGGTCTTGGCCGACTTCGACATCTCGGACAGCTGGTCGAGACGCTCGTCGGGCACCCGGGCGACACCGATGTTGGGGTCCTTCGTGGCGAACGGGTACGGCGCGGCGAGTGCGCCGCCGCCGGTGAGCGCGTTGTAGAGCGAGCTCTTGCCCGCGTTGGGCAGCCCGACCAGACCGAAACGTTCCATCGGTGCCGCAGGGTATCGGCGGGCCGATCACCGATACCGTCCGTCGTGCGGTGCGCCGACCGGAGCGCCGCAGAGCGCGTCGATGGCGCGACGTGGAGCGTGACATGGTGCTGGGAACGGTGCGGGCGATGGGCGGGGGAAGCCTGCTCGGAGGTGTCGTCGGCGGCGCGCTGGGACTGTTCGTGTTCGCCCTGCTCGCCGGGTGCGACTCGGGTGAGTACGGAGCAGGGGACACGGCCGTCGCCGTCGCTGACGAGCCCACGGTCTCGACGCTCTTCGACTTCGTCGACGGAGCGCCGGGCGAGGTCGTCGGGCTCGTCGCGAACGACGCCGAGCGCCGGATCGAGTGGGCCGACCGGCTCGACGGGACGATCCGGTCGCTGTCGATCGATGATCCGGAGGCCGAGCCCGAGGTGGTCGCGACGATCGACGTGGGGACCGAAGGCGAGCAGCGAGGCCTCGTGGGCCACGCCGTGCTCGACGATCGCCGGTTCGTGGCGTTCACGCGACCGGACACGGCGGACACACCGTTCGAGCTGGTGGTCGCCGAGATCATGAGCGACGGCGAGATCCGACCCGTGTTCTCGGCGGGCGCAGCCGGGAGCGGGGCCATCGGGGGCCCGATCGAGTTCAGTGACGGTGGTCAGTTGCTCGTCGGCATCGGGCGGAACACCGGCTGGGACGGCGACTCCGGTGTCGGTGGGGCGATCTTGGCGCTCGACCCGGACGCCGGCGTCAACCAGGGCGAGCGGATCGTCTCGCAGGGCTACACGAACCCGTGGGCGTTCACGTCGCTGACGGGCGGTGGAGGGATCGGTCTCGTCTGGGTGTGGGACAACGCCGCGGGTGCCGACCCGCTCGACGAGTCGGTCGACGACATCGAGCGCATCGGTCGCGCCGACCTGCAGGTCGACCGCCAGCAGATGCGGCGAATCGAGTTCGCCGGCCGGGCGCCGTCCGACATGGTCGAGCTGCCCGACGGCCGACTGGGCGTGTGCGGCTTCCTCGACAACGAGATGCGGGCGTACGAGATGTTCGACACCGACGACCCGTTGCAGCCGATCCTCGTGCGCGCTGGGACGATCATGCCGTGCCTCACCGGTGCCGCAGTGTTCGACGACGGCACCATCGTCACCGCCGCGCAGACCGACGCCGGCGAGGCCCTCCTCATCCGCCGGTGAGCGACACTGTGGGTCAGGCACGAAGTGTCGCCGCGTATCCGGTTGTACGGTGACGTCATGACGCCGGAGCAGGCGCTGCTGAGGGCGATCCACCTCCTCGATCGGGCCCACACCGGTGGGTTCAAGACCAAGGCGTTCGTGCGAGCGCTCGACGTCGTGCGCAACACGTCGGCCGAGGAGATCGAGCGTCGTGCCGCTGCCGACACGCTCACCGAACTCGACGGGATCGGGTCGTCGACCGGCCGGGTCATCGCCGATGCTCTCGCCGGCCGTGAATCGGCGTACCTCGCCGAGCTCGAGCAGAAGGCCGTCGTGCCGATCACGCCCGAAGGGCAGGTGTACCTCGACGCGCTCCGTGGTGACTGCCACATGCACTCCACGTGGTCCGACGGTGGTGCGCCGATCGAGGCGATGGCCGCGACCGCCATGGCGCTGGGCCACGAGTACATGGTCCAGACCGACCACTCGGCCCGACTCACCGTCGCGCACGGTCTCAACGAGGACCGGCTGGCGAGTCAGCTCGATCACGTCGACGAGGTCAACGCCGCCATCGCCGACGCCGGTCACGACTTCCGGGTCCTGTCGGGCATGGAGGTCGACATCCTCGAGGACGGATCGCTCGACCTGTCCGACGACATGCTCGATCGACTCGACGTCGTCGTCGCCAGCGTCCACTCGAAGCTCCGCATGGAGAAGCAGCAGATGACCGAGCGGATGCTCCTCGCCATCGCGTCACCGCACGTCGACATCCTCGGCCACTGCACCGGCCGGATGATCGGCAAGCGTCCGCCGAGCCAGTTCGACGCCGACTACGTCTTCGCCGCGTGCGCCCAGTTCAACACGGCGGTCGAGATCAACTGCCGGCCCGAGCGGCTCGATCCGCCTCGCGAGCTGCTGCGCCTCGCCGTCGAGCACGGCTGCTGGTTCACGATCGACACCGACGCGCACGCCACCGGTCAGCTCGAGTGGCAGCCGCACGGGTGCGACCGCGCCGCCGAGTGCGACGTGCCGATCGACCGGATCCTCAACACCCTCCCCGCCGACGAACTCCTCGCCTGGACCCGCGGCGAACTCGTCGCCGCCTGACCACGTGTGCGTGCGCGGCCAGGATGGCCGCTCCGTCGCACGTGATGACGGGTGTCGAACCCGGCGAGGGAAGCGCCAGCGACGAGCCGGACGCGAGCGGAGCCACAGGACGTGGCGGAGCGAGTCAGGACAGCGCCTGGTAGAGCGCCAGCAGGGGACCGGCGCCGCGGAAGTCGCCGGTGGTGGTGTCGCCCATCTTGTTCATCACGTAGCTGTATGAGACGTGGGCGTCCATGTCGATGATCACGAGCGACCCACCCCACCCACCCCAGTAGCAGGTCCGAGGATTGGGCACGGGAAGCAGTTCGGTCGGAAGTCCGAAGCCCATCCCGAGCTTGAGCGGGAGGGGGAGCACCAGGTCGGCTCCCTCGTACTGCACGTCGAAGATCGGATCGAGCGCCGCGTGGGTGAAGACCTGAGTCCCGAACGCAGAGCCGCCGTTCGCCGTTGCGGTGTGGATGCGGGCGACCGATCGTGCGTTGCCGAGGCCGCCGGCCGCCGGGATCTCGGCGCGGCGCCACTCGGGTGTCGACGAGAACGCTGCGTCGATCCGCGGATTGATCAGGGTTCGATAGGCGATCGAGTCGGGGGAGATCTCGCCGCCCATGCCGTCGTCGCCGCCGAGCACGACCGATGGCGGGATCACGTGCGCCACTCGCTGGTCGTGCGCGGGGTCGGTGCCGATGTGGAAGTCCGCTTCGAGCGGCCCGGCGATCTCGTCGGCGAAGAACGTGCCGAGGGTTCGTCCGGCGGGGTCGGCCCGCTTCACGATCTCGCCGAGCAGATACCCTTGGCTGATCGCGTGATAGCCGGACTGCGAGCCGGGCTCCCACCACGGTGCCTGCGCTGCGTGGAGTGCGACGAGCTTGTCGTGGTCGAGCAGGTCGGTGACCTCGAGCGGTTCGTCCCATCCCGACAGTCCGGCCGTGTGGCCCATCACGTGCCGTGTCGCCACGTTCTCCTTGCCGCCTGCGGCGAACTCCGGCCAGATCTCGGCGATGGGCGCGTACAGGTCGAGGTGCCCCCGTTCGGCGAGGACCAACGCACACAGGAACGACATCGTCTTCGTCGTCGACCAGACGTTGATGATCGTGTCGCGTTCCCAGGGGCCCTCGCCGGTGTCGAAGGTCGCGTCGCCGCCCCACAGGTCGAACACGATCTCCCCGTCGACCGTGGCGCAGATCGACGCACCGACCTCCTCGAACGTCTCCCAGTTGGCGGCGAAGGCGTCGCGAACGCCTTCGAACCCCTCGGCAACCGTTCCCTGGACGTCGACCTTCGCCATGACTGCTGAACGTACTCGTGGCCTGCCGGCCGGACCCGCCCTCACGGCACACGTGTCACGCCGGCGATCTGCGACCGCATGCGACTTCATGCACCGGCACAACGCGCCGATAACGGCTGAGTGAGCGGAACCGGATTCCGAGCGGACCTCCAGGGTCTTCGCGCGGTCGCGATCGTCATGGTCGTGCTGTACCACGCCGACGTGCCCGGCTTCTCGGGAGGCTTCGTCGGCGTCGACGTATTCTTCGCCCTCAGCGGATTCGTGATCGGGGCGAGCATCCTGAGGGAGGTCGACGCGACGGGCCGCCTCTCGCTTCGCAACTTCTACCTGCGGCGAGTGCGCCGTCTGCTGCCCGCGTTCGTGGTCGCGGCGATGGCCACGTGGGTCGGGGTCGCGCTGTTCCTCGAGGTCGGCGAGCAACAGCGAGCGGCCGCAGCGACGGGCATTGCTGCCGCTTTCTCCGTCGGGAATCTGCAGTTGTGGTCGTCGCCCGGCGGCTACTTCTCGCCGGCCGAGGATCTCAACCCGTTCCTGCACACCTGGTCACTCGGCGTCGAGGAGCAGTTCTACCTCGTCGTCCCTGCGGTCCTGGTCGTTCTCGTGATGGTGGCACGACGCACCAGATGGACCCCGCAACGGGTGATCGTGGTCTCGATCGCGTGCCTGTGCGTCCTGTCTTTCGCAGCGTCGGTGGACGCCGTGCGCAGCGGGAACACGCGAGCTGCGTTCTACAACCCGCTGCTCCGCTTCTGGGAGATCGGCGCCGGAATGGTCCTCGCCGCAGCTCCGACGGTCAGGAAGCGCATCGCCGCGCCGGTCGCCGTCGTCGGTTGGGCGTGCATGCTGCTGCCCGTCGGCTGGTACGGGTCGTCGACCGACTTCCCGGGCCTCGCCGCGGTCCCAGTCGTCCTCGGAACACTCGCGGTGATCAGCGCGACGCCCCACGTCGGTGTGCGGCGGGTGCTGGAATCGAGGACGGCGACGTGGATCGGCGATCGGTCGTACGGCTGGTACCTGTGGCACTGGCCGTTCATCGTGTTCGCGCGAACCGTGTGGGGGTCGGATGTCCCCGTGCTCCTCGTCGCAGGAGTCGTCGCACTCGTTCCTGCAGCGCTCAGCCATCGCTACGTCGAATCGCCGTTCCGGCGCCGGCGCGGCCGATCGAGGAGAGTCGTCGCAGCCGGAGCGATCGCTGCGCTCGGTGTGGCGGCGACCGGAGGTGGAGTGGCGACCGCTGCCGACAACGATTGGTGGCTCGAGCTCGATTGGGCTCGTCGCGACGGCATCGTGATGCCGTCTCAGTGCGCCGACCTTCGCGGCGAGTGTCGATTCGACGTCACCGGCGGGGACCTGATCGTCGTGGTCGGCGACTCGCACGCGCCTGCGATCGCCGACGGCCTGGTGCCGGGCGCGAATGCGGCCGGCTTCTCGGTGCTGGTGCTGGCCCGATCGGCGTGTCCGTTCCTCGAGCTCGAGATCGACACGGCCGATCACGATCGGTGCCGTGAACTTCGACGAACCGCGTGGCAGGCGATCGAGAATGAACGGCCGGCTGCCGTCGTCATGGTCCAGGACGCCGCCGGCTACGTCAATCGGTCGACCGACGATCCTCTGGTGATGTCGGCGGGACGCGTCGCTCGCAATCCCGACCAGGTCGCCGATCTCTGGATCACGGCGTTGGACGACACCCGCCGCCGGCTCGATCGCCTCGGGATCGGGCTGGTCTCCGTGGACACCGTGCCGACCTGGTCCGATCGCTTCGCGCAGACCTCGATCACGCTGCTTCGTCGCCAGCGCCCGGAGCTGACCATGTCGTCGAACGATCTCGCGGCCCAACGGACCGTCGTCGACCGTGAGCGGGACGTGCTGCGTACCGGCGCGACGATCGACCCCGCCGAGGTCCTGTGCGATCCGGTGTGTTCGACGAGGTCGTCCGCCGGACTCTCGAGGTACTCCGACCAGTCGCATCTCAGCCCCCAGGGCGCACGCGAGTTGAGAGACCTCTTCGAGAGACGCCTCCCGGGTGCTGTGGCATCGGCGAACCCGACCTGGCAGCGGCGCGCTCGTTCCGACGGCTGATCCCGCGATCGGCGCCCGGCCGGTTGGGGACGGGTGCGCGGCGCCGTAGGATCGGATGCCCTATGTCGAAGAAGACGAAGAAGCGCAAGGCGCGGCTGCGTCGCTCCAAGGCGAACCACGGCAAGCGCCCCAACATGGGCCGCGGCTGAGCCGCTGTCCTCTCCTGACGCGCCCGTCATCGCCGCCTGGCTGAACTTGGCCGGCGACGTCGGTGCCTGGATGGCCCTGGGCCTCGTGTCGACTGACGACGGCCGCGGCGGACACCTGATCCCGTTCATCGGAACCGGTCTGCGAGTTCACGCAGCTGCCTCGGAGGGCGAGTCGGGCATCACGGGCTGGACCCTCGCTGGCTCGGCCGAACTCGACGATGACCACCGGGTCGACGGACTGTCGACGTCTGTGGTCGACGGGGTGGGCCCCGTGTTCGCCGATCATCCGCTCGGTGCGGTCGGCCTCGATCACGTGGTCGTGTCGACCGACGACCTCGAACGAACGACCGGCGCGATCACCGCCGCCACCGGTGCGCCGCTGAAGCGGATCCGCGAACTCGGGTCGATCCGCCAGGGATTCCACCGCATCGGGCCGGCGGGTCTCATCGTGGAGGTGGTCGAGCACGCCGACTCCCCGCCCGGCCCGGCGTCGTTCTGGGGTGTCGTCATCAACGTCGAGGATCTCGACGCAGCGTGCGAGTTGATCGGCCCGGACCTGATCGGTCCGCCGAAGGACGCCGTCCAGCCCGACCGCCGGATCGCCACGATCCGTCGCGAAGCCGGCCTCGGCACCGCCGTCGCCCTCATGACGCAGTAGCGACCTCCGTCACGGCACAGCCCGACACGCCGGCGAGGGAAGCGCCAGCGACGAGCCGGGCGCGTCGGCGAGGAGGAAGCGTCAGCGGACGACGAGGGAGCCACCAAGGGCGGCGTCAGACGCCCCGAAGAGCGGTTTCGTCCTGGTCGAGGAACCAGTCGTACGTCGACTTGATGCCGGCATCGAGTTCGATCGACGGCTGCCATCCGAGCCCGTTGAGTTTCGACACGTCGAGCACCTTGCGGGGCATGCCGTCGGGCTTGGAGTGATCGAAGACCAGTTCGGCGTCGGGGTTGACGATGTCTCGGATCTTCTCGGCGAGGTCGCGGATCGGTAGGTCGATGCCGGTGCCGACGTTGACGTGTCCACCGTCGGAGTAGTGATCCATCAGGTACAGGCACGCGTCGGCGAGATCGTCGACGTGCAGGAGCTCGCGCATCGGCGAGCCGGTGCCCCACACCACCACCTCGGGGTGATCGGCCGAGCGGGAGTCGTGGAACTTGCGCATCAACGCCGGGAGCACGTGCGACGACTCGAGGTCGAAGTTGTCGCCGGGGCCGTACAGGTTGGTCGGCATCGCCGAGATGAAGTCGTCGCCGTACTGGGCGCGGTACGCCTGGCACATCTTGATGCCCGCGATCTTGGCGATGGCGTACGACTCGTTCGTGGGTTCGAGCGGTCCGGCGAGGAGCTCGTCTTCGGCGATCGGCTGGTTCGCGTGGCGCGGATAGATACACGAGGAGCCGAGGTACAGCAGCTTCTCGACCCCGACCTCGTGGGCGGCGTGGACCACGGTGCCGTGGATCATCATGTTGTCGTAGATGAACTCGGCCGGCCGGGTGCTGTTCGCCATGATCCCACCGACCGTGCCGGCCACGAGGAAGACGTGGTCGGGCCGGGTCTCGGCGAACCAGGCCGACACGTCGGACTGGTCGCGCAGGTCGAGTTCGTCACGAGTCGCCGTGACGATGTCGGTGAAGCCATCGGCCTCCAGCCGGCGCAGAATCGCCGACCCGACGAGCCCACGGTGGCCTGCGACGTACACCTTCGAGGATCGATCGATCGCCATCGGAGAAGTCTAGGAACGGGTCAGTACGTGTCGGCTGCAGCCAGCCATGTGGCGCCGTCGTCGCACTCGTCGGAGAGCGGACACCAACGGCACGCAACACCCGGGCGGCGGATCGGCCGCCGCCGCTCGAGCTCGACCTCGACCAGCGCGTGGATCCCGTCGACCGTTCGCCGTAGGGCGCTCCGCAGGAACGGGATGCCCACGTCCTCCACCTGCGCTTCACCGGCGTCGAGGTAGAAGGTGGCGACACGGCGGGGTGGCACCGATCGGATCAGGGTCTCGACGAGTGCGTAGAAACCGAGGTCCTGGCGATGGCGCAGCGAGGGGCGTCCGGTCTTCAGGTCGATCACGACCTTGCGGGACCGTCGACCCTCGGGGCGACCGAACACCAGGTCGACCTTGCCCGACAGGACGACCGGCCCGGAGACCGGCCATCGGATGGAGGTCTCGGTCATCGGGTGCCACCGACGTGACAGTGGCGGGAAGTCGGACAGGAAGCCGGTCACCCGGTTGATCGCGTGCCCGCGGGTGTCGGCGTCGTC
>JBCDAK010000160.1:0-11479 GCA_039185545.1 Actinomycetota bacterium
CTTCGGAGGTTCGAATCCTCCCCGGCCCACCACACCTCTCGCGAGGGCGGCGAGGTCGTCGCGGCGAGCGCCTACGCTCGCCCGGATGGCGGGACCGGACCTCCTCGCGGACCGCCTGGCCATGCGCTGGTCGCAGACGCCGCGAGCGGCACAGATCGTCGCCGGCGCGGCGGTGTTCGCGGGTCTCTACATGGGTCTGGCCCTGGCGTTCCGCGAGTTCGCCCCCGACGGGAGCTTCAGCCCGGTGTTCCCGCCGGCGGGCATCATGTTCAGCCTGTTCATCGTCGGCGGCATCCGCTGGCTCCCGGTCGCGCTGCTCGTCCGCGTCGTCACCATCTCGCTCTGGTTCGACGACGCCGACCAGTCGGCGACGAGCGTGCTCGTCGAGGCGGTCCTCATCTCGACGCCCTACGCACTGTGTGCCGAGTTCCTTCGTCGCGGACGGCTGGAGCGCGCCCATCCGCCGGAGTTCGCCTGGTTCACCGGCGTCGGTGTCGTGCTCGCTCCGACTGTGGCCACGCTCGGCTTGTGCGTGCAGCGGATGGTCGAGTCCGACGTGTCCTTCGCCGACGCGCTCACCGACCTGCGCGTCTTCTGGGTGGGGGATGCCCTCGCGATCGCGTCGATCACCCCGTTGACGTTGGTCCTGATGCAGACGCTGCTCGTCGGGCGACCGCGACCCCGGGTTCGCCTCTCGTTCGCTCAGCGCACGGAGTATGCGCTCATGGTGCTGGCGGTCGCGGGTGCTCCGCTGGCGTCGTCCATCTTCGTCTCCCGGGGCGGTCCGCCCGCCCTGGTCGTGGTCACCACGCTCCCCCTGCTCTGGGTCGCGCTGCGACAGGACCTGCTGCAGACGGCGATCGGGATCGCCGTGTCGGTGCTCATCATCTCCATCGGGCTTCGTCGAGCACTCCCGTTCGACGAGCTCGTCGAAGTCCAGTACCTCCTGCTGTGCGGGACGGTGGCCGCGTTGTTCGCCGCCGCCGTCCGCCGTGCCAACGAGGCGTTGACCGCATCCCTGCGCGTGGAGCAGGGGCGCTCCCGCCAGATCGAGGGTCATGCACCGCTCTACATCACGGAGCTCTCCGTGACCGGAAGCCGTCGCAACGGGTCGAGCGACGACGATGACGCCGTGGCTCTCGTCCACGCCGACGTCGAGGGCCGCTGGCTGCGGTTCGGGCCGTCCGTGCTGCGCCAGCGCGACATCGTGCCGTTCAGCTGGGACAGCGGCGGATCCCCGAATCGGTCCTTCGACTCGGTCGCCGTTCCGATCGAGTCGCCGATCGGGGACATCGACCACGTCCTGGTCGTCACGACCGACCGGACCGAGGTCCGCCGAGCTGCCGAGACGGTGCGCCGCGTCGAGACACACGACGTCGAGACAGGCCTCGTCAACCGCCGGGAGTTCCATCGACTCGTCGACGAGTCGGCGTCCCGCACCGACGGGGTGCTCGGCGTCGCGGCGATCGCCTTTCCCGACGTCGTCGAGGTCGTCGACGCATCGAGTGCGGGACCGACGTCGACGGAGCTCACCGCCGAGATCGCTCGACGCGTGTCGAGTCGAGTGGGCGACGGCGGCGAGGTCGGCCGTCTCGGTGACCATTCGCTCGGCCTCCTCGCCTGGGAGACCGCGTCCGCCCCCGGCGGTCTCTCGCCACTCCAGACACTCGCCGATGGAATCCTCACCGATCTGGCGAACGCTGACGACCCGATTCCCCGGATCCCGATCTCGATCGGTCTCTCGGAGGGAGCCGCCACCGCGTCGGAGACTCTCGAACGGGCGGAGATCGCCGCTCGTGCCGCCCGGGAACTCGGAGGAGACCGGGTCCTCGCGTTCCATCCGGCGCTGCACGCGACCCGCCGCCGCAGGAGCTTCTCCATCGAGGAGCTCCGGCGGGGGTGCGACCGCCGCGAGTTCCAGGCGTACTACCAGCCCGTCATCCGCTTGTCCGATCGTTCGCTCGCGGGTGTCGAGGCGCTCGTTCGCTGGTGGCATCCCGAGCGGGGCGTGCTGGTGCCGGAGCGATTCGTGCCCGATGCCGAGCGCAGCGGTGTCATCGTTCGAATCGACGACCTCGTGGTCGACACCGTCGCCGGTCAGGTCGCGCGGTGGGTCGACGACCGGGTCGTCGACGACCGGTTCAGCGCCTCGTTCAACATCTCACCTCTCCACTTCGCAGATCCCGAGTTGCTGGGTCGTCTCCGTGCGGTGGCCGAGCGAGTCGATCCGGGCCGTCTCGCGATCGAGGTCACCGAGTCGACGGCGATGAGTGACCCCGAGTGGACGGTCGACGTCTTGACGGCGGTCCGCGATCTCGGGTTCACCGTGATCCTCGACGACTTCGGCACCGGCTACTCCTCGATGTCGTGGCTCCACCGATTTCCGGCGCAGGTGCTCAAGATCGACCGGGAGTTCGTCCGCGACGTCGCGACCGACGCGGACTCCCGCCGAATCGTCGACGTCATGGTGTCGCTGGCGACGGATCTCGGGCTGTCGACGACCGCGGAGGGCATCGAGACCGCCGAGCAGGCCGACCTGCTGGGTGAGATCGGCTGCGAGTTCGGACAGGGCTTCTTCCTCGGCGCCCCGGTTCCGGCGTCCGACCTGTTCCGACCGGCGCCGGGTTCGAACTGAGCAGCGCAGCGCGGGCGGTCGACACCGCCGGACCGAACGACCGAAGCGAACGACGGGGTCGGACGTGATCAGTCGTCGACGAGGAGCTCCTCGATCGACAGGCGATTCCAGATCGGTGCCGAGAGGTGTGCGGTGGAGGTCACCGCATCGACTGCGAGGTCGCGTGCGCCGGGTCGGTCGAGCAGACGGGCGAGTCGCGCCAGCGTGAGGTCGACGGGACCGAACGTCGTCGATCCGCACCAGGTCCACGTCCCCCGGTACCGGTCGAGTCGCTCGATGACCTTCCCGCCGGTGGCGAGGTCACCGAGCACGACTGCGGCGTGCCCGAGGGCGAGGAGGGCGGCCGTGTACGTGTGGTCGCGCACGAGCACGCCGTCGTCGAGGCAGCGAGCGATGGCCGCGCGCGACACCGCTTCGTCGCCGGCTGATGCAGCGCATGCGGCGAGCGCCGCGTGCCAGGCGCCGACCTCGGGCTGATCGTCGGCGAGTGCCGCGGTGACGGGGGCCAGCGCGGCCTCGGTGCCCTCGGCGAGAGCGATCGCGAGTTCCGCAGCCCCGTACACCGCGGCGACGCGGTCGGGGTGGACGTTGCCGGCCAGCTCGAGTTGGCGAGCGCTCGCCGCGCGCGCCGCGTCGAGGTCACCGTCGATGAGGCGTCGATTGGCGTCGAGGTAGGCGCCTTCCCAGTGCCGACTCCGCTCGGGCAGGGTGGACGAGACCTCGGCGATCTCGTCCGTCAGTCGACGGAAGGCAGGATCGCCGTCCATCACCGCGTGTGCCACGGCGAGGTGGAGCGCCTCCCAACGGCCGGCGTCGTCGTCGAGCCGATCGGCTGCTCCGAGGAGGTCGTCGGCGATCGACCGACGTCGCTCGATGTCGTCGGGGAGCGGCAGCGACATGAACGCGAGCGGAAGGACCTCGACCAGCTCGCGGTCTCCGCAGCGACGCGCCTCGGACTCGGCGCGGTCGAAGACCGAACGGAGTCGCTCGGGGTCGCTCGCGAAACTGAGGATCATCGCCCCCGCGGCACCGACGCGCGCGTCGACTGGCGCCTCGGTCGCCCGGCGGTGGTCGTTCGAACGTTCGAGGAGTTCGAAGAGCTCGAGGGCATCGGCATCCGCCGCCCCGGCCGTGGCGACCGGACCGAGACGCGCCAGTTCGAGCAGCGCCTCGGCCGAACGCTGCTGGTCGCCGCGTCCGTGCGCGTCGAGGACGACATCGCGCAGGAGCGAGGGTCCCGAAGGGCGAGCCAGTGCGTGTTCCGCTCGGCCGGCGCGGATCGCGATGTCGAACCAGGTCGGGGTGTGTCGCGACGCCGGGTGTCGGTCGATCGCATCGAACGCCCGTCGCAGAGCGTCGGCCGCCGTGGTCGGGCTGCCGTCCGTCATCGCCCGGTCGGCGAACTCGAAGGAGGTGCGGCGGAGTCGATCGGCGATCTCGACCGAACGGGTGCTCTCGGTGGTGATCCCGAGGAGCTCGACGAGGAGACGGAGGTGGCGTGAGCCGCTCGCCAGAGCGGTGTCGGCCAGCTCGAGACCGAGGACGCGGTCGATCACGGCGGCGCGCGCCGCTGCGTCGGTGCTCCGCCGGTCGCCGGGGACCCGGGCGGCGATCAGATCGTTCGCATGGTCGTGGTGGACGACGCCGATCCGCATCGCGCGGTCGACCGCAGTGCCGTCGACCAGACGAGCGAGGGTGGCCGGCGCAACCGGTTCGTCGAGGACCGACAGCGTCGCCACCACGTCGGCGAGATCGGCATCGACTCGATCCTGCCGTCCCCCGACGGCGTCCGTTGCGACGGACTCGCCATCGACCGGGACGAGGGTGAGTGCGACGTGCTCGCCGGGCGCCGGCTCCGCCCTGCCGCACACGACGATGACCGCGGACGGCTCGGACGGACGCATCGACGATCTCGCCCGCCGGAGGGCGAAATCGGTGTCGGGAAGGTGGTCGATTCCGTCGAGGACGACGACGGCGGGTCGGTCGCGGTCGGGGTCGGTCGGTGGATCGGGTGCGACGAGCATCTGCGGGGTGCACGACACGATCGTGGCGTCGATGCCGTCGAGCCGAACGGCGTCGACCACTCGACGAAGCACCTCGCGGCGATGGTCGGCGGCCCCGATCACGTCGAGGGTGTGATGTCGCTCGCCGACGATGGCGGTACGAACGCGGTCGACGTCGGAGCGGAGTCCCGACTCGCGATGGAGGAATCGGTCGACCGGACCACCGAACGGATCGGCGAGGTACGCGGTCGGGTCGCGGACGTCGTGGTCGGCGAGCCTCATCACGTCGGCGATGCGTCGGCTCGGCTCGAGGCCGACGTCGGCGAGATGTCTCCGAAGTGCGTCCCGGGCGACGCGGACCTGCGCCCGTCTCCCGCTCACCGCATGGGCGACCATCACCCGCCACCACAGACGTTCGTCGGTCGGATCGGCGATCGCGTCGCGTTCGAGCTGGTCGATGATCGAGTCGACCGCACCGCGGCGGATCGCTGCGGGAAATCCGTCACTCACGTCGTCCCACCTCTCGACGAACGCGGCGCACGACCGACGAACGTTCGGATGGTCGGACAGACCGAGCGCGATGCGCACGGCGTGCGCATCGACCCCGTCGTCCAGCTCCACTCGAACGTCGCCGTCGATCCGATATCCGGCACGGGTGGCGGCGACGAGGTCGGGAGCCACGCCGCGCAGTCGAGCGAGGTGGTTGTGGACCGAGGCGCGCGCGGATCGGGGCGGAGCATCGCCCCACACGAACTCGATGACCTCGTCGATGGCCACGGGCTCGGGGTGATGCACGACGATCGCTCCGATCACCGCACGTTCCTTGGGCCTCAGCGAGAGCACGTCCTCGCCGGTCCGGAAGTGGGCGGCGTGGTCGACCTCGATCGAGAGTCCGGATGGTGACGTCATGTCGTCGTCCCGGGTGATGGGTGAGATCCGGCAGCCAGCTCGGCGAGCGCGGGCGTGAACACCGGTGCACGGGCGACGGCGCACGACCGGAGGCCCCGACGGGCGGTCTCGTGCGCCCGAGCCCGGTCGCCCAACAGTTGGTGCAACCGCGCGAGCGACAGATCGACCGGGCCGAAGGTGCCCACGTCGAACGTGGCCCACCATCCGCCGAACGGCTCGAGGTGCGGGAGGATGCGCGCCGCCCGCTCGGCGTCGTCCATCAGCACCGTGGCGTCGGCGGCGGCCACCAGGCCGGGCAGGAGGGTGAACGAGGGCGGGAGGTCGTGATGGTCGTCGTGGATGATGCGGTCGAACGATGCAGCGGCAGTGGTGGCGTCGACCGTGGCGGCGGTCAACGCCCGCGCCGCGTGCCACGTCGCGACGTCGGGTTGCTCGTCGACGAGCGCGGCGACCGCTTCGTCGAGCTCGTGTGCTCGGCCCTGCGTGCGGCGGATCGCCAACAGCAGCGCTCCGTGCGTGGCGATGCGGAGATCGTCGCCGACGACGACCTCGGGGGACAGGAGGGCGTCGGCATGCTGCTCGGCCCGTTCCATGTCGCCATCGAGCAGTGCGATCGTGGATCGGAACGAGAACAGGCTCCAGTTTCGGCCTCGCTGACCGAGTCGAGCGGCGAGACGTTCGACCGTCTGCATCGGCACGCGCGGATCGCCATCGCCGGCTCGGAAGCACAGTCCGACGCCCAACCGACCAGCCTCGTACCGGTAGTCGATGGTGCCCGTCTGATCGGCGGCCTGATGGAGCTCGTCGATGATCGTGCGCAGTCGCGAGACGTCGTGGATGGTGCTGAGCGGTGTGTAGGCCCGGAGGAGGACGTCACCGCGGAGGACCGGATCGTCGACCGAGCTCGACAGGCAATCGGCCTCGTCGAAGAGGTCGCGCGCTCGCTGCGGGTCGAGTGAGATACCGGCTGAGAACGCTGCCGCGGCACACACCTGAGCGCGTAGGCGCGGCTCGTCGACCTGTGCGAGCGAGACCTCGACGAATCGGGCGGTGTCGGCGTCGACGCGGCCGAGGCCCATCCCGGGTCGGATCGAGGCCAACCGGGTCGCGGCGCGGCCGACCACGTCGAACGCTCCGAGTTCCTCCGCCCGGGCCGCGCACTCGACGAGGATCGCCGGCGCGTCCGCGTCCGAGAGGAAGACGCCGAGGTTGCCCAGGGTCACCCCCGCGTGGCACCACCGGACGGTGCGTCCCTCGTGCTCGAGGATCAGTTCCCATGCCAGTCGGGCGCTCGCCAGAGCCTCCTCGAACCGGTGGGCTCGGCGTGCGGTGTCGACGTGCTCGAGTGCGGCGCGGATGGCACGTTCCGGGTCGGCGCTCGCCGCCGCCCGTGCGAGTCGCGCGATGTCCGCGACGCGGCTCGGGCGGTCGGCGGCGGCGACCGCGGCGGCTGCATGTCGCGAGAGTTCGATGGTCCGATCGCGATCGAGTCGGTCGAGCACGGCCTGCCGGTAGGTCTGGTGCGCGAAGCCGAGCAGACCGCCACCGACGTCCTCGATGAAGCCGTGAGCGATCGCGATGGCGAGTCCGATCGAGCCGGCCGACGTCATGCGGGTGACCTCGTCGGGGTCGAACACGTCACCGAGAATCGCAGCGCATTCGACGGCGTCGGTGCAGCCGCGCGGGAGTGCGACGAGCCGATGCAGTGCCGCGGTCGAGGCAACCGACTCCGGCGGTGCGAACTGGTCGGAAGGCAGCTGTCCACCCCGCCGCCGCAGGACGTCGATGGTGAGTTCTCGGACGAAGAGCGGGCTGCCGGACGCATGCGCGTCGATCCAGTCGACGGCATCGTCGGTCCAGCGACCCGGAGCGGCGAACGCCGTCACGTATCGGCGAATCGCGCGCCGATCCCATGGGTGGAGATCGATCACCTGCGCATCGCTCATCTCGTCGACCCGATGGCGACTGGTCACCAGCAGCGACACCGGGTGGCGCCTGGTGTCGGTCCCGGTGGTGTCGTCGACGGGCCTCTGCGCGCTCAGTCTCGTCGCCAGCCGTGCGACCATCCCCCGTGTCTCGTCGGAGGCGTGGTGCAGGTCGTCGAGCAGCAGCAGCGTGCGGGTCGACGAGGGCGCGGCGAGTTCGTCGACGAGTCGATCGGTGAAGTCGTCGATGTCGGCGTCCCGGGTCGACGACGTCTCTCGTGCGGTGGAGACGGTCGGCTCGGCGGCCGTCGACCCCTCGCGATCCCGGCGGCCCTCGAGGAGTTCGACGAGCGGACGTGTCGGATCGGGTTCCGCCGGCGAGCAGACCGTTGCGACACACCGCCATCCACGGCGTGGGAGCGTGTCGATCACCCGTCGTGCGGCCACCGACTTGCCGCCACCCGCCGGAGCGACCAGCAGGGTGAGGCGCACCTCGCCGGCGAGGTGATCGACGAGGCGGGAGATCTCACCGCTGGGATCGAGAGCCGTGGTCCTCCCCGGGGCGCCGATCGACGGGGGGTGGTGGTCGGCCGTGGCCCCGAGGCTCTCCGGGCGCAGCGCGCTCGGTGTGTCGAGGAAGAGGTCGTCGGTGGCGATCGCCGTCTCGAGACGCTGGAGGGCGCGCCGACCGGTCGGATCGGGGATCGCTCGTCGTGCCGATCGGGCGATCTCCAAGGCGCGTCGGCGCTGACCGATCCGTGCCCGAGCGATGGCGCTGAGCCACCAGCGATCGAGGCGATGCGGGGCAGCGTCGACGAGCGCATCGAGATGGACGAGAAGTGCGTCGTCGACCCCGCTCGCCGTGCGGTCGGCCGAGTCGGCCTCTTCCTCCTCGAGTCGCCGGCGCCGGTCGTCGGCTCGGGCCGCAGCGACCGATGGCTGGTCGGCGAGTTCGTGGTAGCTCGCCGCAGTGCCCGGTGCGGCCACCTCGACCCCGACGGCGAACCGGTATCCGACCGCTGTGGTCTCGAGCAGTCCGACCGCGGAACGGCGCAGCCGGGCGACGTGGTTGTGGACCGCCTTGATGGCGGTCGCCGGTGGTGTGTCGCCCCACACGAGCGCCGCGATCCCCGCTGCCGAGACCGTCGCCGGGTGATGGAGAGCGACGGCGGCGACGACCGCTCGTTCCTTCGGGCGGAGGTCGATGGCGATGCCGTCGGTCGTGCGGACGGCGGTCACCCCGGACACGTCGACCGACCATCCCGCCTCGACCATCGGACAGAAGTATGGCGCCGTGGGCTACTGGCGGTGGAGGGGAGCGAGGGAGGTCGACGGTTCGTCGCTGACGAGACGGCGGACCCGAACGTCGTCGACCAGCCACGAGTCGCCACCGGGCAGGGTCTCGACCCGGAAGGCCGCCGAGCCGCTCGACGTACCGGCCGAGTGAGCCGTCGGCGCGATGACCTGCGTGCCGTCGAGCAGAACCGAGCTCGTGCCGGTCTCGTCGGTCCGGATCTCGACCTTGGTCCAGACGGCCGTTCCGATCGTCGTTCCGTCCGTGGCGTCGACGGTGCGGGTCGCGCCCTCGATCGTTGCCAGGTCGACTCCGGCGACGTCTGCTCGCACCTCGCGCTGATCGGTCGGTGGGTCCTGGGTGTTGGTGCCCGCCGCCGTCGCCGCCGCCGAGGGGTCGGTGAGATACCACCAGGACTCGAATGCGAGACCGGGCTCGTCGAGGCCGGCGGCAACGAGCCACGGGCTCGCGCCGGACGTCACGTTCGGCGCATCGAGCGCGTGCGAGCCGGTCCGCGTGGTCGAGGTGGTCGTCGTCCAGGACCCGGGTGCTTCCGTCTGCGGTGCGCCGACTGAGATCATTCCGGTCGGATCGCTGAGATTGAGGTACTCGGTGGCGATCTGGTCGGCCGAGCGGGCGGTTCGGCCGAGTACGACCTGGTCGACGCTGCCGACGAGTGCCGCCGACTGGATGCTGGTGTCGCCGACGGTCACCGGAATCGAACGGTCGTCGCCGAGCGTTCCGACCGCCGCGGTCGAGTCGACCTGAGCACCGTCGACGTAGAGCCGGAGGTCGGCGCCGTCCCATGCCGCGGCGAGTTGGTGCCAGGTTCCGGTCGACACCGAGCCGCCGCGGGCCTCGATCGTGGAGGCGCCGACGAGGATGCGGGCGACCGCCTCACCTGTCGAGCCGTCGACGATCAGCTCGTGGATCGTGCCTCCCGATCCCGTCTTGGCGACGACGGCCGACTCGCCTGACAGCGAGGTGAGGCTGACCCATCCGGACATCGTGATGGCGCCGTCGGTCGGATCGAACGCCGGGCCGGACAGGCGCTCGCCACCGCCGGCGAGGTCGAACCCGTCGCCGGTGATCCCGGAACCGGGTGTCGACGTGTCGAGACCGCCGAATGCGCTCAGGTCGTGGCGGCGGACGCTGCGATCGAGCACGCCGCCAGCGGGGGCCACGGTCGCGGCCTGCGCGAACTCGGAGGTCCCGCCGAAGGAGCCGCCACCGAGGTCCGGGGTCGCGGTCGCGGTCAGCACCTGACCGGACGCGAGCACCGGCAATCCGGTGAGGGTGAAGGATTCGTCGCCGACAGCACCCGTCGACGTGACGGTCTCGGCGTGGATCAGGTTCTCGCCTTCCCCGTATCCGGACGGGTCGGTGCCCGAGGGATTCGTGAAGACCTCGATGCGGTAGTCGCCGGCGGGCACGTCGAGGTCGATCCCGAGCGAACTCTCGCCAGCCACCGGGGCTCCGAGTACCGGGAAGTTGAGGAGACCGTTCGAGCCGATGTCACCGTCCTCGAGGTCGTTCGGAGTGACGCCGGAGGCCGGATCGCCGGCGTCGGCCAGATCGATGCCGAGGGCCCCGTTGTCGCGGATCTCGTTCCCGAGGAGGGTGACGGTCGTGCTGGACGCGGCGCGAATGCGGAGTCCCTCCTGACCGCTGTGTGCGATCACGTTTCGATCGCCGGCACTCGTCCCGCCGATCACGGCATCGGAGTTCGTGCTGATCGTCTCGATGCCGACGAAGCCGTTCCCTGCCGGTGTGACGCCGTCGGCGGCGACGCCGATGAGATTGCCCACGATCGTCGTCCGGGTCGTGCTCGACAGCTGCATCCCGCCGCCGGCGTTGAAGGCGACCACGTTGTCCCGCACGATGTTGTCCGAGGAGTTCGCGATGTCGATCGCCTCGTCGTCGTATCCGCGGTCGAGGAGGCCCGTCGAATCGGTGCCGAGGAAGTTCCCTTCGATCACGTTGCCGTTCGAACGGACGTAGATCCCCTCGGTGTTGTTGCTGAACACGCCGGAGCCCGCGATGACGTTGCGGTCGGCGGTGACCGGCCCACCGATGGTGTTGTTCGGAGACGTCGGCTCCAGCTTGATGCCGTCGTCGACGAGCGGCGCGGAGGTCGTCCCGTCGAGCAGGAGTCCGATCCACACGCCGGCAACGTTGTTGCCACCTGCCGTCGTGAGCTGCACGCCGTCGTTGAACGAGTGAAGCGCGAGCGATCGCAGCGTCGAGTTCCCTCCGGAGAAGACGAGACCCGTCCCGGTCGCGACGCTCCCGTCGAGAGCGATCAGTGGTGCGCCGACGAAGCCCGTCTGGGTCGACCCGTCGACCGTCGTCGGCGACGTGATGGTGGGCAACGACGTCGCCGGCTGAATCGTCCAACCGGTCGGCGACACGCCGCTGTATCCGACGTCGGAGTTCGGGATCGCGAAGTGGATCGTGTCGACGTCGGCGCTGGCGTTCGCTTCGTCGATCGCTGCGCGCAGTGTGCACTCGTCGTCACCGTCGGAGTTCGTCCCGCCGGTCCAGCAGTACCCGTCGCCGACGACGGAGTCCCCGCCGTCACCCGTCGAGTTGACCGTCGCCGTGGTGGGTGTCGTCACGGCGAGCGAGAGCTCGGAGGTGGGACCGAACGTGGTGCACGCGCCGGTGAGACACTCGGTGACCGTCAGTGCGAGCTCGCCTCCGTCGACCACTC
>JBCDAK010000161.1:0-11413 GCA_039185545.1 Actinomycetota bacterium
AGTTCGCCGATTTCGTGCGCACGCCCGCACGCCACGCCTGGGGTGACCGATCCGCCTACGGCGGGTTCGCCTACCTCAACGCCGATCGCATCATCCCGGGCGTCCCCGACGACGCGATCATCATGTCGGGTGGCGGTCGTCAGCGGACCGTCGTCGTGCCGTCGCTCGACCTGGTCATCGTCCGACTCGGCCACATCAACGGGCAGGTGTTCGGCCTCGCCGACACGCTCGACGAGGTCTTCTCCCGCATCTGCGCGGCGGTGCGGTGAAGGTCTTCGTGTCGGCCGATCTCGAGGGGATCGGCGGTGTGGTGTCGTGGGAGCAGACCCTGCCCGATCGCGACGGCTACGCCCAAGCGTGCTCGTGGATGACCGCCGAGGTACGTGCCGTGGCCGACGTCGCGCTCGAGCGCGGCGCGGAACGAGTCGTCATCGCCGACTCGCACCACCACGGTCAGAACCTCGACCCCGACGCACTCCCGCCCGAGGTCGAGGTCGTGCGGGCGGGCCCGCGTCGGCTCGGCATGGTCCACGGCGTCCACCTCGACCAGTTCGACGCCGTGCTCTGCATCGGGTTCCACACCGGGGCCCACGAGATCGGCATGTTGAACCACACGAAGAACGGAGCCGGGTTCCACGAGATCCGCCTCGACGGCGAACCGGTCGACGAACTCGACCTCGTCGCCCGAACCGCCGGCTCGCACGGTGCTCCGATCGGCCTCGTCACCGGCGACCGGGCGATGTGTGACTCGGCGTCGCGACGGTTTCCTCACGTCGAGGTCGTCAGCGTGAAGGACGCGATCGGACGGATGTCGGGCCTCTGCCTGTCCCCGGCGGCCTCGATCGCCGCCGTCGCCGAGGGTGCCGGTCGGGCCATCGACCGGGCGGCGGAGGGGAACTTGCCGGTCGTCACGTCCGAGGCCCGGGAGCTCGAGGTCGAGTTCACTTGGCACCATCCCGCCGAGGTCGCCTCGTTCCTGCCCCAGTTCGAACGCGTCGATGCGTCGACCGTCCGGGTCCGCACGAGCAGCATCGACGAGGTGGTCGCCACCCTCGAGTTCCTCTCCGGCTATCGGCTCGTCCCGTACCCGTGAAGTACCTCGTCGACGCCGAGCGGTTCGCCCTTCGGACGCCGTTCGGCATCGCGGGAAAGACGTGGACCGCCGCCGAGGTCTGTACGGTCACACTCGAGGTCGACGGCGTCGTGGGACGGGGCGAGGGTGCGCCGATCTTCTACGCAGGGGAGACGATCGAGTCGTTGCTCGCGCAACTCGAGTCGGTCCGTCCGGCGGTCGAGGCAGGCGTCGACCGCTACGAGCTGCTCCAACTGCTGCCCGCCGGGGGAGCGCGATGTGCCATCGACTGCGCGCTGTGGGACCTGGCGTCGCGCCGGTCCGGAACGCCGGTCCACGAGATGGTCGGCACCGGCCCTCCCGTCGAGCTCGACTCGGCGATCACCGTCACGCTCGGCACGCCCGACCAGATGGCCACCGCCGCAGCGGCGGTGTCGGATCATCCGTGGCTGAAGGTGAAGCTCGGTGGTGCCGACGACGCGCATGCGATCCGTCTGGTTCGAGCCGCTGCACCCGGCGCCCGGATCACGGTCGATCCCAACGCCTCGTGGACGTTCGAGCACCTCGTCGACATGATGCCGTCGCTCGTCGAGGCGGGGGTCGAGTTGGTGGAGCAACCACTTCATCCGAGCAAGGACGAGGCGCTGCGCCACCTCGACTCGCCGATCGACGTCGGCGCCGACGAGTCCTGTCGAACGGTCGACGACGTGGCCGGTCTGGTCGGCGCGTACCAGCTCGGCGTGATCAAGCTCGACAAGGCCGGCGGCCTCACCGGCGCGCTCGAGCTGTCGGATGCGCTGTCGGCGGCCGGTCTCGACCGGATGGTGTCGTGCATGATCTCCACCAGCCTCGGGATGGCGCCCGCCCGCTACGTGGGCATGTCGTGTTCGATCGTCGACCTCGACGGTCCGATGAACCTCGCCGTCGATCGTGACCCGTCCATCCCGTACACCCGTGGCCGCATGGGGCTCACCCCCGACACCCTCTGGGCCGGCTGAAGGGACCCCGGTTCGCGTGACCTCCGCCGGCCGCCACCCCGATCCATGATTCCACCATCAGATACACTGTGCCGGATGACGGCACGAGCGTTCCCGGCGACGGGGGTGGCGTGATGGTCGCCGTCGATCCCGGACCGTTCGCACCGGGCTCCCTCGACGGGATCCGGGTCGTCGACGTCACCCAGGTCATGGCCGGTGCGTACTGCGGCATGTTGCTGGCCGACCTCGGAGCCGATGTGGTCAAGGTCGAACGGCCCGGGATCGGGGACATGACCCGCTGGGCGGGCGAGGACGTCGACGCATTCGGGGTGATGAACCGCAACAAGTCGTCGATCGCACTCGACTACCGCCATCCGTCGGGTGGCGCGGCGCTGCGGCGCCTCGCCGAGAACGCCGACGTCTTCCTCGAGAACCACCGCCCCGGCACGCTCGCCCGTCACGGCCTCGGACCCGACGATCTCGCCGAGATCAACCCGCGGCTCGTCTACTGCTCGATCTCGGGCTTCGGGGGCGTCGGACCACGGGCCGACCAGAGCGGGTTCGATCTCATGGCGCAGGGCATGAGCGGCATCATGTCGGTGACCGGCGAGATCGGAGGGCCGCCGTGCAAGGCCGGTGTGCCGATCGCCGACCTCAACGCCGCCGTGTTCGCCACCGTCGGGATCACCTCAGCGCTGGTGCGTCGGGCCACGACCGGCGTCGGCGATCACGTGACCACCTCGCTGCTCGAGTCGTCGATCGCCTACCTCGTCTGGGAGTCGATGCTGTACTGGCAGGCCGGTGACGTCCCCGAGCCCGGCGGATCCGCCCATCGGCTGTCGGCGCCCTACGAAGCGTTCCCGACCGCCGATGGATGGATCACCGTGGCTGCGCCGACACCCGACGCGTGGACCTCGCTGTGTGAGGCGCTCGACCGCGGCGATCTGCTCGACGACGAACGCTTCGCGTCACCCCGACGGCGGCTGCGCAACCGACACGAACTCGCCGCTGAGATCGCGCGCACCACGAAGACCGAACCGTCGTCCTACTGGGACGAACGCCTCCACGCGGCGAACGTCGCCTCGGGCCCCGTGCATCGGCTCGACGAGGTGTGGGACGATCCCCAGGTGATGGCGACCGAGATGGTGGTTGGTGACGGCACTGAGCGACGTATCGGTCACCCGCTCAAGTTCGCATCGTCGCCGATGTCGGTGCGCTCGTCGACGCCGCAGCTCGGTCAACACACGCGAGCGGTGCTCGCCGACGTCGGCTACGGCGAGGACGAGATCGACGAGCTGCTCGCAGCGGGTGCCGTCGCCCAGCACTCCGACCGGTCGGACGACGACTGATGGCCGAGAACGGCGTCGCGACCGGGATCGTGGTCGATCGACCCGCCGATCACGTCCTCCGGCTCACCATCGACCGTCCACCGGTGAATGCGATCGACTCGGGCGCGCAGCGCGAGCTCACCGCTCAGCTGCGCTCCGCCCACGACGACACGTCGGTGCGCGCCGTGGTGCTCACCGGTGCGGGCACCCACTTCTGTGGTGGCGCCGATCTGCGCGAGGAACAGTCGATCGAGCGCGACGCCGTCGGAGGCTTCCTCACCGGTGTCGGCGAGCTGCTCGATGCGATCCGCAGCCACCGGGTCCCGGTCGTCGCTGCGATCGAGGGCGCCGCACACGGCGGCGGTCTCGAGGTGGCGCTCGCCTGCGATCTCCGGATCGGCTCGACGTCGTGCGCCTTCGCCGCCGCCGGCGTGAACGTGGGCCTCGTCGCCAATTTTCGAGCGCTCTCCCAGGCCATCGGCGATGCGCGAGCCCGCCACCTCCTGCTGACCGGATGGACCTGCCGGGGAGAGCAGGCCCTCGACTGGGGTCTCGTGACCGAACTCGTCGAGTCGGATCGGTTGGCCGATCGTTCGATCGAGATCGCGGAGCGGATCGCCTCGCGGGCGCCGCTGTCGGTCGAGACCACCAAGGACTGCCTCAATCGATCGGTCGACCTCGACTCGACGGAAGCCAGCGAACTGCAAGGGAGGTCGTTCGCTCGGCTGTTCCGAACCGCCGACCACGCCGAGGCTCTGCGCGCGTTCTTCGAGAAACGACCGGGCCGGTACGAGCGGACATGACGTGACGACCGAGGCGCCATCCGACGTTCATCGCGACACCGCGTGCGATGCGGTCGATGTCCCACAGCCTGGGCGGCCGTCGTGAGCGCGATGCGGTCGGTGCTCAACGCCCTCGACGTGGTCGAGCGGTTGGGGCGCGACGGACCGCTCGGCGTGGGGGAGCTCGCCCGACGAACCGGACTCGCGAAGAGCACGGCGCAACGGTGCCTCGACACGCTCGCCACGGCCGGCTGGATCGAACGCGTGAGCGGTGAGGCGGCCGACAGCGCGGGGAGCAGTTGGCAGCTGTCCGATCGGTTCCGAACGATCACTGCCGACACGTTGGCCGCGCTCGTCGCCCGAGCCCGCCCGGTGCTGGCCGAGCTCGCCTCGCAGGTCGGCGAGTCCGTACATCTCGTCCGTCTCGACGGCACCGACGTCGAGCTCCTCCACCGAGAGGCCGGCCCCGGGTTCATCCAGGTCGTGATCCCCGACGGGTTCCGTGTCCCCGCGTACGCCGCGGCGACCGGCAAGGCGATGCTGGCGGCGCTCGACCCCGCGGAGCTCGGTGACCACCTGCCGGACCACCTCCGTGAGCTCACTCCGGCGACGGTCGCCTCGCGGCGTCGGCTCGACGACGAGCTCGACGTGATCCGATCCCGGGGGTACGCCGAGAACGACGGTGAGTGGAACGAGTCGGTCGCAGCCATCGCCTCGGCGATCACGGTGGTCGGACGACCGATCGCCGCAGTGTCGATCTCCGGCACCCCGGGATCACTCGACGCCGCTCGACGACGCGAACTGGCACCGCTCGCGATCCGCTGCGCTCACGTCCTCAGCGCGACGTGACGACGCTCCGGGCGGACCCCCCTCCGTTCAGGTGGCGGCTCTCAGATGTCGGGTTGTTCGATGGCGTCGAGGAACGCGTTGACGTCACCCTCCTCGCCACCGACGAGCCAGATCGTGAGCTCGGTCTCGCCGACGCCACCCACCTCGGGACCGGCGTCGTCGTCACCCGGCTGTTCCCGCCAGGGGAGGACGCCATCGACGTAGTACCGGTCGACCGTGATGTCGTCGCTGTCCTCGTCGACCGGAGCGATGACGGCGAGCTCGACCTCGGCGTCAGGCGGCTGGTCGGTCAGGATGTCGATCAGTTCGTGGACCTGCACGGCGGCCTCCTGCGGCGGATGCTCGGGCGCGGGGCGGTCAGGCGTCGTCGAGCCATGCCGGCGCCCGATCGAGGAGGTACAGCGACACGTGCTTGCAACGCTCGAGAGCGGCGACGACGGCGTCGTCGTTGGTGAGGTAGACGTCGGCGAGATCGACGGTCATCTTCGCCACGATCGACAGGCTGCGTTCGGGCGCGTCGGTCACGGTGGGGAACGAGTCGATCGCGGACACCTCGACCGGGAGGTCGATCCCACCGATCCCGGCGAGATCGGTGGCGAGAACGAGGAGATCGGGAGGATCGGGGAGCGGGGGGAGCGTCCACGTGAAGAGCAGGGCGAACGTGAAACCGCTCGGTGGTGAGTCGAGCTCGTCGAGCTTCATCACCTCGTCCTCGAATCCGAGCATCGCCCGGGGGTCGACGTCGAGCGACAGGTGGAGGTCGATCGGTCCCTCGCAGGCCTCCGCGGGGTGGAGGTCGACCTCCCAGAGCTGACGCAGGGAGTAGGTCTCGACGAAGTGACGTTCGTCGTGGACGTGGAATCCGTGGTCGATGGCCTGGCTCTTGACGTCAGCGACGAAGCCGGCCACATCGATGACTGCCATCGGATCCGGACACTACCGTCTGCGCGGTGCCGTCGGAGAGGGTCGAGCCGATCAGCGAAGCTGCGACGACGCGGCGTGCGGTCGACCCGCTCGATGCCGATGCGGTGATCGATCTGTTCGGTCGGATCTGCGATCGCACGGCAGCTGCGCTGGCCGACAACGACGATTGGTCGCTGTCGGGAGATCGTGCCAGTCAGTACTCGGTCGACGTCGTCGTCGACGCCATCTGTCTCGAGGCGCTCCACGGCGCGGGATTCGCGGTGCTGTCGGAGGAGAGTGGCGTCACGGGGCCCGACGGATCAGTGCTCGACGAGGTGCCGGGCCATGTCGTCGTGGTCGACCCGCTCGACGGATCGACCAATGCAGCACTCGGTCTTCCGTGGTGTGCGACGGCGCTCTGCCTCGTGAGCGACGGTCGCCCGACGTTGTCGATGGTGACCAACCTGAGAACCGGAGATCGGTTCACCGCCGTCAGCGGCCGGGGAGCGCAGCTCGACGGACGCCCGCTCCTCGTCTCGCGTGGCCCGACCTCACTCGAGGAAGCGATCGTCGCGATCAACGCTCGATCGCCGGGGTCCTTTCGTCCCCGCCAGTTCCGGGCGATGGGTGCGACGGCGCTCGACATCACGGCTGTTGCGGCGGGCGGGTTCGACGGGACCGTCGACTTCGCCGCCGACCGCATCGGCGTGTGGGACTATCTCGCCGCCGTGCACGTCCTCGAGGAGGCCGGTGGTGTGGCCGTCGACGCTCGCGGCCGCGAGCTGGTGGTGCTCGACCCGAGCGAGCGCCGTGCACCGGTCACTGCCTCGACCGTCGAGCTCCTCGCCGCCCTCGTCGCGACGACGAGCTGACGACCGACCTGGGCGGAAGCGGACAGTGTCCGGATCTGGCCCGGGCGGAAGCGGACAGTGTCCCGATCTGGCCCGGGCGGAAGCGGACAGCTCAGGTGAGGGCGAGGAGGGTGGCGGGAGCGGGGCCGAACGTGGCCGAGGAGCCGTCGATGTCGGCGTCGCCGAGGACCGTCGACACGTCGCCCGCCAGTCCCACTGCGCCGAGGTCGATCGACACCGGCTCGTCGTGTGCGCCGCTCCGTCGATCGAGATGCACGACCACACACTCGGTCTCGTGCTCTCGCACGTAGGTCACCGTGTCGTCCGTGGCGTCGAGCCAGCGCATCGATCCGTGTCGCAGCGCCGGATGTGCCCGCCGCAGCGAGATGAGCTCCTGCGTCGCCTCGAACGTCTCACGATCCCAGACGGCCTCGTCCCACGGGAACGGCACCCGGCAGGTGTCCATCGAGTCGCCCTCGACTCCCACCTCCGAGCCGGCGAACAGAGTCGGCACACCCGGCATGGTGAGCAGCGCAGCGAGCCCGGTGAGATGACGGTGGCGATCGCCACCGACCGCGGTGCGGAAGCGAGGACTGTCGTGCGAGTCGAGCATCGTCATCGAGGCCTGTCGAGTCGGCCACGGCAGACCCGCGCCGAGCTGGCGCATCGCGTCGACCATGGTCGCGGCCCCGAATCGGGGCATCTCGAGCGTCGTCATCAACGCGACCGGAGCATCGCCCCGAAGCCACGACCAGAGCGGCCGCGAGAACCACTGATACGCCATCGCGCCGTGCCAGCCACCCGATCGGAGGTCGGACCGGGCGTCGTAGCAGTGTTCCGCGACGAGCCAGCCGTCGGGTGCGAGCGACTCGATCGTCGTTCTCGTCGCGGCACCCACGCGTGCGTGGTGGTCGTCGGTGCCCGACCGGCCGGTCGTGTTCGCGCAGTCGACCCGCCACCCGTCGAGGGCGACCGGGTGACGCAGATACCGGGCGACCACCGAGTCGGGTCCGTCGTGCAGTCGGCGGGCGAGTTCGTCGCTCGAGTGATCGAGTTTCGGCAGCGACGGTACGCCGTGCCACGCGCGGTATCCGTCGGGATGCTCGTCGAAGAAGTAGAAGTCGGCCTCGGCGGACGCAGCGTCGCGTCGAGCGGCGGCGAACCAGTCGTGTTCGTCGCCGGTGTGGTTGAGCGTGATGTCTCCGATGATCCGGAATCCTCGCGCTCGACACGCGGCGGCGAGTGACGCGAGCGCCTCATCGCCCCCGAGCAGCGGGTCGACGGCCTCGAACGACGACGCGTCGTACCGGTGGTTCGAGCGAGCGGGGAAGAACGGCGTGAGGTAGACGAGGTCGACGCCGAGCCGCTCGAGGTGGTCGAGTCGCTTCTCGATGCCGGGAAGATCCCCGCCGTAGATCTGGCGGACCCCGACACCGGGCTCGGAGAGGAGGTCGTCGTCCCAGTCGGCGGCGATGGCCCAGTCGGGGAGCTCGCGCCGTTCACCGGACGCGGCGAAGCGGTCGAGGAAGATCTGGTACCCGACCGTGTCGGTGGGCCACGCAGGTGTGGGCGAGCCGATCATGCGACGGAAGTCGGAGTCGTCGCCGACGTCGTGGGGCGTGACCCCTGCCTCGTGCAACCAGCGGTAGCCGCCGCTGCCACCCGTGAGCAGGAACCGGTACCCCACATCGGCGTTGCGGGCGACGATGTCGGCGGTCCACCACGTGGCCGCCGGATCGGCGCCCGTGCGATCGGGGTCGATCGTCGCCTCGGTGACCTCGGGCTCGCCATCGGGCACGGTGCGGACCCGCACGCGCTCGGCGGACGCCAGATCGGGCACGCGTACCCGGACCGTGAAGGTGCCGCCGAGACCCTGATCGTCCTGCGAGGAGTAGAGCGGCGAGCCGTCGTGGTGGGGAAGGTGCGCGAACGCGGCAGGGCGGCCGCTCACTCCTTCACCGCCCCGGAGGTGAGACCCGAGACGATGTAGCGCTGCAGGAACAGGAACAGGATCACCACCGGGACGGCGCCGATGAGCGCTCCGGCGGCGAACGGTCCCCAGCGATTGTCGAAGCCCGCGAGCACGTAGTTCGACAATCCCACCGCGAGCGTCTTCTGGTCGTCGTCACCGCTGAGGATCACGCTGGCGACGATGTACTCGGCCTGGGTCGTGATGAACGACAGCAGCGCGATCACGGCGAGCACCGGTGCCGCGAGCGGCAGGATGATCTTGAAGAACGTCTGGCTGTGCGTGCACCCGTCGATCTTCGCCGCCTCGTCGAGCGAGTGCGGGATCGTGTCGAAGAATCCCTTGATCAGGTACGTGTTCACGCCCAAGGCGCCGCCGAGGTAGATGAAGATCAAGCCCCACGAGGTGCCGAGACCGATCGCCGGGAAGAGGCCCTTGATCCGGGTCATGAACAGGAACAGCGCCACCACCGCGAGCAGGTTCGGGAACATCTGGATCAGCAGCAGGGCGAGCATCCCCGGCCGACGACCCTTGAACCGCAGGCGACTGAACGCGAACGCACCGAGGGCGCAGAGGAACACCGTGACGACGGCGGTGACCGTGCCGATGAACATCGAGTTCCAGAACCACCGCCAGAACGGAGGATGACCCTCGTCGCTCATCAGCGCACGGAAGTTGTCGAGCGACGGATCCTCGGGGATGAACGACTGGCGAGCGAGTCCGCCGTCGGCCGTCACTGCGGCCGACAGCACCCACAGCACGGGAAACAGCGCGAATACGAGCGCGGAGAGAGCGACGACGTGGCGCCACCCGGTTCGGCGGAACCAGACCCGCATCGGCGGTCGCCGCCGCTCGAGCGGACGTTCGACCGTCGATCCCGTCGGCTCGATCGACTCGATGGTGGTCATCGCACCTCCTCGAATGCCTTGGTGAACCGGAAGCTGAACGCCGAGATCGTGGCGACGATCAGGAAGATGATGAGCGACACCGCTGCGGCGAACCCGTAGTCGGCTCCGCCGCCCGACTGGAACGCGATCTTGTACACGTACGAGATCAGGATGTCGGTCCGTCCCGCGTCGCTGCCCTGGACCGGAGGTCGCCCCTCGGTCAACAGGAAGATCAGGTTGAAGTTGTTGAAGTTGAACGCGAACGACGCGACCAGCAGCGGCGCCACCGCCACGAGCAGGAGCGGGAACGTGATGAGACGGAACCGCTTCAGGCCGTTGGCGCCGTCGACCGACGCTGCCTCGGTGAGGTCGTCGGGGATCGACTGCAGAGCACCGCTGCACACGAGGAACATGTACGGGTATCCGAGCAAGGTGTTGACCAGCAGGATCGACGCATACGGCAGCCACTGCCCGTCGAGCCACGGCGGTGATGCGTCGAGTCCGGGGATGAGGTCGAAGAACGACCCGAACCATCGGTTGATCACACCGAACTGCTCGTTGAGCATCCCCTTCCACACGAGCGCCGTCATGAAGCTGGGGATGGCGTACGGGATGATGATGAGGCTGCGGTAGACCTTGCGGCCGCGCATCCGTGCGTCGTTGAACACGATGGCGAGGCCGAGGCCGAGCGCGAACGAGAGGATCACCGAGAACAGCGAGAAGAGGACCGTCCAGATGAAGACCCGCAGGAACACTTCCCGGGTCTGCTCGTCGTTGAACAGTCGTTCGTAGTTCTCGAGGCCGATGTTCGCCCGCCACCCCGGGAGCAGACGATCGCCCTCCTCGTCGACGAAGTACCCCTGGTCGATCGTGTACGTGACGCCGGTCGACGAGTCGGTGAGCGTGTCGGTGACGGGGTCGTACACGCGGGTCTGGACCTGCGCGAACGCATCGCCGAATCCGTCGTTGTCGATGTCGCCGCTCGGGCCCGGCACGACGAAGGCCGACACCTCGTCGGCCCGGTCGTTCGACGCACCGGTGTTCAGCGCGACGTAGCCGTCGATCGTCTCGCGACGGCCGTCCTCGACGATCTCGTCCTCGGACAACTCGGTGAGGCCGTCGGCGGTGCCGAGGAATCGGTTGCCGTCGGCGTCGGTGAGCAGGAACGCGAGCTCACCGCCGGAAGGGTCGTCTCCGCTGGCGAGGATCTGCAGCTCGTAGCGGACCGCATCGTCGGTGGCGCCCACCGAGTTCTGCTCGATCCGCTCGATCGCCTGTTCCTTGGTGAGGTTGTTGCCGGTTCCGTAGTTCGTCGTCGAGATGAAGACGAGATACAGCACCGGGTAGAGGGCGAAGACGAGCAGGAAGATGGTGCCCGGCACCAGGTACTTCGCCGGGACGAAACGCTTCGACAGGTAGACGACGTCGATGACGACGAGCGCCACGATCGACGCGATGGCGATCGGGTAGTCGGGCTTCGAGAGCATCCTCGGCAGGAACGCCAGGACGATCGCGTTCAGTGCTCCGAGGAGAACGATCTTGGCGATCAGCCCGCTGCTGGCGCCGTATCGCGGGCCCGAGATCGGGGTCGACATCGAGCCGTGGCTCGACGGACCGCCGGCTCCGGAGCCGTCGTCGGAGGCGGTGGGGGGTGCGTCCGCCTCTCGGGTCGTGGTGTCGCTCACGTGGGAACCCCCAGGGTCGAGGCGGGTCGCCCCGGCCACACGCCCGGGTGTGGTGGTGGTGGACCGGGCGACCCGACCCGTCCGGCCGGGGGGGGCGGGTCGGGGCGATC
>JBCDAK010000162.1:0-11308 GCA_039185545.1 Actinomycetota bacterium
CACGCGACGTTCGTGAACGCGACGACGACCGACGGGAGCCACGTCCGATCGTCGGTCACCGGTCCGCCGCCCCGGGCCGGATCGGTGGTCACTGCGACGCCGCGTTCGGCGCGGATCCACCTCTTCGATCCGGGGACCGGTCTCGCGATCCATCACCCGACGTCGCTCCGCTGAGGGACGTACGATCGCGTCATGGCCGATTCCGCGGAACTCCCTCAGACCGACTCCGGTATCTCGATCGACCCGCTGTACACCGCGGAGGCGCTCGGCGACTGGGATCCGGCGGCGCACCTCGGCGCCCCCGGGACGGCCCCGTACACGCGCGGTGTGTACCCGTCGATGTACACGAGCCGGCTCTGGACGATGCGCCAGTACTCGGGCTTCGGGTCGGCCGAGCAGACCAACGAGCGGTTCAAGTTCCTCCTCGACGCCGGTCAGACCGGGCTGAGCTGCGCGTTCGACCTCCCGACGCAGATGGGCTACGACTCCGACGCAGCCCGGGCCGAGGGCGAGGTCGGCAAGGTGGGCGTGGCGATCGACTCGATGGCCGACATGCGCCTGCTGCTCGCCGACATCCCGCTCGGCGAGGTCACCACCTCGATGACGATCAACTCCACGGCGGCGATCCTGCTGCTGATGTACGAGCTCGTTGCGGAGGAGCAGGGTGTCGGACCCGATCAGATCGGCGGCACGATCCAGAACGATCTGCTGAAGGAGTACATCGCCCGCGGCACCTACGTGTATCCGCCGCGGCCGTCGATGCGGATCATCACCGACATCTTCGAGTACTGCTCGAAGCACGTCCCGTCGTGGAACACGATCTCGATCTCCGGGTACCACATCCGCGAGGCCGGCTCGACAGCGGTCCAGGAGATCGCGTTCACGCTGGCGAACGCCATCGCCTACGTCCAGGCGGCAATCGACGCCGGCCTCGACGTCGACGCGTTCGCGCCACGGCTGAGCTTCTTCTGGAACGGCCACAACAACTTCTTCGAGGAGACGGCGAAGTTCCGGGCGAGCCGCCGCATGTGGCACCGCATCATGACCGAGCGCTTCGGGGCCCAGAACCCGAAGTCGGCGATGCTCCGCTTCCACACCCAGACCGGCGGTTCCACGCTCACGGCGCAGCAGCCGCTCAACAACGTGGTTCGGGTCGCGATCCAGTCGATGGCGGCGGTTCTCGGCGGCACCCAGTCGCTGCACACGAACGGGTACGACGAAGCGCTGAGCCTGCCCACCGAGACCGCGGCGCGGATCGCGCTGCGGACCCAGCAGATCATCGGCTACGAGTCGGGGGTCACCGACACGGTCGATCCGCTCGCCGGGTCGTACTTCGTCGAGTCGCTCACCGACGAGGTCGAGCGCCTCGCGTGGGAGTACATCGAGCGCATCGACGAGATGGGCGGCGCGGTCTCGGCGATCGAGTCCGGCTTCCAGATGGACGAGATCGAGCAGGCGGCGTACGAGTACACGAAGTCGATCGATGACGACGAGCGCGTGATCGTCGGCGTCAACAAGTTCACGGTCGAGTCCGAGCCCGAGCCCGAGACGTTCCCGATCTCGCCCGAACTCGAGCGCTCGCAGAAGGCGCGCACGCAGGCGTACAAGGCCGACCGCGACACGACGGCGGTCGAGTCGGCACTCGCCGCCGTGAAGGCGACGGCGGCGACTTCGGACAACCTGCTCTACCCCATGAAGGACGCGCTCCGCGCCGATTGCACGCTCGGCGTGATCAGCGACTCGCTCCGCGGCGTCTTCGGCGTCTACCAGCCCTGACGTCTCAGAGGGGCTGTCGGTCGTCGGCGAGCCACGACGACAGGTCGTCGAACACTGCGAGGACGAGTCGATCGATGCCGCGCTCGCGCATCTCGACGCGGGACGGATGTGCCGGATCGAGGAGCTCGAGAACGAACGTCTCGTAGGCGGTCCGGAGGAACGGACGGTCGCCGGCGCGTCTCGCCACCTCGGCGTCGGCCGCATCGAGCTGATCGTCTCGGTTCGACTTCGACCACTGCACGTTGATTCCGTCCGCCAGGCGGCCCGCCACTCGCGCCAGGGCGACGGAGTTGACTCCGACGATGGTCAGCGGACGCGGTCGGGGCAGTGGGAACGTCGAGAAGTCGTCGCCGCGATCGTCGGACCACTCGTCCGAGGCCAGTTCGAGAACTCGCTCGACTCGGGCGTGACGCGCCGAGAGGTCGTCGACGAGATCGTGGCCGAGGATCTCCTGCTCTCGAGCCCAGCTCGATCCGGGCGCGGCTCCCGCACCGACGCCCAGGTGGAACCGGCGGCCGGAGATCACGCCCACCGACGCGGCCGCCGACACGAGGGTTCCGGGTTGGCGGTTGAACGCGTTCGCCACCATGGTCCCGAGCTCGATCGTCGTCGTCGCCTCGGCGAGCGCTCCGAGGAGCGCGAACGCCTCGAGGGTGGTGGCGCCGCCGATCGGGAGTCCCGCGAGGTGGTCGAGGACGTGGACCGCGCCGTACCCGCGTCGCTCGGCCTCCTGGGCCGCGGACCGCACTGTGGTCCAGTCGCAGTTGCCGGCGCTGAGCGAGATGTCGATGATCATGGGTCCTCAGGCAATCGCGCTCGGCGTGCCGAACGCACCCGCGCAGTGCTCGAACTTGAGGATCTCCTGAGGAGTTCCTCAAGTGTCCTCACGAATCCGCCGATCGATGCACCGACGGATCGCGGCGGACGCGACCGGGACACCCCCGACACACGGAGATCCACATGAGCGACATCCTCGTCGTCGACGACGACCCCGACATCTGCGCGCTCGTCAGCTTCAAGCTCGAGCAGGCTGGTCACAACGTCACGGTCGCCCACGACGGAGAAGCCGGCCTCGAGGCCGTGCGAGCCCAGGACTGGGACCTCATCCTCCTCGACTGGATGATGCCGCGGAAGACCGGACCGGAGGTCTCGCGGGAGATCCGGACGATCGAGGGGCGCGAGAACGTTCCGGTCATCATGCTCACCGCCAAAGCGCAGGAGTCCGACATCGAGATCGGGTTCGCCGCCGGCGCCGACGACTACGTCGTGAAGCCCTTCAGCCCGCGGGAGCTCTCCACTCGTGTGACCGCGGCTCTCGCCCGCCGGGTGGGATGACGATCGCCGACGGCTTCGGGATCGCTCTCGTCGTCGTCATCGTCGCGGTCGTCGTCGCCGTCCTGGTCAGCGTCGGCGGGAAGGTCGTTCGCGCGCGAACGAGCCGCCGTCGCGAGTCGGCGATCGAGAGCGGACGACGAGCGGTCCTGCTCGCGTTCGACGATCCCCGGGCGCTCGACGGGCTCGACCCCGAGATCGTCGAGGCGATCGCAGTCCGGATGCTCTCGCAACTGCGCGGATCGGACCGCGACGAACTCGCGTCCCGTCTCGTCGACGCCGGCGTCGTCGCCGCCGCCAGGGCTCGCCTGCGAGACCGTCGACCGGGTCGACGCATCCAGGCGGCCGACCTCCTCGGTCTCTGCGCCGACGACGAACTCGCGGACGACCTCATCGACGAACTCTCCGAGCGGCTCGACGACCGCGATCTCGACGTCCGTCAATCGGCGGCCCGAGCACTCGGCCGCATCGGCGACGGACGCGCCGTTCCCGCGCTCGTCCAGGCGCTCACCACTCGTCAGATCTCGGTCAACACGGCCGGTGTCGCGCTCCTCCGTCTCGGTGCCGAGGATCCCGGGCCGCTTCCAGCGCATCTCCGAGCGCCGCACGCCCGGGTCCGGGCGACGGTCGCCGAGGTTCTCGGCGAGCTCGGAGAGGTCCACGTCCGCCACGAGATCGCCGACCTCCTGCACGACGACCCCGTCGTCTGGCGTTCGGCGGTCCGCGCGCTGGGGCAGCTGCAGGTCAACGACGTCGTGCCACGGCTCGTGCTCGAGCTGGAGATCCTGCTCGGCGTCGACGAGGAAGAAGGCCGCTCCTCCGCCGGCCGGTCGCGCGTCGAGCTCGACTCCGACACGATCCTGGTGATCGAGGCGCTCCGGTCGATCGGTGACCCGAGCGCGATCCCGACGCTCGAGTCGTGCCGTGACCGGTCGTCGCGCGTGGCCGCTGCCGCCGATCGCGCGATCCGTGTGCTCGATCGCCGGGGGCCCGATCGGCCGTTCACCGGAGATCCGCAGGAGACCGCCACCGTCGAGCGCGCAGCGGGAGCCGACGTGGTGCCCATCGGTGCAGCGAAGGGTGCGGCGTGAGAGACGTCGTCGCGTTCATCCTCAACGCGTTCAACGGGTTCGTCCTCGTCTACTTCATCGTCTTGAACACGAGCTACCTGGTGCTGATCTGGCTCGCGGCCACGATGACGAAGCACCGCGTGCAACGCGACGACACCGCCGCACTCGAGGACATCCTCACGAGCCCACTGACCCCGAGCATCTCCGTCATCATCCCGGCGTGGAACGAGGAGGCGTTCATCGTCGACAGCGCGCAGGCCGCGTTGCGGTTGCGCTATCCCGACCACGAGGTGGTCATCGTCGACGACGGATCGACCGACTCGACGTTCGAACGCCTCCGGACCGCCTTCGACCTGGTCGAGGTCGCGCCCATCGACGACTCCGACGTGCCACTCAGGGGCCCGATCCAGTCGGTGCACGTACCAGCCTCCGGTGAACGGCTCACGGTCGTCCGCAAGCAGAACGCGGGCACCCGTGCGGATGCGGTCAACGCCGGCGTCAACGCGGCGTCGAAGGATCTGGTCTGCTTCGTGGACGCCGACTCGCTGCTCGAAGCCGATGCGCTGCTGCGGACCGTCCAACCGTTCGTCGACGATCCCGACCGGATCGTCGCGACCGGCGGTGTGATCCGGGCGCTCAACGGCTGCGAGGTCATCGACGGCGAGGTGGTCGACGCCCGACAGCCGACGACCTGGGTGGCCCGGATCCAGGTGATCGAGTATCTGCGCTCGTTCCTGCTCGGACGGACCGGCTGGTCGCGCCTGGGAGCGCTCATGATCATCTCGGGCGCGTTCGGCCTGTACCGACGAGACATCGTGGTCGAGCTCGGCGGGCTCGACGACGAATCGCTCGGCGAGGACTTCGATCTCCTGATGGGAGTGCATCGCCATCTGATGGATCGCGGCGTCGACTACCGGGTCGCCTACGTGCCCGACCCGGTGTGCTGGACCGAGGTCCCGAATTCGGTGAAGGTGCTCCGCACCCAGCGAAAGCGCTGGTCACACGGCCTCGCGCAGGTGCTGTGGAAGTACCGCGGGATGATGTTCCGGCCGAAGTACCGACGCGTCGGCTCGGTCGGCATGCCGTACTACGTGGCGTTCGAACTGCTCGGGCCGGTGATCGAACTCGTCGGTCTGGTCGTGGTGATCGCCGGCCTCTCGTTCGGTCTCATCAACGTGCCGCTCGCCTTGCTGTTCTTCTCCGTCGCGATCCTGTACTCGATCCTGGTGTCGGTCGCGTCGCTCGTGGTGGAGGAGATCAACTTCCATCGGTACGAGCGGTGGCGCGACCTGGGGACCGGATTCGTCGTCGCCTTCATCGAGAACCTGGGATTCCGTCAGTTCCACGCGTTCTGGCGTCTCGAAGGTCTCTGGGCGGCGGTGCGACGCTCCGATGCGGGATGGGGCGAGATGACCCGGACCGGATTCCAGGGCGTCGGCGACCGAGGAGCGGACGAGGAGAACGACGCGGTCGCGAAGCGAGTGGAGGTCGCGACGTGAGTGGTTCGTTCCTCGCCCTGGCCACGTTCGCCACCCTCGCGATCGCCGGTCTCGTCACGATCGTCGTGGCGTTGCGGATGCACCGGACCAACGAGGTGCTGCGCGCCGACCTCGAGCGAGCTCTCAGCTCGGTGACCGAGATCCATCGGGAGACGCTCGACTCGCTGTCGAGCGCCGTGGTCGTGCTCGACGACGACGGCCAGGTCGTACTCGTCAACCGTGTCGCCGCCCGTCTGCTCGGCCGGTTCGTCGCCGGAAACTCCACCGGCGGTGGGCAACCGTTCGGTCCGTCGCTCCCGCCGGTCTTCGGTGTCGACGGACAGCCGCGTCGTCTCGACGCCGACGAACTGCTCGCCGTGCTCGAGAGCGGTCGAGCGACCGAAGGGGAGCTGATCGGGACCCGTCTGGCCGACGGCGTGCACTGGTTCGAATGGAGTGCCACGCCGGTCCACGACTCGCTCGAGCACCGCCGCCTGGTGGTGCTCGTGCTCCGCGAGGTCACCAGCGAGAAGCGGCTGAACGAGCAGCTCGAGATGGAGCGGACACGGTTCCGCCTCGCGTTCGAGGAGGCGCCGATCGGCAAGGCGATCGTCGCAGCCGACGGGACGTTCGTCGAGATGAACCGCGCCGTGTGCGACCTGCTCCGACGATCGCGGTCCGAGCTGTTCGGTTGTCGCTTCCAGGACATCACGCACCCCGACGATCTCGACGCGGATCTCGCCCTTCTCCAGCAACTCGTCGACGGTCGGGCCGACAACTATCGGCTCGAGAAGCGGTACCTCAGCCCGACGGGGGACGTGATCCACGCGCTGTTGAGCGTGTCGGCCGTCCGACCGGACACCGGTGAGATCTACTTCATCGCGCAGATCATCGACCGCCGCGAGCAGAAGGAGGCCGAGACGCTCCATGCCGAGGCCCTGGAACGCGAGCGCGAGATCGTCCGGTCGCTGCGCGAGTTCTCCTCGGCGAAGACCAACTTCGTCTCCACCGTGTCCCACGAACTGCGGACACCTCTCACGAGCATCCTCGGCTACGTCGAGATGCTGATCGACGAGACGGGCGGCGAACTCAGCGTGACGCAGGAGGAGATGCTGGGCGTCGTCGATCGCAACGGTCGTCGCCTGCTCGAACTCATCGAGGACCTGCTCACTGTCACGACCATCGACGCACACTCCCTCTCGCTCCAGACCGACCCCGTGTCGATCACCGAGGTCGTCGAAGCGGTCGGCGAGTCGATGATGCCGATCGCCGGGCGGAACGCCGTGTCGCTCGACATGCCGATCCGGACCGACGAGGCCGTGGTGCTCGGCGATCGGGGGCAGCTCGAGCGGGTGCTGACGAACCTCGTGTCGAACGCGATCAAGTTCACGCCGGCCGACGGGCGCGTGACGATCGACGTCTCGGCCGACGACGAGCACGTCACGGTCAGCGTGACCGACACCGGGGTCGGTATCCCCGAGTCGGAGCAGGACCAGGTGTTCGAGCGCTTCTTCCGCACCACGTCGACCCACCACCAGGCGGTTCCGGGAACCGGTCTGGGGCTGTCGATCGCGTCGGATCTCGTCGAGGCGCACGGGGGCACGATCCGGCTCTCGTCCGAACCGGGGGTGGGGACCCACGTGTGGTTCACGCTTCCGCTCGACGGCGCCTCCATCACGGTGCCGCCGGTGCCGCTGGGGCCACCGGACCCGCTGGAGTCGTCCGAGCCGGTCGTCGGGGTGATCGACGACGCCGCGGCTCCGGCGACCGACGAACGCGTCGCCGAGACGCTGTCAACCGTGGGCTGACGCCCGTACGCTCGCCCGATGGAGCGGGGTGCGAGCGGGTGGTCACGATGATCGCCGCGGGGCTTCCGTGGCCGACGTGGCAGCAGTCGCTCGTCGTCGCTCTCGTCTGCGTGGCCGGCTGGTTCGTCGTTCGGCGTCGTCCGCCGTCACGCAGCACCGCGGTCCTGCTGCCGGTTCTCCACGAGCTCGCCGTGATCGGGGCGCTGTACACCCTGTGGCGAACGCTCAAGAAGCTGCCGCTCGCGCAGTCCGACTTCGCCATCGAGCGGGCGCGCGACATCCACGAGTTCCAGCAGGCGATCGGCCTGCCCAGCGAGCTGGGTGTGAACGAGCTGGCGCTGAACAACGACTGGCTCGGATGGATCTCGTCGGCGTACTACGCGGGCATGCACATCCCCGGCACCATCGCGTTCCTGATCTGGATGTTCTGGCGTCATCGCGATGCGTACGGATCGTGGCGCACGGTGCTGGCGCTCACCACCGCCGGCTGCATCGCGATCCGGTTCATCCGTGTCGCCCCGCCGAGGTTCCTGCCCGAGCTCGGGTTCGTCGACGTGACCGTCATCCACGGGATGGACGTGTACGGCCCGGTCGGCACCGGCGTCTCGGGTCAGTTCGTCGCGATGCCCTCGATCCACGTCGCGTGGGCCGGCGTGGTGGCGTTCGGCGTCATCGCGGCGAGCCCGAGCAGGTGGCGGTGGGTCGCCGCGTTGCACCTCCCGATCACGATCTTCGTCGTGTCGGCCACCGGCCATCACTGGTGGCTCGACGGGATCGTCGGTCTCGGCATCGTGGTGGTGGCGATCGCGATCGACCGGACGATCCGTGGGTGGATCGCCCGGTCGGGCCGTGATCGCGGTCGTGAGGGGCCTGGCGATGTTCAGGCGGTCGCCCAGACGAGCACTTCGGCGCCCTCGTCCCCGGCGACCAGCGAGAGGCCGTCGGCCTCGGTCAGTCGCGCGGCGTCCCCCCGGCCGAGTGCGTTCGTCGTGCCCTCGCCGGTGAGCTCGGCCGAGCCGAGCGGTACGAACACGTGGACATGACGGGTGCCCGGAACGGTCACCCGCTCACCGGCTGAGAGCCGTCCGCCCCACAGCACGGCGTCCTTCTGGCGAATCGAGATCGCCGAGTCGTGGCCCTGCCCGGAGGCGATCGGGACGAGTCCACCCTTCGACAGCTCGCTGTTGATGTCGAGCTGTTCGTAGCCGGGGTCGATGGCCTCGGTGTCGGGGTGCACCCACATCTGCACGAAGTGGACGTCCTCGCTGCCCGAGTTGTTCATCTCCGAGTGCCAGATCCCGGTTCCGGCCGACATCCGCTGTGCGAGCCCCGGGTAGATGATCCCGCGGTTCTTCTCGGAGTCCTTGGGCTCGAGCTCACCGTCGAGCACCCAGGTGATGATCTCCATGTCGCGGTGGGGGTGGGTGTCGAACCCGGTGCCGCCCTTCACGACGTCGTCGTTGTTGACGAGCAGGAGACCATGGCCGGTGTTCCTCGGGTCGTAGTGGCCGCCGAAGGAGAACGAGTGCTTCGAGTCGAGCCAGCCCGCCCGGGTGTGAAAGCGCTGGTCGGCTCGTCGGATGTCGATGGTCGGTGCGGTCATGTCAGGTACAACTCCTTGTGCCCACAACAATATTCCCGAGAGAAGCACGTTCGGTGCCAGGCACCGAACGTGCTGTTTCGTCAGCGGCTGTCGGCGAGGGCGAGCTCGGCGCGACGTTCGCGCTCGATGATCTTGGCGTGGGTCGCGGCGGCCGAGCGATGGGTGCCGACGGCGACGCGATCGGCGATCGCGTGGCCGCGTGCGACGGCGGGTCCGATCAGCGCAGCGACGATCACGGTGCCGGCGCCGGCCGGTCCGCCGAGCGCCACTCCCGTGATGACCCACGTGAGTTCGATCGTCGTCCGGACGAGTGTGTCCGGCCGTCCGGTCCGGTCGGCCGCTGCAGCGGCGAGGAGCTCTCCCGTGCCCGCGCCGAGTCCGGACACGATGAGCATGCCCGAGCCGAGGCCGATCAGCCCGACGCCCACGAGCTGGAGCGGGATCTGCGCGACCACCAGCGTCGGCTGCGGAATCGCATCGAGTCCGGCGAGCGCGGCCTCGATGAGTGGACCGATGAGGAACGGCGCCGCGATCGTGCCCGGACCGGGGCGACGTCCGAGGAGCGTCGCGATGCCGAGCATCGTGGCGACCGTGCCCCAGAGAGCGAACGTGAAGGCCACCCCCGTGCGCTCGGAGATGGCGCCGATGAACACGTCGAGTGGTCCGGCGCCGAGTCCGAGCCAGAGCGTGAGGGCGACGCCGCAGGCGATGAGGGCGGACCCGGCGCCGAGGTAGGTGGCGCGGGCGGCGGACGTGAGGGCGCGCCGGGGTGTGCCCGACGCGAGGACAGCGGCCACCGCACCCGCGCGCGACCAGGCTCGATTCGTGAGGCGGCGAGGCCGCGCGTCGCGAGTCACGCGGAGAGTGTCGGCATCGCGGGGTCGCGAAGCGACGTGTCTCCGGACACGTGGTTCAGAGTTCGTGGCTGATCGCCCGGAGCAGGTCGTCGTACGCCGTGAACGCCCGATACTGCGGGAACTCGTCGATCACGTTGGCGGGCGCCCGGAACAGGAACCCGGCGTGGGCGGCGGCGAGCATTGTGGTGTCGTTGTACGAATCCCCCGCCGCGACGACCCGGTAGTTCAGCGAGCGGAACGCCTCGACGGCGTGGCGCTTCTGATCGGGCTGACGGAGGCGGTAATCGGCGATGCGGTCGGTCGACTCGTCGACCACCAGCTGGTGGCAGAAGATCGTCGGCCAGTCGAGCTGTCGCATGAACGGGGTCCCGAACTGCTCGAACGTGTCGGAGAGGATCACCAGCTGCGTGCGCGTGCGCAGCTCGTCGAGGAACGCCTTCGCGCCGGGCAACGGCTCGAGGCTCGAGATGACGTCGGCGATGAGCGACATCGTGAGCCCGTGTTCGGCCAGCAGATCGAGCCGGTACCGCATGAGCACGTCGTAGTCGGGCTCGTCGCGGGTGGTGCGCGTGAGGCCCTCGACACCGGTCCGCTCGGCGACCGCGATCCACACCTCGGGGATCAGCACGCCCTCGAGGTCGAGGGTCACGATCGTCTGCGTCGGCCCGTCACCAGTCATCGCGAAGAGTGTGAACGACAGTGTGGGTCAGGCACAAAGTGTCGCCGCCGCCGATCGCTCCGGGAGGTCGTCGCTCAGGTCGTGACGTGGGTGATCGGGACTTGGGGGCGTTCGGGCGGCGTGGTCGACCCGTCGGGCCAACCGAGGTAGATGATGCCGACGAGCCGGTCGGTCGGATCGAAGCCGCACAGGTCGAGGACGCGGGGCGGGTACGTGAGCGCCGGCGTCGACCAGAAGCTCGCGAGACCCATCGCAGTGGCGCCCAGCAGCAGGTTCTGGATGCCGGCGGAGACCGAATCGCGGTTCTCGATGTCGAGCATCGGGTTCTCGTTCGGCACGCATCCGACGACCAGGACGGCCGGTGAGCGGAGGTACTTTCCGGCGGTCTTCAACCGCTTGCCCTCGTCGCCGAAATCGGCGGCGACCATGTCCTCGACCATCGTCTCGCCGAGCGTCGCCCGGCCCTGGTCGGTGAAGAGGGCGAATCGCCACGGCCACGTCTTCTTGTGGTTGGGCGCCCAGGTCGCGAGCCCGCAGAGCTCGGCGATCATCTCGAGCGGGACCGGACGATCGCGGTCCATCAGCAGGCTCGTCCGTCTGGTCCGGATGACGTCGGCGACGGTGTCGAGGGCGGTCCGGGGGTCGAGGTCGTCCTCGGGGATGCCGAACGCATCGGTCATGGCGCCAGGATGGCCGGACAAACGG
>JBCDAK010000163.1:0-11279 GCA_039185545.1 Actinomycetota bacterium
CGTTCCACGCCCTCTACGGCTTCTCCACGATCTTCGCCGTGGCGATCCTCTACAGCTATCGCACCAGCCCGTTCATCACCGACAAGCTCCACCTGCTGTACGGCTGCGGTGGACTCTTCATCGCCGGTCTCGGCATCCGCGCCCTCTTCCTCGACGGCCCCGCAACAGCGGTCTGACGACACTTTGGGTCAGGCACACAGTGTCGCCGCGCTCAACGACGTCTCAGTGGGTGAGCGAACTCGGTCCAGCGTCGGGATACTCGCGCCCGAGATGAGGAACGAGACGCCAGGCCACCGCCATGGTGGCCGGCAGAAGCACAGCGGGTGCAGCGAGCGACAGGAACTGGCGCCGTGTCGAGTTCGGATCGATGATCGCCATGTAGGCGATCATTGCGAACAGACCGATGAAGGCGACCTGAGCGTGGCGCCACTTGTAGGGATCCGACTGGTCGTGGTCCAGCCGGTTGTCGATGGCGACGATCAACCGAAAGAACATCGGGAACACAATCGCCATCGCCAGGCTGGCGACGACCATCGATCCGACGACGCGGAGATTCGACGGCGCCGTATCGCCGCCTTCGCCATCGGCGATCAACACCAACCAGACGAGCTGACCGACCAAGAACGCGGTGCCGGAGTGCAGGAGCCATGCGAACACCCCGATGTGCAATCCCCGGGCGATCGGCTTCGGCGGCGGTGCCGGTCGGGCACCTCTCGCCTTGGTCCGTCGGTACATGCCCGGGATTCGCCACCACACGATGAGCGTTGCCACGGCGCCGACGGTCACGACGATCGTGAGAACTGGTGTGCGCCACGGGTGTGACCAACCAGCGATCAGACCTGCGAGTGGGGCAGTGGCGCCAAGGCGGGTGACGAGAACAATCGCTCGCCCCAAACGACCGCGGTCCGCTCGTCCAGATCGTGGCTCCGATCCAGCTTCGCGTCGTTCCCGCCTCTGGCCGGTGTTCGACGGTGCTCGGGTCCGTCGTTCCGCATCACGGTCGAGCCTCTTGGTCGGTGTCCGTCGTCGTCTCGAGACGCACTCGTTGCAACAGTTGGCCTGCCACCACGTACGCAAGGACCGCGACGACAGGGACCAGAAGCAACGGCAGCGACACTCTCGCGACCTGGTGTTCGTCACCGAGGACGGCGAGCGCGCTCATGCTGCCGATCATCGCGATCAGCGACGCGACCGAGACCGTCGTCCACCGACTCGTCGGTGATCCGGCCGTGTCGGTCCGGAGGATCAAGAACACGATCACGGCCGGTGCGATCGTCCCCGTCAGGACGATCACGGCGAGGAGCCCGACGGCAGCGTCACTGAGCGGCGTCGCGGCCGCGCCCACGTCGTCGCCGGTGAGCGAGATCGCCACGTGGAGGCCGTAGATCACCACCGACAACCAGACGAAGACGGCAGCGGCCCCGCCGAACCGATCGGGTGCGGACGGGCGCGGACGACCTGAGGGGGCCGGCCCCTCGACGAACGGCGACGGCGACGAGGGTCTCGCACGAGCCGCACGTCTCCAGGCCCACAGCGTTCCGGCGACGCCGATCGCGACGACCGCAACGAGTACGAACGGTCGCCAGTCCGCCCCGACCGTGACGCTGACTGGCGCGCACGGGATCGCGTCCACGACGGTCTCGAACGTGTCCGGATCGACGAAGTCGCATCGGTCGGTGAATCGGGACTCTCGTGTCCGCGACAGTCGCAGCGCGGCACCGGCCGCCACCGTCGTCAGCGTGATCCCCTGGAGGACGACGAACGTGGGTGATCTCGGGGCTGTCGGTGTCTCGGTGATCGCAGTCTGTTCGTCTCGGTCGTTCGTCGATGCCGGGGACGATCGACCCTTGGTGACCCGGACTGCGGAGTAGCGCCGGCGGTCGCCGCGGCGATACGACCAGACGACGCCGGGCTTCGTGCTGGGTGTCAGGAGGTAGCTCGACCGAGTGGCAGGTCGAAGTGTGACGATGACGGGACCGTCCGCCGGAACGTCGACATCGAGCGACTCAATGCACCGGACGGTGTCGCCGACCTCGGCGCCGTCCGCCCTCGCCGTGCAGAACTCGACGTGCACCCGGCCTGGCTTCACCGGCAACCATTGCGGTCGAAGGGTCGAGCGCATGAGTGTCGCGTTCGGGCCGTTCTGTCCCGGATCGTGATGGACGACCCGGCCGTTCACACGGATCTCGAAGTGGTCCCAACCCGGGAGCGGGTGCGAACGGCTGTCGGACCGGCCGCGAAAGCCGAAGACGATGCCGGTTCGTCGCCAGCGACGCAGGGCGTGGAGTCGCTCGCGGATGCCGGTCGTCCGAGGCCAGGTCAGGAACCAGAGGAAGAGTCCACCGTGCGTCCGCGCGAGCGTCGGGGGACGTCGGCGGCGTCGTGAGGCGACGGTGTGTGCCTGACCCAAAGTGTCGTTAGCGGATGCCGCGGGGGAGGGCGTGGGGATCCCAGTCGAGCTCGCTGACGGCGAGGTCGCAGGCGAACCGGTCGGTCATGCCGCCGACCCAGGCGACCGCGATGCGCAGCGCCTCGGCGGATCCGGCGTCGACCTGTGCCGGCTCGATGTCGACACCCCGGCCCGACAGAGCAGCGGACGCAGTCGCGACCGGGATGAGGTGGGGCAGGTCGGAGTAGTGCTCGACCAGTGCCCGGAGGAGCGAGACGACCGACTCCGCCTGGCGCTTCGACGCCGGCCGCAAGTAGACGTGCTCGTAGTTGAAGCGACGGAACTCGGCGAGTGCCTCGGCGGTGTCACCGTCCATCCCGATCCGCCCGGAGGCGGCCGAGGCTCGGACGACCGCCCGGATGAAGGTTCCGAGCTGCGAGGACCGATCGGTCCCGCACCGCTCGGCGACCACGGTCGGCAGCATCTCCGGCGTGACGATCCCGGCGTGCACAGCGTCTTCGAAGTCGTGGCACACGTACGCGATCCGATCGGACCACGACACGACCTCACCCTCGGGTGTCTGCGGCGCCGGAAGGCTCCACGAGTGGTTGCGAATCCCGTCGAGCGTCTCGACGCACAGGTTGAGCGGCTGCAGCGTGACGTCCGCACCCCAGGGCGCGTGATCGAACCCCTCCTCGAGGAACGGTGACAGCGCGTCTTCGCTCGCATGCCCGCCCGGCCCGTGGCCGCAGTCGTGTCCGACCGCCATCGCCTCCGCGAGGGGGACGTTGAGAGCGAGCGCCTGGGCGATCGAGCGGGCGACCTGTGCGACCTCGATGGCGTGGGTCATCCTCGTGCGCTGATGGTCACCGGGGAACACGAACACCTGGGTCTTCCCGGCGAGACGCCGGAACGACGAGTCGTGCAGGATCCGGTCGCGATCACGTTCGAAGCACGTGCGGAACGGATCGGGCTCCTCGGCGACGGCCCGGTTGCCGGCACCCAGCGCTCGAGTCGCTCCTGCTGCGAGCGTGAGCTCGTCGGCTTCCTCACGAGCCTCGCGGGTGACCAGGTGACCGTCGCCGGCTCCGGCGTGACTGTCGGCGTGGGCGAACACGAGGCCGGCGGCGTCCTCGTGACCGCGCATCGTCGATGCCCACCTCTCGGCGCGCTCCTCGGCCGAGTCGGCGAACGGCAGTCCGCCACCGAGATCGGTGGTCTCATCGGCGATCTCGGCCATCGTGGACGAAGCTACCCGGCAGGAGAACCGGCCACTTCGACCCCGCCCGTCGGCCGTATCCTCGGCGAGCGTGTCCGGGTTCGTCGACGAGTGCCAGCTCAACCTGAAGGCCGGTGACGGTGGCGCGGGCTGCGTGAGTTTTCGGCGTGAGGGGCCCGAGTCGATGGGCGGACCGAACGGGGGCGACGGCGGTGACGGCGGCGACATCTGGCTCGTCGCCGACCACAACGTTGCGTCGCTCCTCGCGTTCCGTGATCACCCGCACCGCAAGGCCGAGCGAGGCGTTCACGGCAAGGGCAAGGACCAGCACGGGCGACGCGGCGGGTCGCTCGAGGTGAAGGTCCCGATCGGCACCGTCGCCAGCGATCTGTACACCGGGGAGACACTCGCCGAGCTGACCGGTCACGGCGATCGATGGAAGGCCGTCGCCGGCGGGCGGGGCGGACGTGGCAACGCGAAGTTCCTGTCGAACAAGCGACGTGCGCCCAACTTCGCCGAACAGGGCGAGCATGGTGAGGAACGCTGGCTCAAGCTCGAACTGCGGCTGATGGCCGACGTGGCACTCGTCGGATTCCCGAACGTGGGCAAGTCGACGCTCATCAGCGTGGTCTCGGCCGCCAAGCCGAAGATCGCGGACTACCCGTTCACCACGCTCGAACCGAATCTCGGGGGTGGTCCGCGTCGACGACGACACGGAATTCGTTGTCGCCGACATTCCCGGCCTCATCGAGGGAGCGAGCGAGGGACGCGGGCTCGGGCACCAGTTCCTCCGCCATGTCGAGCGTGCGCTGGTTCTGTGCCTCATGGTCGACCTCGCCCCGATGGACCAGACGCCGCCCGACGAGCAGCTCCGCATCCTGCTCCGCGAGCTCGGTGACTACCAGCCCGAACTCCTCGATCGCCCCCGGCTGATCGCGGGCACGAAGGGCGATGTCGTCCACCAGGAGCAGCTCGACGAACTCGGGTGGGACCACCCGGTGATCTCGGCGGTCACCCAGCAGGGGGTGAGCGAGCTGGTCGGCCGAATGGCGTCGACCGTCCACGAGGCTCGCGAGACCATCGAGCAGGACGACGGCGTCATCGTGATCCGACCCGACATCACCGGCGCGATCGTCGAGAAGCTCGACGACGGCGAGTTCCGACTCGTCGGCCGCGACGTCGAGCGGGTCGTCGCACTCAACGACGTGACCACCCCGGAAGCGCTGGCGTACATCGACCAGCGGCTCGCCAAGCTCGGGGTGCCGCGCATGCTGAACCGAGCCGGGGTCAAGGAAGGCGATGTCGTGTGGATCGGCGACTTCAGCTTCGACTACGTCCCCGATCTGTGACGGGCGACCTCTGATGGGAGTCCCTTCGTGTTGATCGTGGCGAAGATCGGAACGGCGTCGATCACCGATGACCGCGGAGCGATCAACCCGCGCGCCATCGAACGTCTCGTCGACGAGGTCGCAGCGCTCCGTGGTCGCGGTCACACCGTCGTCGTGGTGTCGTCGGGGGCGGTCGCCTCCGGAGTGGCGGCGCTGGGGCTCGACGCCCGCCCGACCGACATGCGCACGCTCCAGGCCGTGTCGGCGGTGGGTCAGAGCCGACTCGTCGAGGCGTACGACCGGGAGCTCGCCCGTCACGACTTCGTCGGAGCGCAACTGCTCGTCGATCCGCACGACTTCGTCGACCGCGATCAGTATCTCCACGTGAGGGCTACACTCGAACGCCTGCTTGAACTGGGCGTCGTCCCGATCGTCAACGAGAACGACGCCATCGCGAACGACGAGCTCCGGTACGGCGACAACGACCGCCTCGCCGCACTCGTCGCCAACGCGATCCGCGCCGACGTCTTGGTCCTCCTGACCGACATGGACGGTGTGTTCACCGCCGATCCGCGTCGCGACTCGTCGGCCACGTTGGTCCCATTCGTGAAGACCGACGATCCGCTGCTGTCGATCCGAGCCGACACCGGCGGATCGGGACGGGGGAGCGGTGGCATGGCGAGCAAGCTCGTGGCGGCGCGCATGGCGTCGTGGTCGGGGATCCGCAGTGTGATCGCCCGAGCGTCACGCTCCGGCGTGCTGGCGGGATCAGCCTCCGACGAGCTGGTCGGCACGACGTTCGCTGCCCACGATCGAGTGCTCAGCGCTCGCAAGCTCTGGATTGCGTTCGCCGCCGACGTCGCCGGCCGCATCGTCGTCGACGACGGCGCCCGCCGGGCCCTGACCGAGCGCCCGAACAGCCTGCTCCCCGCCGGCGTGCTCGACGCGAGCGGTGACTTCGAGGCGGGCCACGTCGTCGAGATGGCGGGTCCCGACGGCGAGGTGTTCGCGCGTGGGCGGACGGCGCTCGGCGCCGACGTCGTCCAGCAGGTGAAGGGTCAGCGGACCGGTGATCTGCCTGCGGCCATCACCGAGGTCGTGCACCGCGACGACCTCGTCGTTCTCGTCGAGTCGGTCCCCGAGGCACCGGCCACGACGTGAACCTGCTCGACGAGCTGCTCCCGGATGATCTCGACCGTCCCCTCCTCCGGCTCGCACCGATCGGCTCGGTGGACGGCGACACCCTCCGCTACCGAGAGGTCGACGCGCGCGCCCGTCGATTCGTGGCCGCGATGGCGCAGCTCGGAGTGGGGCCAGGCGACCGGGTCCTCCTCCAGGTCCCGAAGTCGGCCGACGCGCTGTGCGTCACGTTCGCCTGCCTGAGCTCACGCATCGTCTTCGTGCCGCTCAACACGGCCTACACGCCTGCCGAGGTCGAGTACTTCGCGACCGACTCGGGCGCGTCGCTGGTCGTCTGCGCGCCCGGCGACGAGGCGACGCTCGCCGACACGATCGGACCGTCGGCCAGGGTCGTGACGATCGACGACCTGAGCGACCAGGCCGACGACGTCGACCCCTTCGAAGGACCGCATGCGCCGGGAGAGGCACTCGACGCCGCAGCGATGCTCTACACGTCGGGGACGACCGGTCGGTCGAAGGGCGCCGTCCTCACGCACGCGAGCCTGCTCGCGAACGCCGAGGCGCTGCGCGACGTGTGGCGGGTCGAACCCGACGACGTCATCTGCCACACGCTGCCGGTCTTCCACGTACACGGTCTGTTCGTGGCGATCTTCCCACTCATGCTCGAGGGGGCACAGATCCGACTCCGGGAGCGGTTCGACGTCGATGACGTGCTCGCCCAACTGCCGCACAGTTCGGTCCTCATGGGTGTGCCGACCCACTACACGCGCCTGCTCGCCGACGACCGATTCGAGCGGACCGCGTGTGCCGGCCTGCGCTTGTTCACGTCGGGCTCGGCGCCGATGACCGAGCAGACCCACCACGAATTCACCGAGCGCACCGGGCGCCGGATCGTCGAGCGCTACGGCATGACCGAGACGGGGATCCTCACCTCGAACACGCTCGACGACGGCGGCCAGGTCCCCGGGACCGTCGGTCACCCCCTCCCCGGACACGATGTCAGGGTCGTCGACGGCGCGGTCGAGGTGTCGCTCCCGGTGCCGTTCGCGGGCTACTGGAACCAGCCGGACAAGACCGCCGAGACGCTCACACCCGACGGGTGGTTCCGCACGGGTGACGTCGGCTCGCTCGACGGCGACGGCCGCCTCACGCTCGACGGTCGGGCGAGCGACATGATCATCTCGGGCGGGTACAACGTGTATCCGAAGGAGATCGAGCTCGTCCTCGACGCTGTCGACGGTGTCGCGGAGTCCGCCGTGATCGGTGTGCCGCACCCCGACTTCGGCGAAGGAGTCGTGGCGATCGTCGTCCTCGACGGGACGGCCGACTCCGACGTCGTTCGAACACGACTGGAATCGGCGTGCGGCGCGTCACTCGCTCGTTTCAAGCACCCGAAGCACTACGACTTCGTCGACGCGCTCCCGCGCAACGCGATGGCGAAGGTCCAGAAGAACGACCTCCGCGAGCGCTACCGATCAGCGCTCGCGTGACCGCCGTTCAGCTGGTGCCGGTGGCGGTCTCGCCGGATTCGACGGCTTCGGGCTGAGCGCCCGAGTCGAGGCCGAGCTCGGCGCGGAGCTCGGACAGGCGGCTCTGCGCCGCCACGTTGGCCGTTGCCTGCTCGATCTCGAGCACCCGTGACTCGACCGTGGTGTCCTGCAACTCGGCCGACGCCTTGGCCTTGGCGTAGCGGGCCTCGATCTTCTCCTGCACCTCGCTGAGCGTCGGCACGTCGTCGCCCACCGTTTCGGTGAGCTGCGACATCGCGTCGTTCATCTCCTCCTGCATCTTCGCCTGGTCGAGCTGACTGAGCAGCTTCGACCGGTCGGCGATCTTCTCCTGCAGGAGACGGGAGTTCTGCTGGACGGCGGCCTTGGCCTGGTCGGCGGCCTGGGTGGACTCGATGACCATCGACTTGAGGCTCTCGACGTCGGCCTCGACCGAGATGAGCTTGTCGGCGATGGTCTCGGCGGCGTGGGTGTACTCGGTGGCCTTGTCGACGTTGCCGGCCTTGTCGGCATCGCTGGCCATGATCAGCGCCTGGCGGGCATTGGCGTTGAGCTTCTCGAGCTCCTCCATCTTCTTGTTGAGACGGATCTCGGCCTGCTTCTGGTTCGCGATGACGTTGGCCGCCTGCTCCTTCAGTCGCTTGTGCTGACTCCGAGCCTCGGTGATCGCCTGCTCGAGCTGCACCTTGGGATCGGCGTTCTCGTTGAACCGGCCGGTGAGCTTGGCGACGAGATAGTTCCAGCGCTTCTTGATGAGGCTCCACATGCGGCCAGAGGCTACTCCCCGGATTCGACGGCCCGCCGGGAGAGCCGCCGGCGGACCGCGTCGAGTTCGGGCGCGCCCATCGCGACGAGCAGCGCTCCGTACACGACGACACCGACGACCGAGCCGGCGACGAGCCGCACGACGGCATCGAGCCCGACGTTTCCACCGACCGATCGAGCGACGAGCCAGACGACCTCGCCCATGACGGCAGCGGCCACGATCATCCGCCAGAACGACCAGCCGATCTCGCGCAACGAGAAGCCGGGGACCTTCCACGACAGGATCTGCAAGACCCACAGGGCGCCGAGCACGTAGGCGATCGCGTACGACGCACCCAGACCCAACACGCCGTAGGCGCCGACGAGAGCGAAGGCGAGCACGATGTTGATCGCGTTCTCGCCGACGTTGACGATGAATGCGGTGCGCGTGTCCTGGTGGGCGTAGAAGCAGCGCAGCACGAAGAAGTAGACGCTGAATGCCCCCAGCCCGAGGGCGAAACCGGCGAGCGCCCGCGACGCTGCGAGTGCGCCCTCGGAGCCGAACTCGCCGTTCTCGAAGAACGCGCCGACGAGCGGCCGACGGAGGACGAAGAGTCCGACCCCGGCCGGAATGGTGATCAGCGCCGTCATCCGGACGCCCAGAGAGGCCGAGTCGATGAACGTGGCCCGGTTCCGCTCGGCGACGGCGCGCGCCATCTCGGGCTGGAACGTCGTCGCGATCGACACACCGAGGAGCCCGTGGGGGAGAACGAACAAGGTGAACCCGAGCAGGTAGGCCGTCGCATCCGAGGATCCGGGCTCCGTGAGGTTGCGGACCACGGTCAACGCGATCACGTTGGCGACGACGAAGCCGATCGTCCACACCGACAGCGCCAGCAACTTACCGACCGCCGGATGCTCGGGCTGGAGCGTGAACCGAAATCGCAGACCCGCCCTGATCGTGGCCGGAATCAAGGTGAGCGCCATCGCAGCGATGCCGAGGGTGGCCCCGAGTCCGAGCGTGAGCCGGAGCCGTCGATCGTCGGAGACGTCGGTCAGCAGCCAGCCGTCGTCAGCTGGTGCGGGAAGCGACAGGAGAGTCGCGACGATGATCAGGTTGGGGAGGATCGGGGTCCACGCCGCCGCGAAGAAGCGCCTGCGACTGTTGAGGAACGCGTTGGCCACGCCCGTGATCCCGTAGAACAGGATCTGCACGAGGAAGATCCGGGCCAGTGTCGTTCCCACCGACCGGAACAGATCGAGATCGACGTCCTCGTCGACGCGCAGCGAGAACACGCGGAAGATCCACGGCGCCGCCGCCACGGCGACGACCGTGACGACCGTGATGAGGAAGAGCGCGGTGCTGATGACGACGTTGCGTGCTTCGTCGTCGTCGTCGTGATCGAACGAGGTGAACAGCGGGACGAGTGTCGCCGACAGCACGCCGCCCACGAGCAGCTCGTAGACGATGTTGGGCGACTCGTTCGCCAGGACATAGGCGTCGGCGAGCGCCGTGTCACCGAGGACGGCGACGAGGACCGCGAAGCGGAGGAGGCCGGTCGCCCGCGACAGTGCGGTGCCGGCAGCGACGACGAGGTTGCTCCGCAGCAGCGACGACATCGGCGCTCGGTGACCGGCCGGCGTCAGGGCCGGTTGGTCTCCTCGAGCGCCAGCCGGAGACCCTCGAGCTCGATCACGAGATCGTCGACGTCGTGTTCGTAGGCGTCGGTGTCGCCCGCCCCGATCGCGACCTCGGACGCCCGGGCGACGAGCTCGTCGAGACGGGTCTGGGTCAGGCGCAGCCGATCGGCGGTGCGCGCCGACTGGTCCTGCAGCCGCTCGGTCGTGGCGATCTGCGATCGAACCGACTCGAGCGCTGCCCCGACGTCGTCGCTGCCGGTCTCGGCCGCCTGCTTCTCGAGCGTCTCGAGCTTCGACTTGAGCCCGGTCGGATCGAGGCGACGAACGGCGCCGTCGATGTCGTTGCCCCGGCGGGCGATCGACCACGTCTCGTCGAGGCCGTGGTCGAGCTTCTCGGCGATGTCGGCGAGGCGCTCACGCAACGGCCCGTCGCTGGTGGAGGACACGGTCTCGTGCAGACGATTCGCGGCTCGCTGCGCACCCTGCACGAATCGACGCCACGGTTCGCCCACCGCGAACGGGTCGATCGCCGCCCGTCGCTCCCGTCCCGGCATCGCCGCCAGCACGAGCCCGCCGTACACGGCTGCACCGGCCACGACCGCTCCGATCCAGTTCACGCCGGCCACACCCATCGCCACCGCCACGCCGACGCCGACGGCGATGCGCCACGACAGGATCGCCGCTGCGGTGCGCGGCGTGTACCAGCGGTCGCGGAACCCCATCAGCGGATCACGCTAGTTGTGGGTCGGAGCGCTCGGGGTGATGTCGTCACCCGTGAGGGTGACGAGTTGGTCGTCCGTCGGCTCCTCGACGTCGGCCAGGCGGAGCGCCTGATGGCCGACGGCCGACTCGAACACGTTGCGGACGAATCGACCGTTGCCGAAACCCCGACCCCGTGGCTCGGCGTCGATGACGGCGGCGAGTGCGGTCTCGCCCGACTCGTCGAGGTGGTACTCCTTGCCCCCGGCGATGAGCGCGAAGATCGCCACGAGCTCCTCGGTGGTGTAGTCGGGGAAGTGGATCGTGCGGGTGAACCGGCTGGCGAGTCCGGGGTTCGAGTCGATCAGTTCGCCCATCTCGGTGGGGTATCCCGCCGCCACGATCGAGAGATCGTCGCGATGGTCCTCCATGAACTTCACGATCGTGTCGACCGCCTCGAGGCCGAAGTCGTTCTCGCCACCGCGAGCGAGCGCGTACGCCTCGTCGATGATCAGGGTCCCGCCGAGCGCCGAGGTGAGCACCTTCTTCGTCTGCGCCGCGGTCTGGCCGACGAATCCCGCGACGAGCCCGGAGCGGTCGGTCTCGACGAG
>JBCDAK010000164.1:0-11256 GCA_039185545.1 Actinomycetota bacterium
CGCTCGCGACGCAGCGTCGTGGCCGACTCTGTGGTTCGAAGCAGTCCGAGCGACGGCCTGAACAGGGCTCCCAAGGGGCGAGTTGATCGTCGATCTCGTGCCGGTCGGTCCACGCTCAGCGAGGTCGGAGTCCGGCGCGATTGGTTGATCCGTCACGGCCGATCGAAGTGTGGTTCGGCCGTGGCGAGGTACTTCGTCCGCCCGCGTTCGCCGAGCCGTTCGAGCTTCGGCACCACGGTCGGGAGCCACCCGAGCTTCGTCGACAGCAGACGGGCCGACAGGCTGTCGGAGTACGGCACGTAGAGCTCGAGCTTGCCGCTGTCGAGCGCTCTCTCGTAGGCGTCGGCGACGTCGTCGATCGACTGGACCTCGCCGAGGAAATTCAGGGCGCTGCCCCCCGACGCCGCCTCCTCGCGCAGCATGGGCGTGTCGACGGCACTCGGATAGATGCCACTCACGTCGATGCCGCGTCCCTTCACCTCGGCGTTGAGCGCGGCGAGGAACGCCCGAAGGCCGAACTTGGCAGCCGAGTACGCAGCCGAGCCGGGCATCGGGCCGATCCCGCCCATCGACACGGTGGCGAGCACGTGGCCCGCTCCACGCTCGAGGAAGCCGGGGAGAGCGGCTCGAACGAGGTGGATCGGGCTCCGCAACATGAGATCGAGGTGGAGGTCGACGACGCGACCGTCGATGTCGGAGACCTCACCGGGGACGATGACGCCGGCGTTACACACGACGATGCGCAGGTCGTCGCTCCACTCGGCTCGGACTCGTTCGCACAGCGCCTCGAGCGCAGCGGCATCGGCGAGGTCACAACCGACGCCGATCGACGCCGGGCCGAGCGACGCTGCGGCCTGTGAGGCCGCGTCGCTCTCACGGTCGACGGCGATGACGCGGTGCCCTCGACGCGTGAGGCGTCGGGCGACCTCGGCCCCGATCCCGGACGCAGCTCCGGTGACGATCGCCCATCCGGGGGCGAGCGTCGCACGGCTGCGCCTCATCGCCCGACACCGCGTGTGGCGTTTCCGACGATGTGTCCCATCACGTCCTCCCTGCGCCGCAGAACGCGACATCTTGTTGATTCTCGATCGACACCCGATCTCACAATCCCGACTTTCGTCGAACTCGAGGAAATCGGTTGACGAACGGAGAAGACGAACGTAACAATCTGTTCTGTTCATGTCCAGAGAGTTCTTCGGAGGTCCTCATGTCCGTTCCCACCACTGAGCCCGTCCTCGACGTCGGCGTGATCGGCGCCGGGCCATCGGGTCTGGTGCTCGCCAAGCAGCTCGCCGACACCGGAGCCACGTTCACCGTGTTCGAGCGACACCGCGACGTCGGTGGGATCTGGGACATCGATGCACCGGGTTCGCCGATGTACGAGTCAGCTCACTTCATCTCGTCGAAGACGCTGTCGGGTTTCGCCGGCTTCCCGATGCCGGACGACTACCCGCACTACCCGAGCCACCGTCAGATCCTCGCCTACATCAGGTCGTTCGCGGAGGCCTACGACCTGCGTCGCCACGTCGAGTTCGACAACGGCGTCGATCAGGCGAAGACCGACGCCGACGGTCTCTGGGTGCTGCAGATGGCCGACGGCAGCGAGCGTCGTTGCCGCTACCTCGTGTGCGCGAACGGCGTCACGTGGGAACCCAACGAGGTCACCTGGCCGGGACAGGAGACGTTCACCGGCGAGATCCGCCACTCGGTGACGTACCGCGACGCGGCCGAGTTCGCCGGCAAGCGCGTCCTCGTGGTGGGGGCGGGCAACTCCGGCGTCGACATCGCGTGTGACGCGTCGTTCGCGGCCGATCGGGCGTTCCTGTCGGTCCGCCGCGGCTACCACTTCATCCCCAAGTTCATCGGGTCGACGCCGCTCGACGTGTTCGCCCACGACGGCCCCAAGCTGCCGAAGTTCGTCGAGAAGCGGTTCTTCCGGTACCTGCTGCGGGCGATCACGGGTGACCTGACCAAGTACGGGCTCCCGAAGCCCGACCACGACATCCTCGAGTCGCACCCGCTGATGAACACCCAGATCCTCCACTACCTCGGCCACGGTGACTGCATCGCCAAGCGAGACGTCGAACGATTCGACGGCGACCACGTCCTGTTCACCGACGGAAGCCGCGAGCAGATCGACCTCGTGATCGCAGCGACCGGCTACCACCACAAGAGCGCGTTCCTCGCCGAGGACGTCTTCGAGATGAAGGACGGTCGGCCCGACCTCTACCTGCGAATGCTGCCGCGCAATCACGACAACCTCGCCGTGCTCGGATTCATCGAGTTCGCCTCGGCCGCCTACGAGAACTTCGATCGGATGGCGAGGGTCATCGTGGCCGACGCCACGGCTGCGAGCGACTCGCCGCGCCGCAGGGACGTCCGACGCCGCCGTCGCCACCACTTCCCCGACCTCGCCGGGTCGCACACCTACGTGAAGTCGGCGCGTCACGCCAACTACGTCGACGTCGAGACCTTCCACGAGGTCCTCGACGCGGTGACGTCCGACATCACCGCACTCGACGGATGACGCCCACCGTCCGGAGCGAACCAGCACGTACCAACCCGGAGAAGAACGGCCACACCGACCACGGCACGCATCACGCCGCCGCGGCATCCGGGCTGTCGGGCGTGGCAGTGTCGTCGTCGATGCCCGCACGATCGCGCCACGAACCGAGACGAGTCCCGGAGCAGGCTCGGAGCAAGCAACGCATCGACGACATCTGTGCCGCCGCGATGCGACTCATCGCCGAACGCGGGGCCGACGCGATCACGATCAGCGACATCGCGGCGGCGTCGAAGATGTCGCACTCGTCGGTCTACCGCTACTTCCCCACCAAGCAGGCCATCATCAAGCACCTCGCCACCGAACGATACGACGAGCTCAGGACCCGTCTCGCGGCCGGCATGCGGGACGATCTCGACTCGCCCGAACGGATGCTGCACGGCCTGCGCGAATACATCGCCGAGCACCAGCGGGACCCCTACCTGTCTCAGCTCCGCGCCGCGGTTCGCGCCAACCCCGACCTCGCAGCGCTCGACCTCGACGACTCGCGGGCGAACGCCCGACTCCTCGCCGACGCGCTGAGAGACGACGGCGTCGTCACCGCCGAGGCGAGCGAGCGCCGGGTGCTCCTCGTCCTCGAGCTACTCGACTCGGTCATCCATCTCACGGCGCGGACGCCGCCGATCGAAGCGGTCGCCCTCATCGACGACTTCATCGACCTCGCCGGTCGCCACGTCTTCGGCGATCGACCATCGGGTTGATCCCCACTCCGCAGAGGTTCACGACATGACTCAGACATCGACGGCCGGCGACGGTCCGTGGTTCTACCCCGACGTCGTCAGTGCCCGTCCCGGCGACACGGTCGCCCTCCATGCGAGCGCCGCCCACGGCCCGTGTCGCCTGCGCATCTCGCGGCTCGGCCGCGAGTCGGTCGAGGTGGCTCGGCACGAGGCGATCGTCGTCGACGACCATCCGATCCCGGAACGAGCCGATGAGCTCGGCTGCGGCTGGCCCGTCGCTCACACCTTCACCGTCGGGACGTGGGCGAGCGGCTACCACGACCTCGAGCTGAGCGACTCGCGCGGGAACGTCTCGCACCACTTCGTGTGCGTCCGACGCAGTACCGACGCGCAACCATCCGGCACTCTTCTGGTCCTGGCGACCAACACGTACTCGGCGTACAACTACTGGGGCGGGCGGAACAGCTACGCCCACGTCGACGACCTGCAAGGCGGGACAGATCCCGAGGAAGCGCGCGCACGTGCGCTCGGCCGGCTGTCACGACTTCGCCCACTCGCACAGAAGATGTTCGCTCCGCCACCGGGCGCGCCACGGCTCGTCAACCTGCACCGGCGCGAGCTGAACCGGCTCGCGTTTCCGGGGACAGCCGAGTTCATGGCCGAACACGAGCCCAGCCCCTACGACGGGGCCGCCGGCTTCGTGGACAAGTGGGAGCACCGATTCGCGGCCTGGGCGGAGGACGAGGGGATCGACCTCGACTACGCCACCGATCACGACTTCGAGAGTGATCCCGATCTCCTTGCCGGCTACTCGACGGTGTTGCTCGTGGGGCACAGCGAGTACTGGTCGGGCGAGCAACGTCGCCAACTCGACGAGTACGTCACGGACGGCGGCAACCTGGCGATCTTCTCGGGGAACACGGGCTACTGGAAAGTGCGGTGGGAAGACGACGGCACGACGCTCGTCGCCCACAAGTGGAACGGCGAGACCGACGATCCGCTGTGGGCCGACGAGGAGCGCAGGAGCGAGGCGACTCACCTGTGGTCGCATCCGGCGTTCGGGCGTCCCGAAGCCGAGGTGACCGGCTTGTCGTTCCTCTACGGCGGCTACCACCGCCTCGTGATGTGCGTCGCCCGCGGGTCGAGCGCCTACACCGTGTACGACGATCACCACTGGGCGCTGGAAGACACCGATCTGTTCTACGGCGACACGTTCGGCGGCGACGTCCCGCTGCTCGGCTACGAGAACGACGGCTGTCCGATCCGGTTTGACGAGCGAGGTCTGCCGGTCCCCGACGGCGGTGTCGGCATCCCGCCGAACCTCGAGATCATCGCGTTCGCCCCGGCGGCGCTCTTCGAACCTCCGTCGAGCCCCTTCCCGCCGGTGATCCCACCGGAGCAGCCCGACGTGCTCGCCGAGATCGCCTACGGCCAGACCGGACCGGAGATTGAGCAACGAGTCGCACGCGGACACGCCGTCCTCGCCTCGTTTCGAAAGGGACGCGGCGAGGTCTTCAACTCCGGAACGACCGAGTGGGTCCACGGCCTCGTCGCCGGCGACCCCTTCGTCACGGCCATCACCCGCAACGTGATGGCGCGCTTCGGCGGGCACGTTCGACGCACTCGATAGTCACGAGTTCGCAGGCCGCCCGATGCCGCGAGTCGCTCGAGTGCTGCGGCCTTCCATCCGCGTTCCCAGCTCGAAGCCGAGGTGGTTGGCCGCCAGCGCAGCACTCCTCCAGCAACACGGCGACGTTCCGGGACGATGAGTTTGCTCACTGGCGCACGACACCAAGCGTCGAGCCGACGAGGTCGAGCGCCGCACCCGTTCGAGCGAGCGCCCTCCTCCGTCATCGCCGCCTGCTCGATCGACGTACGCACGAGCGGTGCCTCGATCGCCGCCACTGAGTTCGGGCTGAGTAGGCGAACTCGATCGATGCCCGACTCGACGCCGACACCTCGACCTCGCGAGGCTCGGCTGTTGTTGATCCGTCGTTGGTTCGGGCGACCACTGGCCCTCGAGGCAGCGCCACCCGGACGATCCTGATGTGGAGAGATGTGGTACCGATGGGAGAACTCGACGGCCGAACCGCGATCGTGACCGGTGGGGCAAGCGGTTTCGGAGAAGCAACGAGTCGTGCCATGGTTGCCGAGGGTGCTCGGGTCGTGATCGCCGATGTCCAACGCGAACGTGCCGACGCCCTCGCGGCCGAACTCGGTGATCAGGCCCTGTCGGTGCGCGTCGACGTCACGAACGAGGACGACGTGTCGGGTGTCGTCGATCTCGTGGTCCAGCGGTGGGGTCGACTCGACTGCATGTTCAACAACGCCGGCATCGTCGGAGCAGTCGGACCGATCGACGAAATGCCCACCGATGAGTGGCAGTTCACCATGGACGTCCTGCTCAAGTCGGTGTTCCTCGGATCCAAACACGCGGCCCGCGTCATGAAGCCACAGGGCTTCGGTGTGATCCTCGCGACCAGTTCGATCGCCGGAGTCCAGGGCGGACTCGGGCCACACCCGTACAACATGGCCAAGACCGCGATCATCGGCTTCACCAAGAACCTCGCCGCCGAACTCGGACCGTTCGGCGTGCGCGCCTGCGGCATCGCCCCCGGCAAGCACAACACCCCGATGAACGCCGACCTGATCTACGGCGACCCATCGGCCACCGATCGTGCACTCGACTACTTCACGAACCGCGCAACACCGCTCAAGGGGCGCCCAGGACTCGCGGCCGACATCGCCGAGGCCGCGGTCTGGTTGTGCTCAGACCGTGCCGGCTTCGTGAGCGGACACACGCTCGTCGTCGACGGCGGCCTCACATCGGGCTCCCGCGAAGGAGCCGAACCCGGACAAGGCCGGTTCGGACACCATGAACCACTCGTCCGCGAAGCCGGCCGACGCGGCCTCGACCCCGACCCAGCCACCACGACCTGAGCAACGCCCCGGCGCTCGTCGAGAAGCGTCCGCCGTGGGGACCACGAGGCGCAGTCCGCGCCGAGTCTCACGGCTCGACGACTGCAGCGAACTCTGAGTAAGCGACCCCTTCGGGTACGGCACGGCAAGAGGGCGGTCACCCGCCCGAGAACGTGCGACATTCGTCCGCCCCGATCGGGTCACTTTGGATCGTCCTGATGCGTCGAGCGGCTGGGGGTTAGGTTCGGCGGGTGAGTGCGTTGGAGTCGTACATCGATGCCTGGCGTCATCATGACGTGAACGCGATCGGTCGCTGGGTGACGGAGTCATGCCGAGTTGTCGAGTGCCCCGGCCCGATACACGTCGGTCGAGCGCGTGTTGAAGAGTGGGCGACGACGTGGTTCGGGTCCGGTGGCGTCGTTCACGGCTGGACGATCACCGATCTCATCGCCACTGCTGATCGAGGCGTTGCGGAGTGGACGTTCGACTTCACTTGGCGCGGATCACGATCACAGCTTCGCGGCTGTTCGATCGCCACGATCCAGATGGACAGGATCGCACTGCTTCACGAGTACCGGACCGAGTCGGACACCTACGAATGGGCTGGCGCCTGGCGAGACTGATCGACCATCACTGACGCCGCCGCAGATCGTTTCGCTGACTCGTCGAGACAGCGACCCACGCACCGAGCGCTGCGCAGCCAAGACCCGCAAGCTCCGCGGCACCCAATGGTTGATCGAGAGCGATCCATGCGAGGAGCGGGATCTGGATACCCATCGTGTTCTGGATCGCGGCTGCATCGATCGCCGGCAGCTGTCGAAGCGCGGTGTTCCACATGGTGAACGCTGCGGCGGTGTTCACGACCGAGAGCCACCCGAGGATCGCCAACGAGCGCGCTCCGAGATCCGGTATGCCCTCGACCGCGACTCCAACACCGAGCAACATCACCGCTCCGATCGACATGCTCACGATCGTCACGACCCCGGCATCCAGGTGGCGCTGGCGGTTGACGCTCCGGCCGATCAACACCGAGCCGGCATTGCTGAAGACCGTCACCCCTGCTGCGACCATCCCGACCGGAGACGCGCCGAGATCACCACGGAAGTAGATCACGGCGCCGACGACGGCGAGGACAGCCCCGACGAGGTGACCAGATCTGGGCGGCTCGTCGAGGAACACGCCACCGACAGCAACGAGCATCGGCGTGGCAGCGAGCACCAGGCTCGTCGTCGCCGCGGGCTGTGCCTCGATGGCAACGAACTGGCTGCCCTGCGTGAGCGCGTACTGCACGACACCCAGCGCCACCAACGGTGCCCACCACCACCGGCCCAGACCCTCGCCGCCGCCGGTGTGCGTTCGCTGACGTGTTCCACGCAGGATCCACGGCGTCAAGACGAACGCCGCGAGGAAGTAGCGAAGTCCAGCAAACGTCAGCGGGCGAAGCTCGGTCTCATCGAGACCGACACGAATCAACACCCACGAACTGCTCCACAACACCGTGACGACGAACGCCAACAGCCGACCACGACAACGGCTGGAGTCGGACACTGGACGGGACCTCCGTTGGCGAGACGCGATGAAGCAATCTGCCGACGGCTACTCCTCCAGGCTTTTGTCCGTTCAGATGCAAACCCGTATCCGGGCCGTCTGTGCCGCTCGGACCAGACCCGACCGAAGCCGACGGAACCCTAGGCACATACCTTCGACCCCGGCGACACTAGAACAGGCGACGGTCAACGCGGCGGCGCGCCGGTCGCCACGACGGCTACCGAGCCAACGGGCTGTGGCTTCGCCGCGACCAGGACAGCCACCGAGTCGTCGTCGATGAGGCTCCGCCAGGTCGGGGCCAATCCTGTGGCCGTTGGTGCCGGCGCTGCCGGGGAGAAGATCGACCGGTAGCCCCCGATCGCAGCATCAGCCTGAGCGGTGCCGGTGTCATCATCAGGTGATGCCGACCCTGCGCCGAGGGCGCCTGATCGAGCTCGGCTGCGGCTCGATGCCACCGACAGCTCCGTCGGCAACGGTGCCGATCGCGGTCGACGTCGACCTGGATGCCCTCCGACGCGCCCGTCGAGCTGCCACCGAATCGATCGTGTTGCATGCCGATGCGATGTCGCTGCCCTTCCGCAGCGGCTCGGTCGACTCGATTTCACTTCGCGCCGTGCTCCATCACCTCCTGCCGATCGAGACAGCGATCGCGGAGATCGCACGCGTCCTCCGCGACGGTGCGCACGTGTCGGTGATCGACGGCGTCGCACTCGACAGCGACGAAGCCGCATTGCTCGACGCCGAGCTGAGCTCCGCTGGTCGTCCCGGCGAACCTGTCTACGGCTTCGATCTCGACGTGCTGACCGAGCAACTCGGTGCCGTCGGACTCGTCGTCGATCGAGTCGAACTTGACGGAGCAGCCACGTTCGCCACGCCGCCATTCGTGTCCCGTCCGTACACGAGCGACCGATTCCACCTCACCGCACGCAAACACTGCCTGCGTCACCGGACCCCGACTGGCAATCGCAACGACGGCATCCGGTCCACCGACCCTCTCCAGGAGTGACTCACCGACCGTTCAGTATCAACGCCACCACCAACCGAGCCAGTGTGCGAGGGTACGGCACGTATCGCTCGCGTCGGCCGTGCGGACACGCCCGAGTAGGCGGGGCATCGACGACGGCGGCGCAGGTCGCCGTTTCCAGGAGGTGCCTCTCGGATAGGCGATCGTCCGATCCGTATCGACACCGATGCGCCCGTGGTGCGCGATGCCCGCCGTTGCGCTCGTTCGGGTGCTCGGGAAGGTGCCAGGCGTTCAGCCTCTCTCGGCGGGTCAGGACGGGTTGACGGCGATCTCGTCGGCGGTCATGCCGTAGTAGGCGGCGACGTCTCGGAGGCGGTCCTCGCCGCGTCCGAGGGTGAATCGATGGTCGTCTGGATCGAGCAATGTGAATTCACGCATGCCGCTCGGCCGAGAAGCGACGGTCTCGACGATGTTCGCGCCGGCTTCGGTGTACTCGGCGCACAGCGCGTCGGGATCTTCCACGTACACGTAGGCCGACTGCGGTGGTGGCGGTCCGTCTCCATCCCATCCAACGAGGAGGAACATCTCGATGTCACCGCTCGCCATCGCGGCCGGCGTGTCGTCGGTCGTGCGCCACGCGGGCCGGAATCCAAGGACCTCTTCGTAGAACGTGACCGAGCGGTCGAGGTCGGTGGCCGGGATGCGGGGCATGACGTGGAGCCATGCCGACAGGTCGGTGGTGGTCATCGGGGTCTCCTTGGTGTGCTGATCGACGGCGTCGAGCAGCCGTTGGGTCTCTTCGAGTCGGGCTTCGAGTCGGGCTCGATGCGCAGCGAAGAGTTGGCGGCGATGTTCATCGCCGGCGCCGGCGAGCAGCAGGCGGATGTCTGCGATCGGCATGTCCATCGACCGCAGCAGCGCGATCGCCCGACCGGCGCCGGTCTGACCGCCGCTGTAGTAGCGGTAGCCGGCATCGGATCGACCTTCTGGCTCGAGCAGCCCGAGGCGGTCGTAGCGGCGGAGCTGGGGGACACTCAAGCCGACCAGCTCGCCGAACGCCCCCGATCTGCAACTGCTCGCCAGTGCCGTCGTGGTCCATGACGATCAGCATGACGATCTCACCCGCGAGAGGGTCAAGCCCACTTCGGCCGACCGCTCGTGAATGCGCAGCCGCCGCCTGCCACCGATACCGACCGGTGACTGTTCGCTTCGTGCCGGCATGGCGTCGGCGTGCTTCATCGATCCTGCATTGGCCGGCCCTCACACTCGTCTCCACAGGAGTTCGTGCACCCCATGAGGAGTTGAGGAAGATGCGCTCGAGTCGTCTTGCCGCTGCATTGGTTGCCGCCGGTCTGGTAGCCACCGCGTGTCGTGCGGGCACCGGCGACCCAGCCGGCGAGGCGGCGGTTTCCCCCGCAGAGGACACGCTGCCGGCCACGGCGTCCGCGCAGGCGGGCCGCGAGGATCGCGCCGGCGAGGACGCGATCGACGACTTCGACGACGAGGAGTTCGACGGCGAGGAGGAGGACGGCGAGGAGGAGGACGGCGAGGGAGACGAAGAAGCGGACGGGGTTGAGGACAACGGGGTCTTTGCCGAAGCAGACCAGGGCGACAATGAGGGCAGTCCGAAGCCGACGCCGATCGTCAAGGACACCTCGCAGCCGCGGACCCAGACCTATGAGCCGACGCGCGAGTCCCTTGCCACGTGGCGAGCGCCGGACTGGTTCGAGAGCGAGTTCCTCGGCATCTACGTGCACTGGGGACCGGGTTCGGTGCCTGGGTTCCCGTTCGAAGACCCCGGTGAGCGGGTCGACAGCGGCATCTGGTACGGCGGAGCGATGTACGACCCGACAGGACCACTGGGTGCCTACGACTTCCACGTTGCGAACTACGGCGACCCGGAGGGGTTCGGGTACCACGATCTGATCGAGGAGTTCAGGGCCGAGAACTGGGATCCCGCCGAGTGGGTGCGACTGTGCAAGAACGCTGGCTGCGGCTTCATCGGGATCGGCGCCGAGCACGGCGACGGCTACCCGATGTGGGACACCGAGCACGCCCAGTTCAACGCGGTCAACACGGGCCCGAGGCGCGACCTGCTCGGTGACATCTTCGCCGCAGCCCGTGCCGAGGGTTTGAAGACGGTCGCCACCGTGCACGAGCACCCCGGGTCACTGTTCGGTTGGGCGTTGGAGAACTCGTCGGTCAGCCACCTGCGCGACCCGCAGTACGCCGACCTGTACGAGGCGGACGACGAGGTGACGTTCGAGGCAAAGATGTACGAACTCGTCCGGGAGTATCAGCCCGACCAGCTGTGGATCGACAATCCGCTCCTGCAACAAGACCAGCAGACATGGATGAACTTCGTTGCCGACTACTACACGCGGGCCGAAGGATGGGGCAACGGTGGCGCATTGATCGGGCAGAAGAGCACCAGCGCATTCCTCCACGAGCACACGACGTTCAACATCGAAGGCGGCGAGTATCCCGACGGTGTCTGGGCGTGGCGAGGCATGAGCGAACCGTTCCCGGTCCGCTGGCAAAAAGACGTCCCCATCGGCAACTACTGGCAGTACGCCGAAGGC
>JBCDAK010000165.1:0-11210 GCA_039185545.1 Actinomycetota bacterium
CCGCTTGTAGCCGGGCCGTCGATCACGGAGATCGAGAGAGTTCGACACGTACGTGCGGACGATGCTCCGGATGTCGTGCCCCTCCCAGCGGGCGGGGTCGACCGCACCGACCGCCGTCGACTCGAGATCGCCCAGGATCCGATCGACCACGGCGGACACGAGCGTCGCCTTGTTCGTGAAGTGGTGGTACAGCGAGCCGACGGAACGACCCGCGTGCCTCGCGACGTCGGTGACCGACGTGTCGGCCACACCGTTGCGACCGAACAGCGATTCGGCCGCGTCGAGGAGGGCGTCCTGCGTCCGGACGCTTCTCTCCTGTTCTCCACCTCGGGTCCACCGGTCACCCGGCGCCGACGGTGTGGTCGTCGTCGACATCTCGTCCATGTTGGCCTGCTGCGCCTCGTCGCGAGTTGACCATCGCTCGACTCTCGATTAGAAATCGAATTCTAGTTCGATTTCGAGGAGATGCATCATGCCGAAGACGGTCATCGTCACCGGAGCGTCGAGCGGCATCGGCCGCGCGACCGCCCACCATTTCGCCGACGCCGGTTGGAACGTCGTCGCCACGATGCGTGACGTGTCCGCGGCGGGTGACCTCGCCGACGTCGACAACGTCCACGTCGCACCGCTCGACGTCCTCGACCATCGATCGATCGGGGCCGCCGTCGACGAAGCCCTCGATCGGTCGGGGCAGATCGACGTCCTCGTCAACAACGCCGGGTACGCCAGCTTCGGCCCGATCGAGGCGACGCCGATCGATGCGTTCCGCCGACAGTTCGAGACGAACGTCGTCGGGCTCGTGGCGGTGACCCAGGCCGTTCTCCCGTCGATGAGGTCCCGGCGCTCCGGCGTGATCGTCAACATCAGCTCCCCTGCCGGCAAGATCGGCTTCCCGCTCGGCTCGGCGTACTGCGGATCGAAACACGCGGTCGAAGGGATCTCCGAGGCGATGAGCCACGAGCTCGCACTCGTGGGCGTGGCGGTGAAGATCATCGAGCCGGGTGCGATCCGCACCGACTTCGCCACACGATCGCTCGACCTGCACGCCGACGCCGTGCCCGTCGACTACCAGCCGCTCGTCGACGCAACGCGAGCGAGCTTCGCCACGATCGACGACACCGCATCGCCGCCGGAGATCGTCGCTCAGGTCGTGTTCGAGGCAGCGACCGACGGCAACGATCGGCTGCGCTACACGGCGGGTGACGACGCTGCCGGGATGATCGACGCCCGAGCGAGCGCGGGCGACGAAGCGTTCGTTCGGGGGCTGCGCGCGCGGGTGACGGGCTCCGCCTGACGCGACCGGTCCCGGCTGACGGTCGGGTTCACACTCGGATGCGGGCGTTCGCGACCCTCGAGAGTGCGATCGACGAGCCCCACCCCAGGAGATGTTCCGACGCGTCGATACGGGCGAGTACCGGACCGACGACGGCGAGGTCGTGCCCACGACCTGACGCCTGGCGGAACCACCGGGAGGGAGACTCCCGGTCGGACCGAAGGGTTCCGCCGACCGCGGTCGTTGAGAGAGTGTGGGTTCGATGGTCGATCGGGGTGACGGCACACCGACACCGTCGGTCGCGCCCGGTGATCCGCCCGACACGCTCGGGCGATTCTTCGACCTCGCGCTCGGTGAGGTGTACCCGTACCTCCGTCGGCGGTGCGGACACGATCGCGCCACCGCCGAGGACCTGACCCAGGACACGTTCGTCGCGGCCGTCCGGACCCTGCGGGAGGGACGCATCGAGCGGCTCACCGTCGGTTGGTTGATCACGTGCGCCCAGAGTCGATTCATCGATCACTGCCGCCGGGAGGATCGGCGAATGCGGCATCTGACGCTGATCTCGGTCGCCGAGCGAACTGCGGCGACCGTCGACCTCGGTGTCGTGGACGAGATCGAGGTCGAGGACCATCTCGCCGCCCTCCCACCCAACCAGCGCCTGGCGGTCGTGCTGCACCACCTCGACGGCTTCACCGTGCCCGAGGTGGCGGAACGAGTCGGCCGATCGGTGCGGGCGACCGAGTCACTGTTGTCGCGGGCGCGTCGAACGATGAGACAGAGAGCCGAGGAGGGTCACGATGGCCAGTGACACCGATCCACGTCCCGAGTTCGTCGCCGCGCTCCGGGAGTGGTTCGTCGACGAGGTCGGACGACCGGCATCGGAGGGCAGCGGCCTCGAGCGCGAGCTGACGGTGGACACCGCGCTCGTACGCGACGGACGCACCGACGTCCGGTCGGAGCGAGAGCGTCGCCGATGGGTCCTGTTCGCGAACGCCGCGGCGGTCATCGGTGTCGTGGTCGGTCTCGGATGGTTGGCGACCCGCGGCTCCGAACCCGTCACGAACCCGCCCGCGGAGTCGCTCCCGACGCCCGTCGTCGATCCGGTGGCCGTGGCCACCGGTGTGTGCGCGCAGTTTCGCGTCGGCGCCGCCGAACTCGCGCTGGGCGCGTCCGCCGACGAGGTCGAGCGTGCAGCGTCGAACGTACGGACCCGTCTGGTCCGGGCTCAGGAGCTGCTCGACGACGCGGTGACCGGTGGTGATCTCGACGAAGCCCGTCGCCTCGCCGGCGAGGGCATCGGCGCCGCCGACCGCCTGCTCGCGGTCGCCGACGCCGACCGGCAGTCGATCGACTCGGCGGTCGGGAGCCTCGACCTGATCATCGTGGCGTGGAGTCGCGAACTCGCAGACCTCGACGGCGACCAGTGCCCCGACCTGCCGACACTCCGGGAGGTGTTCTGATGCCGATGTCGAAGCTGATCGCGACGATCACGGCGATCGTGACCGGCGCCGCGTTGGTCGTGGCGTGCGGGGCGGGCTCCGACCAAGGCGCTCCGTCGGCGTCGGCGCCGACCACGTCGACGACGGACGTGGTCGAGCCGGGAGACCCCCCTCCGCCGATCACGGCGCACACCGCCGACGTCCCGACGACGCTGCTCGAACCGTCATTCCCCCCTCCCGACCTGCCTTTGCAGACCGAGTCGGAGCTCATGGTCGGCGAGCCGAACCTCGTTCGCCTGATCGGTGGCGACGACTGGTTGTTCGGTGTCGTCCCTCCCTCGACGGTCGTTCGCATCGATCCGAACACCGGCGACATCGCTCGCCTCGACCTCGATCTCGGCGAATCACGCGAGGGACCGATCGGTCACGCGTTCATCGACGGGACCCTCTGGGCGCTTGGTGGATCGTTCCGCGACACGCTCGTCGAAGTCGATCCCGTCTCGATGACGGAGACGCGACGGATCCAGCTCGAGGATGACCACGGCATCCGGTCCAGCCCGGCCGACGAGCTCTGGCTCACGACGCTGCGCGGTGTTCGACCCGTCGACGTCGAGTCAGGTGAGATCGGTTCACTCGTGCCGCTCGAGGTCGATCCGGCGGATCTGTCGACCTCCGACGGCGTCGTGTGGGTGACGCTGCCTGCAGCAGCGCAGATCGCACGGATCGACACGAGTGAGAACCGCGTCGACCTCATCGACACCGAGCCGGGGCCACGGAACATCGCTGTGCACGACGGGATCGTCTGGGTCACGCATCCACCGACGGCGTCGGTCAGTCGCATCGACGCCGACACCGGAGAGATCGTCGGCGTGACCGACCTCGACATCGGCGGTGAGACCGCATCGGTGAGCGACATCCCCGGATTCGGGATCACCGATGGCGATGCGTGGGCGTTCGTGCGCTTCGCCGGCTCGCCCTTCCGGGGCGTCATGATCCGCCTCGACCCGGTCACCGGTCAGGTGCGATCGGCACGAACCGTCCACGTCGACGGCAATACCTGGGAACCCACGCCTGAGAGGGTCTGGTTCCACCGCGCCGAGACCGGCTCGATCATCGCAGCCCACGTCGACGACTTCGACGCCGCCGAATCGACCCCGCTGTCCGACCTGGTGCCGCCCACCAGCGCACCAACGACGACCGCGACGGTCGATCCCCCGTCGTCGGACGGACCGACGGCCGACGAGCTCGCCGTCGCCGAGGCGTTCGCTCGATTCACCGACCCGACGATCCCGAGCCGCGATCTCGACCTCGGTCCGCTCGCGACCGCTCGCGACGAGCTCCTCGAACTGCTCGACGCTCAGGTGAGCGGCGACGCACGGCTCATCGAGGTGATCGTCGACGGCGACATCGGGATCGCACGGTTCGACGTCGTCGTCGAGGGCGACACCGTGATCCAACCCGGCCTCGAGTTCGTGTTCGAGCGCGAGCCCGGCACGTCGCCGTGGTCGATCACGCGGCCGTCGTTGTGCCTCGTCGCAGGCGGGGTGGGCATCGACTGCCCCTGAACCGGCGACGACCTCGACCCGCAATTCGCCACCGACAGGCGACCCACCTGCTGCGAGCGGATCGTGCCGCTCCTCGACCCCGCAGGACCCGACGTCGTGACACTCACCTTCACCGGCTGCGGAACTCGTGCCGATCTGATGTCACCCGAGGTCGGCCTCGACATCCACGTCGCCGACGTGCCCGCAGCGACCGACGACACGGACGGCGACGATCTCGTCCTCGTCGGCCACTGCCACTCCGGGATGCTTCTGCCCGGTGTCGCGGACGCACGAGCGCAACGGCTCCGATCGGGCGTGTTCGTCGACGCCACGACGTGATGATCGAGGCCCCGCACGCGCTCGCTCAGGTGATCTGGCGAGCCGCGCAGGCCTGAGATCTCAGCCCGGCCAGCCCGGCACGCCCTCGTCGAGCTGAACGCCCGCCGAGTTCAGGAAGCCCGACACCAGTCGGTAGAAGCCGGCCGTGACCAGCAGCTCGATCACCTCGGCGTCGTCCCACCTGGTGGCCAGCGCCGACCAGGTCGCGTCCGACACGCAGTCGTCGGCGTGCAGGTCATCGGCGAGGGCGATCAGCGCCAGGTCATCGGCCGACCAGTCGTGATCGGCCGGGTCTCGCACGAGTGCGGCGATCTCGACATCGGTGAGACCCGCCTCTCCGCCGATCACGGTGTGCTGGCCGAACTCGTATTCGGCCCGGGCGTTCGCGCCCACGCGCAGGATCACGAGTTCCCGCTCTCGCTCGGGCAGCAGCCCTCGATTGAGAATGAAGCCGCCCATCAGGTTGAACCGCTTGAGCAGCTTCGGATGGCGTCCGAGAACACCGAAGATGTTGAGCGGCTTTCCGTCGTGCGTGAGGGCGGACGAGAGGATCTCGGCGAGTTCGCCCTCGGCGCTCTCGACGTCGACGGGTTCGATCCTCGGTTCCGTCGGTCGCTCGCTCACGCTGTGCCCTCGACGTCGAGACGGTCGATGAAGCCGACGATGGCGTCGTTGAACACGTCGTTCTTGTCGCCTGCCACCATGTGTCCGGCGCCCTCGATGTCGGCGAACTCGGCGTGCGGCACGTACGACAGGAACTTCTCGGCCCCTTCCTCGGAGAGCAGGTCGCTCTGGCGGCCCCGTACGAGCAGCGTCGGGATCGTGAGCGACCGCGCCGCGTCCTCGAGGGCTTCGGCCCGCCGGTCGAATTCGATGATCCGGGTCTCGTCGGTTCCCTCGTGCTTCCCCCACATGAAGGCCGGGTCCCAGTGCCAGTACCAGCGGCCGTCGTCGCGGAGCCGGACGTTCTTCTTCAGCCCGTCGAGGTTCGACGGGCGAGGCCGATGTGGGTTGTAGGCGGCGACGGCGTCGGCGACCTCCTCGAGATCGGCGAACCCGGTGTGCATGTGTTCGAACATGAACGACCGGATGTGATCGACGCCCTCCGGTTCGATGTTGGGTGCGACGTCGACCAGGACGAGAGCGCGGGCGATCGGCTCGTCGGCCCAGTGCACCGCCATGAGCGACGACGTACCGCCGAGCGACGCTCCGACGAGCACCGGCGACTCGAACTGCCGAGCGACGGCCATGACGTCGCCCGGGAACACCTCGGCGCCGTACTCGCCGTCGGGCGACCAATCGCTGTCGCCGTGGCCTCGCATGTCGACCGAGGCGACGCGAAGACCACGACGGGCGAGATCGCGCATGGCCCCACCCCAGGAGTGGCGGGTCTGGCCACCGCCGTGGAACAGCAGCACCACCGGGGCGTCGGGGTCGCCGACGATGTCGGCGGCCAACGTGACGCCGTCGGCTCCGTCGAGGCGGATGGTCTCGACGTCGAGCGTGTCGGCGGTCGACGTGCCGTCGGCGTCGCTCACGCGCCCGATCCGGTGCGGGCGAGGACGTCCTTCGAGATGATCGTCTTCATGATCTCCGACGTGCCGCCGTAAATCGTGGTGATCCGAGCATCTGCGTACGCCCGGGCGATCGGGTACTCGAGCATGTAGCCGTAGCCGCCGAACAGCTGGAGGCACCGGTCGACGGTGCGGACCTGCAGCTCGGTCCCCCACAGCTTCGCCTGTGCCGCCGTCGACGCCGACAGGGTGCCCTCGTTCAGCTTCTCGACGCACTGGTCGATGAACGGCTGGGTCACGTCGATCTCGGTGGCGATCTCGGCGAGGACGAACTTCGTGTTCTGGAACGAGCCGATCGGCTTGCCGAACGCGGCCCGCTCGTTGACGTAGTCGATCGTCCATCCGAGCGCCGCCTTCGCGACGGCGACGCCGTAGAGCCCGATCGCCAAACGCTCCTGGGCGAGATTGAAGCCGAGGTACTCGAACGCCTTGCCTTCGTCGCCCAGGAGGTTGCTGGAGGGGACCCGCACGTCGGTGAAGCTGAGTTCGGCTGTGTCGGCCGAGTGCTGACCGACCTTGTCGAGGTTGCGGCCGCGCTCGAAACCCTCCATCCCCCTCTCGAGGACGAGGAGCGACATCGACGAGGCGCCCGCCTTCGGGTCGCCGGTCTTGCACACCGTGATGACCAGGTCGGAGTTGATGCCGTTGGTGATGAACGTCTTCGACCCGTTGACGACGTACTCGTCGCCGTCCTTCACCGCCGTGGTGGCGATGGCCTGGAGGTCGGACCCGGTGCCCGGTTCGGTCATGGCGATGGCGGTGATCAGCTCACCCGAGGCGATGCCGGGGAGCCACCGTTCGCGTTGCTCTTCGGTGCAGTACTCGAGGAAGTACGGCGTGGTGATGTCGTTGTGGAGCAGCAGGCCGTTGATGCCTCCGCCGAGGTTGAGCGCCGCAGCCTCCTCGTTGAGCACGGCGTTGAACCGGAAGTCGTGGATGCCTCCTCCGCCGTACTCCTCGGGGATCGCCATGCCGAGGAATCCGTGCTTGCCGGCCTCGACATAGACGCTGCGGTCCATGATCCCGGCCCGCTCCCAGGCGTCGACGTGCGGCACCAATTCGGCCTCGGCGAACGACCGGAAGCTGGCCCGGAAGAGATCGTGTTCCTCGGCGTAGATCGACATCTCCCCAGCTTGGTGCACGGGAGGTCCCCGTCATCAACCGATGTCACGCCTGGGGTCAGACCCAGAACGTGACATCGGCCGGCGGTATCACGTTCTGGGTCAGACCCAAGGCGTGATCCGTAGCGTGTCGCCGTGTTCCTGTACGGCGTCATCAACGCGAGTCCCGACTCCCTGGCCGATTTCTCGATCGCCACCACGGCGGACGACGCGGTCGACCGAGCCCGCAGCCTCCTCGCGGACGGAGCCGATGCCATCGACCTCGGTGGGCAGGGGTCGACCGACGCCGCCGAGGTCGTGTCGTGGGAGGTGGAGTGGGAGCGCATCGCCGAGATCGTCCCCGCCCTCGCCGCCCTCGGCGTCGACGTGTCGATCGACTCGTGGAAGCCGCCGGTGGTCCGGCGTGCGCTCGATGCCGGCGCGACGGTCATCAACGCCGCCGACGGGATGCAGCTCGACGACACCTGGAAGATCGCGGCCGAGTACGACGTCCCGATCGTGCTCCCGTTCCTGTCCGGGCCGAACCCGCGAGAGATGGAGATGGTCGAGCGCGACCCGCTCGGCACCATGGTCGACTTCTTCGAGGACCGCCTCAAGGTGGCCGACCGGTTCGGCCTCCGAGCGCGGTGCCTGCTCGATCCGGGCACCGGCTTCGCGCCGTCGAACTGGCCGTGGGAGCAGCGCTACCTGTACCAGAAGGAGGTGTACTCGGGGCTCGAGCGGCTGCGGGTGTTCGACCTCCCGCTGTACATCGCACTGCCGTGGAAGGAGACGGCCCAACACGACGAGTTGCTCGACATCGTCATCGAGCAACGCCCCGAGCTCGGGCGTGTGCACGTGCCGGCCAAGGTGCGTGCACGCCAACGCGCTCTCGGCGTTCTCTGACCGTCTCGGACTCGGCCGTCCGAAACAGCACGAATCGGACCCGGCACCGGACGTGCCGTTGCACCGGATGTGCCGTTCTTACACGTAGCCGGGTGGGGTGGGTTGAGCGCCGTCGACCGGGGTGGCGAGTGAGATCCGGTCGCCCACGGGAACGACCTGGTCGGGTCGGTCACCTCCCACCTCGACCCAGCGGGCGTCGAGGTTGTCGATGCGCCCGAGATGCCGTCCGGCACCGCGACGCTCCTCCAGGCTGTACATGACGCCGCCGTGCGTGACGGCCAACACGGGCAGGTCGCCCGGCATCGTCTCGGCGAGCCGGGTGAGCGCGGGAACGATCCGTGCGAGCAGGTCGTCGTCGGACTCGAAACCGGGCGGTGTCCGCCACGCAGCGACCGCACCCGGGTACCTCCGGTCGATCTCGACACGAGTGAGACCCTCCCATTCGCCGGCGCTCCGTTCCATCAGGCCGGCTTCCGGCGTCGGCGCCGGCAACCCGAGTCCCTCGGCGAGGATCTCGGCGGTCCGCGACGCTCGCTCCAACGTCGACGAGCCGACGCCGGCGAACGGGCCGGCCGCGGTCGCCGCAGCGATGGCCGACCTCGCCTGCGCGAGTCCGGCGTCGGTCAGTGGTGGATCGGCCTGTCCCTGCCAGCGACGTTCGGCGTTCCAGGTCGACTGTCCGTGTCGGACGAGGAGGATCCGGCGAGCATTCACGACGCTGCTCGCAGCGACGCGATCGGACGCCGCCGCTCGACGTTGAGCGGCACCGACGAGCCGTCGGCACGGACGAGATCGGGAGCGCCCGATCGATCGTCGCTGTGGCCGGCTCGGTCGAGGATCGTCGCCATCACCTCGGCCGCCTGGACCGACAGCGACTGCAGGGATCGATGTCGGTGGAGCCGGCTCCCGAGATCGACCTGCCCGACCGCGTCGACACCGCAGGTGCGGGCGACGTCGATGAGCAATCCGACCTCGACGCCCCATCCCTGCTCGAAGGTGAGCCGCTCGACGACGGACCGGCGCACGGCGTACTCGCCCGCCAGCGGCTGGGCGACCTCGGCGAGTTCGGGGAACCAGCGCGACAGCATCGGTCGGGCGACCAGCTCCGTCGTCCTGCCGCCGCCCCCGTCGCTGGTCGGTCGGTCGTACAGAGCCTTGACCAGTGCGACCGTCTCGTCGGTGAGAATCGGCAGAGCCAGCTTCTGGATCCACTCGGGTTCGAGGCTCGTGACGTCGCCGTCGCACCACACGACCACGTCACCGGAGCTGACGAGCAGGCTGGCCCACAGCGCATTCCCCTTGCCGCGGCCGGCGCCGTACGACGCGTGGACGTCGTCGATCGAGACGACCCGGGCTCCCGCGTGTGCAGCCACCGTCGCCGTGTCGTCGGTGCTGCGGTCATCGAGGACGATCAGCTCGTCGACGAAGCCGGCCGCCTCGACCAACTCGTCGCGAATCGTGGTGACGAGCGGCCCGATCGTCGCCGCTTCGTCACGACAGGGGATGCACACCGAGACCGTGCGACCGGCCTTCGCCGCAAGAGCCGCGGGACCGGTGGCCGTGCCCGCGCGGTCGAGGTGGAACGTCCGGATCGAGGAGCTCACCGCGTCACCGAGGTCAGCGCGCGAGTGGCCCGAGCGCCCGGACGTCGTCGGGCGGCAACGTCGCGTCCCAGCCGTCGGGGCATCGTTCGGGAGCGATGTCGGACAGTGGTGCGAGGACGAAGCGCCGCTCGGCGAACCGCGGGTGGGGCACCGTGAGCTCCTCGCTGTCGATCGTCATGTCGTCGAACATCACGATGTCGACGTCGAGCGTGCGCGGGCCCCACCGCACCGCTCGCTGGCGCATCGCCTCGGCCTCGATCCGCTGACAGCGGCGCAGAAGTGCGTATGGGTCGAGCGAGGTCTCGACCTCGACCACCATGTTGAGGTACGGGCCCTGACCGTCGGGACCGCCGACCGGAGCCGTCTCGTACACCTGCGACTCCGCGACGACGTTGCCGAGGCTCTCGATGGCCTGCCGGAGGTAGCCCTCGCGGTCACCGAGGTTCGATCCGAGCGCGACGAAGGCCCGATGAGCCGTGTGAGGAGGGACCGAGAGTTCGGCACGCGTCCGGCGGATGGTCACGGCCGTCGATTCGGCATCGACCGAGAGCGGTGGGCGCAGCTTGGTGAGCGTCACCGTGACCCCCTCGACACGATCGAACTGCAGCACCTCGTCGGCGATGCGGGCGACGAGACGTTCCAGCAACACGTCCTTCGACTCCTCGACGCACGCCACCACGCGATCGGCCACCGAGCCGTAGTTGACGGTGTCGCCGAGCTCGTCGGTGAGCCCGGCGTCGTGGAGGTCGACGGCGAGTTCGAGGTCGACGCGGAGGGGTTGTTCGATCTCTCGTTCGTGGGGCAGTGCCCCCACGATGGTGACGGCTCGGAGGCCGGTCACGAGGATCGTGTCGGTTCCAGGACGAGAGTCCACCAGGGGTGTGTACCAGCTCCCCCGCCGTTTCGTCCCCCTGATCGCGAGTCGACCAAACTCGCCCGCATGAGCGACAGCAGCGCGACCACCGACGAACCGGCCGTTCTCACCGAGCGCCAGGGGCGGATCCTGGTCATCACCCTCAATCGGCCCGACGCCATGAACGCCATCAACGGTGCACTGTCGAGCGGCCTCGTCGCAGCGATCGAGGAACTCGACGGTGACGATTCGCTCAGCATCGGCATCCTGACGGGTAATGGCCGCGGCTTCTGCTCGGGCATGGACCTCAAGGCGTTCGCTCGCGGTGAGGACATCGGCCCGATGATGACGTTCATCCGCGAGGGCTCGAAGAAGCCGTTGATCGGTGCGATCGAAGGATTTGCACTCGCCGGCGGTCTCGAACTCGCGCTGACCTGTGACCTGCTCGTCGCTTCCGAGGGCGTGAAGCTCGGCATCCCCGAAGCGGGCGTCGGGCTGTTCGCCGCGGGCGGTGGACTCCTTCGACTGCCCAGTCGGGTCGGCCACTCGAAGGCGATGGAGATGGCGCTCACGGC
>JBCDAK010000166.1:0-11126 GCA_039185545.1 Actinomycetota bacterium
GACGTCGCCATCGGACGGGGTCGACACGTCAATCGGATCGGTCATCGCATCCACACCGTGACCCGGTTGCCCGACGCCGACCGCACGACCGTGTCGGGGATCCCGGTGACCGGCGTGGAGCGAACGCTGGTCGACGTCGCTCGGGACACACGGCCGGACCGGGTCACGGCGGCGGTCGACGGAGCACTGCGCGACCTGCTCACCACGGAGGATTCTCTTCATCGGCGAGTGGCCGTGTTGCGCGGGCCGGGTCGAGCGGGTGTCGGTGCCGTCGTTCGGGCCCTCGAAGGCCTCGAGATCACGCAGGGCGGCCACAGCTGGCTCGAGCGGGAGTTCCTCCGCATCGTCGCCGATGCCGGCCTTCCCAGACCGGTCACCCAGGCCGAGCTCGCGCGGGCCGGCGATCACCTCGTGCGCGTCGACGCCGTCTTCCCGGGCACGCGTGTCGTGGTCGAGGTTCTCGGCTACCGGTATCACCGCACCGCGTCGCAGATGGCACGAGATGCGCAGCGCACCAACGCTCTCCTGGCCCAGGGATACGAGCCGTACCAGTTCACGTACCGCCAAGTGGTCGACGCGCCACACGAGGTCATCGCCACGCTCCGCTCGGCCCTCGGCCGCGCCGCCTGACGCGGCCGACGTCGTGCCACCGACTCACGTCAGCGCATCCCCAGCAACCGGCAGGATGAGCTGACACAGCGGCTGGCGACCACCTGCGTCAGCGCAACTCAGACAATCCGCAGGATGAGCTGACGCGAAACCAACGGGCTGCCGTTCACGTCAGCGCAACTCGGCGACCCGGCAGGATGAGCTGACACAGCGGCTGGCGACCACTCACGTCAGCGCCTCCCGGACAATCCGCAGGATGAGCTGACGCGAATCCAACCGGCTGCCGTTCACGTCAGCGCATCCCCAGCAACCGGGGGGTTGAGCTGAGGTGAACGGTGCGCCGGGGGTCCTCAGGCGCGCAGTGACTCCGGGATGAAGTCGCCGTGCGCCTCGAACAGGTCGTCGACGAGCTGCCAGATCTGGTCGAGATCGAGCTCGGCCGCGGTGTGGGGGTCGAACATCGCAGCGTGATACACGTGCTGACGCTCGCCGGTCAGGATCGCTTCGACCGTGAGCGAGTGCACGTTGACGTTGGTCTGCATCAGTGCGGCGAGCTGCGGCGGGATTCGGCCGATCGTCGTGGGCTGGATGCCGTTGTGGTCGATGAGGCAGGGCACCTCGACACACGACTCGGTCGGCAGGTTCGAGATGAGGCGCGACCCGTCACCGGTCTGGTCGTTCATGACGTTGCCGTAGACGACCGTCGGCTCGCCGGTCTCGATGGCCTTGATGATCGACGCCCCGTACTCGACGGACGGCGACACATCGATGGACGACTCGGGATCCTCCATCTCGGTGCGAAGCTGCTCCCACCCGGCGATCTGCCGTTCGCACCGGACCGGGTACTCGTCGAGTGGCACGCCGAACTTCTCGATGAGATCGGGACGGTCGCGCTTGATGAACCACGGCACGTATTCGGCGAAGTGCTCCGACGATTCGGTCACGAAGTAGCCGAGGCGACGGAACATCTCGTAGCGGACGGCGTCGGACAGGCCGGACGCCGCACCGTCGTCGCGGTCGGGATCGCCCCGATCGGGGATGTCCCCCGCCGCTGCGAACTCGGCGATCCGCGGGTACAGGTCTTCGATGCCGCCGCCGGGCAGCGACCGCCCGAAGTCGAGGTAGAACGCCATGTGGTTGATGCCGGCACAGCGGTACCGCAGCTCGTCGACGGGGACGCCGATGTCACCGGCGAGCTGCTCCGCCGTGTGCTGGACCGAGTGGCACAGCCCGATCGACCGGATCGAGGTGGCCCGGTTGACCGCCCACATGTTGATCGACATCGGGTTGACGTACTGCAGCAGCGTCGCGTCGGGACACACGTCCTCCATGTCGCGACAGACGTCGAGCAGCACGGGCACGGTGCGCAGGCCACGCATGATCCCGCCCACGCCCAGCGTGTCGGCGATGGTCTGGCGGAGACCGAATCGCTTGGGCACGTCGAAGTCGACCACCGTCGACGGCTCGTACCCGCCGACCTGGAACATCGTGATGACGTGGTCGGCGTCAGCGAGCGCCTCACGTCGGTCGAGCGTCGCCGTGAGCGTCGGCAAGGCGCCCACGGCGGCCGCGGTCTTCCCGGCGACGATCTCGGACGTGTGCAGCCGCTCGGCGTCGATGTCGAACAGTGCGATCTCCGACTCGGCGAGCGCCGGGATCGAGAGAATGTCGCCGAGGAGGTTCTTCGCGAAGACGGTGCTTCCCGCACCGACGAATGTGATCTTGGGCATGGCGGGTCAGACCTTTCGGAGGGAGGGTCGTGGACGGGGACGAGGCGACCGGCGCGGCGCGTCAGATCCGGTTTCCCGACGCGATGTCGAAGAAGTGGAGACGCTGGGAGTCGACCGAGATCTCGATGGGCTGACCCTTCGCGACGGTGGAGTGGGGGCTGAAGCGAGCGACGACGGCGCCACCGTCGGCGTCGCCGAGCTCCTCGACGTCGGGGTCGGTGGAGTCCATCGGACGGACACCGAGGTCGAGGTGCGTGACGATCTCGGATCCGAGCGACTCGAGCAGCAGTGGTGTGCCGCGCAGCCGGGTCGGGTACTGCGGGTTCAGCGCCGCGTCGTACATGTCGTCGGGCCGAATGCCCACTGCGATCGTGTCGCCGACCCGGTTGCGCAGCTCGCTGTGGCGTTCGACCACCGACGACGGGATGTCGAGCGAGTTGGGTCCGATCGACACCGCGAGCGCTCCTTCGACCTCGGTGACGACGCCTTCGAAGAGGTTCATCGCCGGCGAACCGATGAAGCCGGCGACGAACATGTTGCCCGGCGCCGTGTACAGGTTGGCGGGCGCGTCGGCCTGCTGGAGTTCGCCGTCCTTCAGCACGACGACGCGGTCCCCCATCGTCATCGCCTCGACCTGGTCGTGTGTGACGTAGATGGTGGTGATGCCCAGTTCCTGCTGGATCCGGGCGATCTCGGTCCGCATGTAGACACGGAGCTTCGCGTCGAGGTTCGACAACGGCTCGTCCATCAGGAAGACCTTCGGCGACCGGATGAGCGCCCGACCCATGGCGACACGCTGACGCTGGCCGCCCGAGAGATTGCCCGGCTTCCGGTCGAGGTACTCCTCGAGCTGGAGCACGCCGGCCGTCTCCTTCACCCGTCGCTCGATCTCGTCCTTGGGCACCCCGGCGATCTTCAGCGGGTACGCCATGTTCTTCCCGACGGTCATGTGTGGGTACAACGCGTAGTTCTGGAACACCATGGCGATGTCGCGGTCCTGCGGCGACACGTCGGTCATGTTGTCGCCGGCGATGTACAGCTGGCCGGCCGTGATCGACTCGAGACCGGCGACCATGCGCAGCGCCGTCGACTTGCCACAACCGGACGGGCCGACGAACACGACGAACTCGCCCTCCTCGATGTCGAGGCTGAGGTCGCTCACCGACGGGTCGGCGTTGCCGGGGTAGATCTTGGTCAGGTTGTGCAGCGAGACGTAGCTCATCTGTCGCTCCTCTGGGCTGGTGTCAGAACTCGGGACGGGACTCGGGACGATGACGGATCGGGACTGGTCATTCGGGGAGTTCGGGGTCGAGGCCGACTCGTTCGGCCACGGCGGACGGGATCCACGGGTAGTCGAAGATCAGGCCCCGTCCGGCGCGCCAGGTCCTCGAGAGCACGATCATCACGAAGTTGACGAGCCCGGCGACGAACGCGAGCAGCCCCAGCGGGAAGATGATCGCGAACGGAGGCCACAGGTCCTTCGCCTCGGTGAGCGCCCACCCGCCACCGATGAGCAGGCCGGAGAGGGCGGAGAAGGCGAGGAGCGATCGGACGCCGCGAGGACGGGGGCGACCGGCCACCCTGAGTGCGCCGGCCACGAGCAGGGGGCCGAGTGGGACGAGGAAGGCGATCCACCCGATCGGCTGTCCGACGACGGCCGCCGCGACGATCGCGACGAGCAGTGGAGAGAGGTGCGCGACGACGTCGACGGTCCGCGACGATCCCTCGACGACGCGACCCTCGATCACGGTGCTCATCGTGAACCATCACCGGGGTCGGTGGACGAATCGACGGGTGGGGCGTCTCGCACGACCTCGACGGTCGAGCCGGCGGCCACGTCGTCGATGGTGGTCGTCGCGCCGTCGGGCCACCGCACCTCGACGTCGACGGTCGTGCCGGCGGCATCGGATCCGAGCCCGACGTGCGCCCGGGTGGGGCTCGTGGACAGATACCCGCGGGTGGCGGTGATCGGCCGGACACCGACGACGTCGCCGTCGCGCACGACCCGTACCGAGGAAGCGAGCGCGTCGACGTTCTGCACGCCGACCCACTGCGGTTCGACGATGATCGACGGCCCGCCGCACAGGCGGTTCTCGTAGAGAGCGGTGGGTGCTCCGAGATTGCTGACGACGATGTCGAGGTCGCCGTCACCGTCGACGTCGCCCTGCGCCATTCCCCGCCCGCCCTGGGTCGAGTCGAGACCCCACTCGGGCGCGAGGGCGAAACCGTCGTCGCCGAGGTTGCGGAACGCCTGGTTGGGTTCGACGAGCTCGCCGTTCGGAAGCATGTCGAAGATCGAGGCGCCCTGCATCCCGTTGACGACGACGAGGTCGGTCAGTCCGTCGTGGTCGAGGTCGCCGGCGAGGCCTGCCCAGCTCCACCCGGTCGACGCGACGCCGAGGTCGAGCGCCGACTCGGTGAAGCCGCCGTCGCCCGCGATCTGCACCACGTTGCGCGGCTCCTGGATCTCGTCGACGCGCACCTGCTCGATGTCGTCCTCGACGCCCTCCCAGACCTCGTCGGGTTCGCCGGGCAACCGAGCCATGTCGGTGCTGATCACATCGAGGTCGGCGTCGCCGTCGAGGTCGGCCACGTCGAGCGACATCGTGGAGAGACTCGTGGTGTCGAACAGCTCGGTCACGGTGGGGCCGGCCGGGTCACCCAACCAGACGCGGTCGGGGGTCCCGAGGTCGTTGCCGACGAGCACGTCGTCGAGACCGTCGCCATCGAGATCGACGACCAGCAGAGCCAGCGCCTGCGCCGAGTCGGTCAGGAAGTCGGTCGGCACGCCGGTCGCCAGAGCGTCGGCCGACGGTTCGGTCACGGCGACGCCCACGTCGAAACCCATGAGCACCCTGTTGTCGCGATTGAACGACAACTCGGCGTTGTACGAGCCGGTCACGACCTCGACCGTCCCGTCGCCGAGCAGGTCACCGGGTGCCACGGAGAACGCGACTGCGTCGGTGCGGTACTCGACGCGCTCGAACTCGCGCGGCTCGCCGACGTCGGCCTGCGAGAGAAACGCGACCGGCGGTCCGATGCCGGTGGTGAGCAGGACGTCGCGGTCGCCGTCGGCGTCGACATCGAGCGATGCCGCCTGACGGAAGCGGCCGGTCTCGAACGCGCGGCGCTCGAATCGGCCGTCGCCGTCGCCCCAGAGCACCGACGTCTCACCCGTGAGGTTCGGGAGCACGATGTCGAGCGCTCCGTCGTCGTCGAGGTCGTCGAGAAAGACCCCGGTCCCGGTGCCGTCGACGATCGCTGCGACCTCGCCACGCGGCGAGGTGACGTGCTCAAGTTCGCGGCGGACGAAGGTCGCCTCACAGTCCCCCTCCCGGTGGTCGATGATGGTCACGGTCGCGTCGACGACGCTGGCGCCGGCGTCGTCGTGCTCAGCAGCCTCGGCCCCGCCGCACGCGGCGAGGGCGACACCGATGAGACCGACGCGGAGCAGGACGCCGCGGTCGACTCGTGTCGCCGCAGTGGCCGGCCGAGCCCGGTGAGGCCCGACCGACCACTGCGAGTTCACGACAGATCGACGACGGGAATCAGCCCGCGTCGGCGATGAGTTCGTTGATCTCTGCGTTCGCGTCGATCAGCGTCTGGGCGTCGCCTTCGCCGCGCATGACGGCGTCGATGGCGGTGCCCACGATGTTCTGGACCTCGGCACCCTCGATCGAGATCGGGAAGAGGAACGTGGTCCCCTCCTCGACGTGGATCGTGAAAGCGCCGACGTCAGCACCCTTCTCGGCGAACGCCTGCTCGGCGAGAGCCGTGGCCGACGGGATGGCCGGGAACACGACGCCGCCGGCGCCGATGATGTCCTGGCATTCGGCCGAGCCGAGGTACTTGACCCACTCCCACGCCTCGTCGGGGTTCTCCGACGCGGTCGTGATGGAGTCGGCCAGACCGTTGAACATCGACGCACGGCCACCGTTCGGACCGATCGGCGTCGGTGCGAAGTCGACGTCGAACGTGGCGTCCGGTCCGGTCCACGTGCCGATCTTCCACGAGCCGTCCGTCATGGTGGCGGCGCCACCATCGGCGAAGATCGTGTCGGCGCCCGAGCCGGCGAGGGTCTCGGAGTCGGGCATGTAGCCCTTCTCGATGAGGCTCGCCCACCACAGCATGGTGTCGGTGAACTCGGGCTGGTCGTAGTTGTAGACCGTGCCCCACGGGTTGGTGTCGAGGTAGTCCCAGCCGGTGGTCGCGGTGAACGCGGACCAGCCGGTCTGGCTGTAGGCGTCGGCGTAGCCGGTGTTCGAGATGTAGCCGTAGGTCTCGACGCTTCCGGCGTCGAAGCCGTCCTCGTTGCCGCGGACACCGTTGGTGTCGACGGACAGCGCGGCGATGGTCGACTCGAACGTCCCACCGTCCTCGGAGTTCCACTCGAGGTTCGCGAGGTCGTCCATGGTCAGACCCGCGTCGGCGAGTGCGTCCTGGTTGACGACGAGCGAGATCGTGTCGAAGTCCTTCGGCAGGCCGTAGCGCGAACCGTCGGGAGCGACCCACAGGTCGGCCAGGCCGTCGGCGTAGATCCCGACGTCGACGCCGTCGGCTTCGACGAAGTCGTTGAGCGGCACGAGGACGCCCGAGTCGACGAACGACGGGTACTGAGCGAGGTGGTTGGTGAACACGTCGGGCACGTCGCCGGTCGCGAAGCCGGCCGTGAGGCCGTCCCAGTACTCACCCCAGCCGAGCTGGACCACGTTGATGTTGATCCCGGTCTGCTCGGTGAAGTTCGCCGCGCACTCCTGGTAGAAGGGCTGCTGGTTGTTGTCCCAGAGCCAATAGTCGAGCGTGGGACCGTCGCCGGCGGGAGCTGCGTCCTCGCCCTCGTCCTCGTCCATCGCCTCGTCGTCGCCGGCGTCATCACCGGCGTCGTCGCCGGCGTCGGCTTCGCTGGCGCTGACGTCGTCGCCGTCGTCGGCGTCTCCGTCGTCATCGGAGCCACACGCTGCGGCGACCATCGACAGTGCCACGAGGCCCGCTGCGGCCCGTGCTGTTCGCTTTCTCACTTGCTGTTTCCCCCTTCAGGAACAGGTTGCTGGACTCGCTGCGACGCCCGAGGCCGCCGCTGCGATCTGGACCGGCATCACGTGATGCCGGAGAACTGGACCGGCATCACTTGATGCCGGAGAACTGGATGGAGTCGACGACCTTGCGACCGAGCAGTCCGAAGAGCAGCAGGATCGGTGCACCGGCGATGAACGTGGCCGTCATGAGGCCCGACCAGTCGGGTCGCGTGGTGCCCGGCGTCTGCGCCCGGAAGTCGTTGAGCGCGACCGTGATGACGGTGAGGTTGCGTCCCGCTGTGAACGGCCACAGGAACTCGTTCCACGAGTTGACGTACGTGATGAGCGCCAGCGTGAAGATGGGCGCCGCGGCCATCGGCAGGATCACCTGGAAGAATCGCCGGAAGTGACCGGCACCGTCGAGGACGGCGGCCTCCTCGACCTCCTTCGAGATGCCGATGAAGAACTGCCGCAGGAAGAAGATGGCGAAGGGCGTCATCAGGAAGAACGGCGCGGCCAACCCGGCGTAGGTGTTGGTCCATCCCGCCGAACCCGCCCATGGCAGCCAGCCGAAGTCGATCGAGAAGAGCCCGACGTCGATGCGAAGATCGCGGATCAGCAAGAGGTTCGGCACGAGGGCGAAGATCGGCGGCACCATCAGCGCCGACAAGAAGATGGTGAACACCACCTCGCGTCCCTTGAACCGGAGCCGGGCGAACGCGTACGCCGCCATCGAGCAGAAGAACACCTGACCGATGGTGATCAGGGACGACACGATCACCGAGTGACGGATCGGCTCCCAGATCGAGAAGTTCGTGTCGTTGCCCCCGACGGCGGCGACCTCCTGTTGGAACTCGCGCAACTCCTCGGGCGAGAGCGTCGACTGATCGGTCAAGACGCGTTCGAAGTTGAACAGCGTCGGCTCGGGCGGCAGCAGGTTGCCGGTGTCCTCGATGATCGCCGTGTTGTTCGACAACGCCGTGCGGAGCGCCCAGTAGACCGGGAACAGGCTCGCGATCATGACGACCACGAGCACCGCCCAGGCGGCACCGCGCCCGAGGGACAGTCGCCCCTTGTTGCGTGCGCCGGCCATACCGGCGTCGATGCGCTCGGCGATCTCGGGGTCGAGCGCATCGGCGGTCGACGCGTCGGCGGTGCGGGTGTCGGTCACGTCGCTCACGCCAGATCACTCTCCCCGGCTCGCGAGAGGCGCAACTGGACCACCGTGATCACCAGCAGCCCGAGCATGAGCAACGTCGCCGCTGCTGCGCCCTCTCCGGCTCGTCGGCCGAAGCCGTCGACGAACGCCTTGTCGTAGATGTACAGGTAGAGCACCCGGGTCTCGTCGAGCGGGTCACCCGGGTTGCCCTGGAGGCCGCCCGCGGCGGCCTGGACGACGTCGAAGACCTGGAACGAACCGATCAGGCTGATCACCAGCACGAGTGCGAGCACGGGCCGCAGGAGCGGCATCGTGATCGTCGTGAACATCTTCCACTCCGAGGCCCCGTCGAGCGCTGCGGCTTCGTAGAGGTTGCTCGGGACGGTCTGCATGCCGGCGAACAGCAGCAGCGCCGTGTACCCCGTGAACTTCCAGGTGTTGATGAACGACAGCGCCGGGATGGCCCAGTCCTCGTTGGACAGGAAACCGATCGAGTCGATCCCGAAGTAGCCCAGCCACTCGTTGATGATCCCGTTGCGGGGGTCGAGCATGAAGAGCCACAGCAGCCCGACCATGATGTTCGGCAGCAGCCACGGCAGCAGCAGGATGCTGCGCACGAACACCGACTTCGTGAGCCGGTCCATCATGACGGCGATGGCGAGGGCGAGGACCGTCTGCGTGCCGATGTTGATCACCACGTACTTGAAGGTGACCCAGATGGCGTTGTAGAAGAGGTCGTCGCCGAGGACCTCGCGGTAGTTGTCCCAACCGATCCAGGTTCCCTCGTTCTCGAGGAGCGGGAAGTCTTGGAACGAAATGCCGATCGCCCGGATGGTCGGCAGGAAGAAGAACAGGACGAAGCCGAGGATCGTCGGCAGGAGGAACCAGAAGGCGACCCTCCAGCCTTCGGTCAGACCCCCGCCCGATCGCGCGAGATGCTCCTCGGGCTCCGCGATGTACGCCAACCCGATCGCCAGTCCGGCGATGCCGACGCCGATGAACTGGCTCCACGTGGCATCGGCGCCGATGAGGAAGTACACGACGAGCGCCGCCGCGCCTGCGGCGACGGCGAGTCGGGGATCGTCGAGGGCTCTCTCGGCTGCGACGTACACGCCGGCGACCACGACGGCGGCGAGCAGGACGAAGCCCATGACCTGGAAGAACCGCGACTCGCTGAAGAACAGGAAGAAGACGAGGGCGACGAGGCCGACGACCAGACCGATGATGCCGGCGGTCTGCTCGCTGATGTCATCCCTGTTGCGCCAGCTGACGAACGTGGCGGCGCCGACCGCGACGGCGACCAGCACGACTCCGGCCCAGCGGTAGGCCTCGCCTTCGCCGGAGAGACCGAACGTGGCGAGCGCCACGATGAGGGCACCGATGCCCATCACGAGGCTCCGCCCGAGCGGGCGACGCTTGATCGCCTGGTAGGCGGCGAACAGCTGCAGCGCTCCGAACAGGACCAGCATGGTCCCGAAGCCCGAGTACTGGTTCTCGGTCCGGATCTCGAGATCGGCGACCGACTCGGGTGACCAGATCAGCAACGCGGCCATGACCAGCGTGACGACGCCGGTGAAGGCCGCCATGAGTCCCGCGATGACGAGTGTCTGTGCCGAGTCGGTCGGTGCCGGCTCGGGCACCTTCTCCTCGACGATCGGATCTTCGAGCGTCGTCACACGTCGTGCCATCGGAGATCCCCTCCCCCGACGGCTTCCCCCTCTCTCACTTGTGTCTCACCCTAGATCTCACCACATCGTTACGTCAACGTTGACGTAGCGATGAGGAGGATCCAAGATCGTGTCCATCGTTTGTACCATCGTGGAGCCGACATGAACCCACTGGAGTCGAACCGAGCCGCCACCCTGCGTGACGTCGCCGCCCTCGTGGGTGTGTCGCCTCGCACCGTGTCGCGTGTCGTCAACGACGAGGGTGGTTTCAGCGACGAGACGCGAGACAAGGTCCTCGAAGCCGTCGAGCAGCTCGGATACCGCCCCAACGTGTTCGCGCGCGGTCTGATCACCCGACGCAGTCGGACCGTCGCCTTCGTCGCCACCACGCTCGATGATCCGTTCTTCCCCGAAGTCGCCCAGGCGGTCCAACGCGCGGCTCGCGCCGCCGGACTGACCATGCTCCTCGCGGTCAACGAGCACGACCCCGAACTCGAGGTCGAGTTGCTCGAGCAGATGGAGATGTACGCACCCGAGGGCGTCATCGTCTTCCCCGCCGCGGGTGACGCCGAACACCTCCGCCCGCTGCTCGACCGCGGCGTGGCCACCGTGGTGGTCGACACTCCACTCGACCACGACCGTGCCGCCCTCCTCGTGTCCGATCTGGTCGGAGCGGGTCGCATCGCCGTCGATCACCTCGTCGGGCGGGGATGTCATCGACCCGTCATGCTCACCGACGACCAGCTCGACACCGCGAGTGATCCCCGCCAGCAGGGCTTCCTGTCCGCGTGCCGCGAAGCGGGCATCGGCGACCCGACGGTCATCCGGGTCCCGGCCACCACCCACGGCGGTCGACACGGCACGGCGCTGGCGCTCGACGTGGCTCCCGACCTCGACGCGATCTTCGCCTACAACGACGTCATGGCCATCGGCGCCATGCAGACGC
>JBCDAK010000167.1:0-11101 GCA_039185545.1 Actinomycetota bacterium
GCTCTCGCGGGCGGACGCCGCGCTCTACGCGGCCAAGTCCGATTCGTCGAAGGTCGTACTTCACCACGACGTTGATCACACGATGATCAGGTGAGCCTCTCCGGAGGTCGCAAGTGCCCGATGTCGTCGACCACTCGAGCGATCGACGCCACGGCAGGCGGCAACGCCTCGTCGTTAGCATCGGCGCATGTCTCGTTCGAGTCCCGCGGTGAAGGGTGGGCCGAGCGGTCGGACGGGTCGGCCTGCCGCACACACGCGGGAGCAAGTCGTCGATGCCGCGGTCGCGATGGGGCTGCAGAACGTGTCGGTGGTCGGAGTCGCACGTGCGCTGGGGATTCCGGCGGCCACGGTCTACACGTACGTGTCGGGTCGAGATGACCTCGAACGGGCGGTCGCCGATCGTCTTCTCGACGGCGTGATCTGCGAGGTGACCGAGCCGGAGGATCCGGTCGAGGTCGCCGTCGGGTGGGGCTCGTCGCTGCATTGCGCTGCTCTCGGCCATCCCGGATTGGCCGAGTACTACCTGTCGCACGCCTGGCCGAGTCTGCTGATGTTCGAAGAGCGCCTCGGTGCGGCCCTCGTCGATGCCGGCTTCGATCCGGCAGCGGCGGTCCTCCTGACGGATGCCGTGGTGTCGACGGCGATGGGCGAGGCGATCGCCCGGCATGCGGAGGATCTGGGCGAGGATCGCGAGTTCGAGGAGGCGTTCGGCCTCGATCGACCCGTTCACGCAGCCGGCTTGCCGATCGCGTTCTCGGCACCGGACTCCGACCGCTTCACCTGGAAGCTGCGTTGGTCGGTCGTCGGAATGGTGGATGCGATTCGCCGAGGGGTGCTCCCCTTCGACTGAGACGCGGAGCCGACCGGCGGTCAGGGGTCTCGAATCTCGAGGGTCTCGTCGAGTCCGAGCAACTCGCGTCGGCCCACGAGTCGCACGTGTCGGGCTCGCTCATGCTCTTCGCGCGTCCCGGGCGCGAGGTCGTACATCTCCTGGTGCAACTCGAACAACACACGGTGGAAGCTGTCGACCGACAGTCCGAGGAACCAGCGTGCGTCACCGGCTCGAACGGCGGTCAACGCCGTACGGAACCGACGGTCGTAACTCCCCAGCCGCGCCCGGAGGTCCGCGGCGATCCGACCGATCGTCCACCTCTCTCCCAGGTCGAGGAGGTCACGCAGGACAGCGGCGTCGTACGCGGCATCGGTGTGGTCGTTGTCGACACCGTCGCGCACGTACCAGGCGGTCGCGATGTGCTCGAACTGGTCGTTCTGCCGATTCCACTCATCCCCCTCGTGGAACGCTGTGAGCGCCGAACCGTCGACCTGCCGCCGCTCGTCGACGAGCCACTCCTCGATCCGGTGGTGCCCGCTGGTGGTGACCCGAACACCTTCCGCAGACGCCGACACCAGCCCGACGTGTTCGAGCAGTGCGACGTGCCGCTCCGCGACGCCATGTCGGAGCTGGAGGATCGCCGACAGGTCGGACTCGTCCGTGACGCCACGCAGGCGAGCCGCCTGCAGGGTGACGAGATGCTCGTCGTCGAGTGCGACGGTGGCGGATTCCACGGCTCGTCCGGACGTTCCGTCAGCCGCCACCTCGTGATCCGCGTCGACCGGCGGAGTCGCTCGGCGAAGCTCGCCTCGTTCGGCGTCGAGGATCGCCCACGTGCCGTCGAGCTGCGTCACGGTGTCGGGACCGCACCCGACCACACAGGGCGTGGCGAGCTCGCGACACACCAACGCTGCGTGTGAGGCCAGCCCGCCCAGCTCGGTGATCACCCCAGCGGCCGACGTCACGACGGGAAGGAGTTGTGGGCTGGTGGTGGTGACCGCCAAGATCACCAGCGACCCCTCCGACGCTCTCCGCTCGGCCTCGACGGGATCGGTGAGGACACAGCCGGTGACCGCGCCGGGCACCGCAGGCCGACCCCGTGCAAGGACCTTGCCGTCGCCGATCACCGACAATCGTCCGACCGTGCGCCTGCTCCTCGCCCGATCAGCCTCGGTCGATCACGGAGCGGTCTCCGCGAGAACCCGCCCGATCTCCTCGATCAGGAACGGAAGGGAGAGCATGCCGGGCGAATTGAACCCGAGCTGGTACGCGGGATCGACCGCGGCGTACCGGCCTTCCCGGATGACAGGCAGGTTCTGCACGACGGGTTGAGCCTCGAACTGATCCGTGACGTAGATCCCGATCATCAGATCGACGTCGTCGGCGAACTCGGGAAGCAGCTCGAGGGACACGTCCGCGTAGCCGCCGACCTGTGGGCTGATCTTGGGCAACCCGAGGAGCTCGAAGGGTGACGAGGCCGCACTCTCACCGCTGTAGAAGCCAACGACATCGATGTCCTCGTTGGCGAGCGCGATCGACGTCGGTCGCCACGCCGGTTCGAAGCTGCGAGCGAGAGCCTCCAGCTCGTCGATGGCCCGCAGACCGTTCGCTTCGAGCCCGGCGGCGAAAGCACCCGTCGTCAGTTGACCCCGGAAGTCGGAGGGCAGGAAGACCAGGGGTGCGATCTGTTCGAGTTCGGGCCTGCCATCCCCTTCGGGCCCGTAGTCGGGCACGATCAACAGGTCGGGTTGGAGTTCGGCGATCGCCTCGAGATTCTGCCCTCCGAACTGCCCGTACCCGGCGAGGTCCAGCTCGGCGTACCAGGGCGTGTTCATGTCGCGGTCGGCGATGTTCGCTCCCACGACGGGAGCGCCGAGGGCCACCATCGCTTCGAACTCGTACTCACCGCTGATACACACGATCCGCTCGGGCTTCGAATCGATCGTCGTCGAGCCTCCGACGTGCTCGACGGTGCGAGGGAAGTCGGCCTCCACCTCCCCCTCGCTCGACGAGTCATCGTCGTCGCCACATCCGGTCACGACGAGGGCCCCGGCGAGGGCGCCGCCGACGATGAACTCGCGACGCGTGATGTCGTTGAGGATCTGACGCTCTCGCGCCGTGAGCGGCCGACCGGGTCGATGCAGGTCGCGGTGGATCGTCGGCGTGAGTGTCGCGGGCATGAGGCCTCCTGCAGTCGAGTCGGTAGGTCGGGTGACGGATGTCGCGTCGGCGATACTTACCGCGAGGGTCGCGGGAAGTCAAGCAGCGGCGGTGATCGGGTCGCAGGCGCGGCGAAATCCTCCGTGGTGTCGCACCGGCGAACGCTCGCTCGGTGATCAGCTGATCAGCGACCGGAGCGGTGCCCGTCGGCCGACGGGGGCATCGACAGCCACGAGGGCGCCGCGTCGTGCGCCGTCGGGGGTCCTCCAGGCGGAGATCGTCGCCGATGGTTCCGCTGACCATGTGGTTGCGCCCCCGTGCACGACCACAGGATCGGTCATCGGCGCCCCGGGAATCAGAAGTCGCCGACGTTCGCCACGTCGTTCTCGGTGAGGAATTGATCGATCTGGTTCAGCAGGGCGACATTGGCCTGCACGTTGTGCAAGGTCCAACCGATCTGATCGCCGACGAGGACCTGACCCGCTTCGCCCGCATCGGTTGAAGCGAGGAGTGCGTCGATTCCACTGTCAACGTCGGCCACGGACTGCGTTGCCGGATCCTCCACGAGCACGAAGATCAGGTCGGCGGCGAACTCTGGAACCCGTTCCGCCGAGATCTCCGCATAGAGATAGGTCGCGTTGTCAGGCGACTGGACCTCCTGCGCCATGGCCGTCGACGCCTCGAGGCCGATGTCCGACGTGACCTCGTTCAAGGTGAAGGCCGGCTGGCCGTACATCCACGCCAGCCCATCGCCGTAGATGTCGAGCATCGTCCACTCGAGCTCATCGATCAGCTCGCCGTGACGATCCCTCACGTCAGCGATCTGCGCTTCGTACTCCGCGATCTGTCCATCGAGGGCGTCGGCCACTCCGACCAACTCCGCGACTTTCCTCTGCTTCGAATACTGCTCACCTCGATCGCTACCGGGCGTGTAGGCATCGGTGCCATTGGCCCGCGCGTCGAGGGCGACGATCGGCGCGATCTCGTCGGTGATCACCTGATAGTCCTCAGCCTCCAGCCAAGGCGTCCAGATCAACAAGTCGGGCTCCAACGCCTTCAGAGCCTCGAGATTCAGCTCGGCCGAGTCCAGGAACACCGCGTCATCGAGGTCGGGCGTCGCTCCCCCGAGGGACTGGAGGAACTCAGGACTGGTGCTGTACGAGTCGTGGAAGGCGAGTGGTGAAAACCCCAGGGTCGTCACCATGCCCGCGAGCTCGCCGTTCGCGAACACGACCCGCTCCGGATTCGCCGGTATCTCGACCTCGCGACCGAGGTCATCGACGAACACGGTCGTCTCCGCTGCGACCGGCTCCTGCCCGCCAGCCTCGGTTGCGGAGCTCGCAGCGTCGTCTTCGACGGACCCGCTCGAAGCCGGCGCGGTCGAGTCAGGGGCCTCGACGGCGTTGGTCGTCGACTCGGGCGCAGTGTCGCCCGTTGCGTCCTCGGCAGACGATTCATCGTCGCTGCCGCAGGCCGCGACGATGAGCGCGGCGGCGAGGAGCATGGTTCCCGTCGGGTTCTTCAATGACATGTCTTCCCCTTGTAAGGCAGAGTTCACGAGCTCTGCAAGGGGATGATGACGCTCGATGGGTGACGTGTTCGGCCAAATCCGGGATGCAGACGGCAACGTCTCGGGCCGCTGAGCGAACTCGGCCGGCGTCAAACCCGTCTCAGCCTGAAACGACCGGATGAAACCGCGAGCCGACGCGAAACCGGACAAGGTGGCGGTTCGGGCGATCGGCGTGTCGAGTTCGAGAAGACGGATGGCGTGGCGAATCCTCAGTCGGGTGCGCCAGTTCCGGAACCCGAGCCCCGTCTCGAGCTCGAACAGCCGGCGGAGCGTCCGCTCGCCAGCACCGACCAGCCGAGACCATTCGAGCAGGCTCCACGAGATCGACGGGTCGGCGGTCAGGCGTTCCGCGACTTCTCTGGCCCGTTCATCACGCGGATACTGCAACGGAACGTCCCGGACCGCGAACGCGTCGATCAACGAGGCGACGAGCGCGGAGGCGATGTGTGTCGACCGGTCCGAGCCGGGATCGCGCGCAAGCACTCTGATCAGCGGACCGATCTCGTCGGCGACGTTCAGTCGTTCGAACCTCTGCCATCCGTTCGGGCACGACTCGGCGACGAAGTCGGTCACCCAGATGTCACCGAGGGTCGAGATCCTCGCTCGCGCGAAGGCCGGAACCCACAGGCCGAGCGGCGGGCTGACGGCAAAGGCCATGTTGCCGGTTCGCACGTCGATGGATCGCCGATCGGACCACACGAGCCGATGACGCGGGTCGCTCGAGCTACCGGTGAGGTCGAGCACGGTCGGTGGCGCCACACGGACGCTCGAGACGACGACCCCTTGCTCTGACTCGATCCTCACGCCGCAGCGACCCGCTCGGGATCGGGATGCACCCGACGGCTCGGTCGGTCGCGAGGTCGAGAGACCATCCGCGGAAGTTACCGGACGGCTCGACCTGCTTCGAGGCGTGGCACGGGCGACCGGTGAGGCCAGGGGCTCGTCATCCCTGGGCGGCAGCTTCGATCTTCGCGAGCGCCTGCGCAGCAAGCGGGGCCGACATCAGCGACGGGAAGTTGATGGCGAACGACTCGTCGTACGTGAGGTGGATGAAGCGTCCGTCCTGGACGGCCGGCACGTTCTGGAAGACGACGCTCTCGTCCAGCACGTCGGTCGGACCGTACGTCGTCAGGTTGACCATCACGTCGGCGTTGAGGAGTTCGAGACTCTCTTCGGCGAGGTACGCCCAGCGCTCGTCGACCGGTTCCTGTTCCCTCACGTCGACTCCGGCACCCTCGAGCAGCAAGCCCGTCGGCGAGGTCTCGTTGTAGACCTCGACCTCGAGGGTTCCGAAGTTGTACGACGTGAAGACCGACACCTCGATGTCGTCCGGGAAGCTGACCGCCGCGAGCGCGTCGGCAGCCGCCCGACCCGCCTCGGCGACACGGTCGGGATCGATTGCGAAGATCTCGGCGAGGTCGTTCAGCATCTCCTCCTGAGAATCACTCGAGATGACGACGACGGGAATCTGGTCGGCCAGCTCGTCGAGACCCTCGATGAACTCGGCGTCGTAGTCGGTGACGACGAAAAGATCGGGAGCGAGCCGGACCATCTCCTCGATCGACAGTTCGAACACATCGAGCCCCTCCGAGACCTCGACACCGAGCTCGCCCGCTCGGTCCAGGTAGCTCTGTGGGACGGGTTGGAAGTCGGAGAAGACGAACGGCACGGCCATGTCCACGTCGACGCCCAGGCCCAGCATGTTCCCGAATGCCAGGCGTGTCTCCGACAGATGCACAAGCTCGGGGCGCGCTTCGATCACGGTGCGACCGAGTGCGTGCTCGAAGGTTCGTGGATAGGCCGACGCTTCGTCGGTCGTCGCATCAGCCGTCGGTTCGCTCGTCTCGACGGGCTCGTCGGCCGTCTCGGAGGGCGAGTCGGACACGTCCGCATCACTCGAAGCAGGCTCGGACACTGTCTCACTCTCCGTCTCAGTCGCCGACCCGTCCGACTCGTCCGACACCGGGTCGTCGCTCCCGCACGCGGCCGCCACCAACATCAGGGCGCTCGCCGCGGCCAGCAGTCTCGTTCGGGTTCGATTGGTCATCTCGTCTCCGGGAGTCTCGGTCACCACGTGCGACAGAGCCTCCAGGAACCCGGGCGATTTCACCGGCCAAGCTGGAGATGTCACCGGCCAAGATCCCCCAGGTGCGGTTCGACTCGGTCGCTCGTCCGCGTCGCGCCGCGCGAGGAAGTTGCTCGGCGTCATGCCGAAGTCCGCGGCGAACGCCCGGGCGAAGGCGACGGTCGACCCGTAGCCGCATCGGCGGGCGACTTCGCCGACCGGGCGTCCGCTGGTGAGGAGTCGCACCGCAGCCTGCAACCGGGCCTTCGCCCTCCAGGTGCGGAACGGCATGCCGGTCTGTTCGGCGAACAGCCGTCGCAGCGTTCGCTCACTGGCGCCGACGCGCTCAGCCCAGTCGTGGAGGTCCCGCTCGGAGGTCGGGTCGGCGATGATCGCATCGGCGACGTCACGGGCCCGTGGGTCGGTGGGAAATCGGAGCGGCGAGGGTTGTGCGAGGAAGTGGTCTTCGAGGTGTGCGACGACCGACGACAGCAGCTCCTCGGAGCCTTCGCGATGCGGGTGGTAATGAAGATGGGCCAGCATCGGCGCGACGACCTCGTCGAGGGTCACGGCGCCGATCCGTCTCCACGACGACGGACAGGAGTCGGCGACGAAGTGCGCGGTCCACCAGACGCCGGAGGCTTCAACGGTGTACGGCTGGCCGCCCGGGATCCAGAGGCCTGTCGGCGAGGTCACCACCATCGACAACCGAGCCGTACGAACTTGCGCACCGGAGCGCTGGCTCCACACCAGGTGGTGGTGACCGGGGTCGTATCCGTCGACGATCTGTGAGGTCGTGTCGTGGGTCAGGTCCGGTGCTGTGCGCCGGACATCAGCAAGTCGGACACCCTGACGTGAGGTGAGGTTCACCCCCGCACGGTACCGAAGGTGTTAACCGCGCCTCACGACGCGACAACGGGCGACGTCCAACCGGCGGGCCGGCGGCCTGGTCGCTCGCTGCGCCGAGCATGAGGAGGTGCAGCTGCGACCCAGCTGGCACTGTGGCGTTCGTGTCCGAGTTCGTCCATGACGTGGTCGCGGCGATCCTCGTGCGCGACGGTCGGGTGTTCCTCTGCCATCGGCACCCGGATCGAGCGTGGTATCCCGCAGTCTGGGACACCCCAGGCGGGCACGTCGACGGCGACGAGGATCCGGTCGACGCGCTCGTCCGCGAGATGCGCGAAGAACTCGGGATCGAGATCGTCGTCGACGCGGCCGAGCCGTTCGCCACGTTTCATGAGGGCTCCGAGACGAGGATGCGCTTCTGGGTGATCGGAAGGTGGCTCGGCGATGTCACGAACCGTGCGCCTGACGAGCACGACGACGTCGCATGGTTCGAGGCATCCGACCTCGACCGACTGGAACTCGCCGATCCGCGGATGCCATCGATCCTCCGTGAGGCGATGGACGCGACAGACCCGGACACCGAGCTCGGTCGCCCGGACGAGGAGCCACCCGGCCTCCGGCGCATTCGCGCCATCTTGAAGTGGAGCGGCGAGCACGACTTCTCGACCGGGTGCCCTCTGTCGGCCGCCTTGTCCACGGCCGCATCCCGAGACGAGGTGATCGCCAGCGTCCTGCTCGATGCGCCGGGCACCCAGCAGCGGGCATCGATGCTGCTCGCTGCCGTCCACGATCTCGTGCTCGCCGGTGCGGACCATCACCTTCGCGAGTACTTCCCGACGGTCGATCCGAACCACCGGCCCGTCGACTCACATCTCGCCGCTGTCTTCGGAGACTTCGTGCGGCGATTCGACAGGGAGCTCCGCCACACCGTGAGAACGCGGACGGTTCAGACCAACGAGGTCGGGCGTGCCACGGCCCTTCGGCTCGCGATCGCCGCCATCGGCATCGGGCACGATGAGTCCGGTCTCGATCTCGTCGAGGTCGGCTCTGCGGCCGGCCTGCTGCTCGCCTTCGATCGGTATGCCCACCGGGTCGGCGACCGCCGGCTCGACCCCGAGGTGCAGCCGCCCGACGAGTTGATTCTCGAACCCCGGTTGCTCGGCGGCGCCCTCCCCGACTCGTGGCCGACGGCACCTCCGACGATCCACCGGCGGGTCGGGATCGACCTCCACCCGCTCGACATCGTGGACTCCGGCGATCGTCGCTGGCTACACGCCTGCATTTGGCCGAGCCAGGATCGTCGCCACTCGCAGCTCGATCAGGCGGTCGAACTCACCCGCAGCGTCGGCGTCACGATGAGGTCCGGAGACGCGACCGACATCGGCGAGCTCCTCACGTCGATGTCGAGCGATCGACCGCTGGTGGTCGTGTCGAGTTGGACGCTGGCCTACCTCGGCGACGACGACCGACGGGACGTGGTCGAGCAGCTGCGAGAACTGAGCGGGGACCGGCCCATCACCCTCGTGTGCCTCGAGGGTGATGGGATCGTGCCCGGAATCGCCGGATACTCCGGTCCGACCGGTCGGCTGCCGATCGTCATCTCCACGAGCGCATTCGTGAATCGCGAACGCGACGACCGGGTGATCGGAGCGACCGGGACCCTCGGCGACTGGATCTCTCTGGCCCCCGCATGACCACGTCGACCGCTCAGATCGTCACCACTCCGTTGGGTGTGTCGAGCGTGACACTGATCCCCGGTCGGCCCTCCTCGAGTCGGATCTGTTCCGCGCGATCGAGACCCAGGAGACGGTGGATCTCACCGACCCGGTCGAGGTCGTCGGTCCGGACGGTGAGCTGTCGAAGCGTGACACCCTGGATGAAGCGATCGTCCATCCCCCGCCGCTCGTTCCACTCGATCAGCCGGGGGACAGCGGGGTCGAGGGCGTGGTCGGGGAACTGGGCGTTGCGGAACGAAGCGGCGTTGGTCCGCTCCCACTCGGACAGCGCTGGTGTGGCGACGACGCCGGACTCGCCGAGCCGCTCGATCGCGGCAGGGAGATCCGACACGCGGACCATGAACGTGAGCAGCCGGGGTCCGGGGAGTGCCGCGACCAGGTCGCGGAGGAAGTGAGGCGGGCCGTCGTACGTCGGGTTCGGCCCGAAGAGTTCGAAGAACGACTCGTGGCCGAGACCCAGCCCGCCGCTCAGCGTCGGGTAGTCGGCTCCTTCGACGTCGCTGACGTTGGGCCGCAGACCGAAGCGTTCGCCCAGCTCGTCCGCCGCGGCATGGGTGTCGGGAACGCCCAGGACGACGTGGTCGATGAAACCGCCGTCGGGCAGCGGCACGGCGATGCTGTCGGTCATCTCGGAGACCTCCTGACGTTCAGGTCACCTCACAGTAGTCGTTCGTCCCGATCGTGGTTCGTCGTCGGCGCGCCGCCCGGCCCTACAGGCGTGGACCGTCCCATTCGACGAAGGGTCCGGGATCCTCGAATCCCTGCTCCGGCCCGAACACGTGGAACAGGTAGTTCTCGAGCTCGTACATGATCTCGAAGAAGCCATTCGCGAAGTGACCGGTGGTCGGAACGACGTAGACGTTTCCGGCGGCCACGGCGTCGAGCTGACTCCAGGCAGGGTCCTGTCGCTCGTCCGGGAGGACGTAGTCGTCGGTACCTTCGAGCTGCCACTCGAGAACGTAGGAGATGTGTGTCGGCTGAGCGGCGACGACCGCCTCGGTCGAGAACTCGGCGAACTGTTGGCCCTCCGTCTCGGGATCGAACAGGCACTCTCCGACGAGGTTCAGGTCGGTCAGCAGGAGGCACCAATCGCTGATGCTCGTCCACCCTTGGTACGTGTCGGGCGCTCCGCCCCACAGCTGCAGGAGGCGGACGTCCTCGACCCCTTCGATCTCCATCTCGCCGAGCTTCCCGACGAAGTCGTCCCACTGGGCGATCACCTGCTCGGCCTCTGCGACGCGGCCGGTCAGGGCGGCCATGTCCGTCGTGAGCTTCCTCGCGTTCTCGACGAGACCGCCGGTCGCGATCGCATACACGGGGAACAGCTCCTCGAGATCTGCGAGCGCCTGGTCGGCTTCACCGACGAACACGATGTCGGGCTCGAGCACCGCCGTGTCCTCCGCCGAGATGGGCGCGAACGTGATCTCGTCGACGGCGTCCTCGCCGTAGTACAACGCGGCACGTTCGGGCTCGAAGAACGTCGAGACCGGGACGAGGCCGAGGTCGGCGAGCACCATTCCACAGCTCGAGACACGGCAGGCGATGCGCGACGGCGTCTCCTCGAAGGTCAGGGTCCGGCCGAGTCCGTCGACGACCGAGACGGGCTCATCCGTCGCCGCCTCGGTGGCCGCCGTCGCGGTCGCCGAGGTCTCGTCGGCGTCGTCGGTCGTCTCCGTGTCGGTGGCTGACGGAACGGACGCCGACTCGTCGTCGGTCGCGTCGTCGTCATCGCTCCCACACGCAGCGACCATCAACATCGCTCCCACACCGAACAGCGCCGCGCGCTTGCCCCAACCATTCATCTCGTCTCCGATCAGTCGTTCCGCAAAGTCGACGAGAGACTTCTCCGACCGATCGCGCCGTCGTGGCCAACTGCTCGACCGCATCGGCCA
>JBCDAK010000168.1:0-11052 GCA_039185545.1 Actinomycetota bacterium
CCTGGGTCTCGCCGAGGACGTGCTCGATCACCGAGCGAACTCGCGCACGGTGCTCATGAACCCCGTGTTCCGGTTCCTGTACCTCAACATGAACTATCACGTCGAGCACCACATCTTCCCCACGGTCCCGTACTACCGGTTGCCCGCGCTGCACGCGGAGGTCGCGGACTCCCTCCCGCCGCCGACCACCAGCACGTGGAAGGCGTACGCCGAGATCTACGCCTCGCTCCGACGCCAGCAGTCCGATCCGGCCGATGTGGTGCCCGACCGGCCGATCCCCGACATCGAGTCGATGGCGGGCTCGGTCGCCGCCGTCGGGTGGGCGCGTCCCAACGGCACCGACGACCTCGGCCCGATCGAGCGCTTCCCCATCGGATCGGTCCATCGCGTCGACGTCGCCGACCGCACCTACGCCGTGGCCCGTGTGTCCGAGAACGAGTTCTGCGCTCTCGACGGGGTGTGTACGCATGGCAACGCTCATCTCGGCGGAGGCGATCTCGTCGACGAGGGTGACGGGCCACAGATCCGTTGTCCCAAGCACCTCGGTCGCTTCGACGCGCGCACCGGCGCGGTGTGCTCGAAGCCGCTCAAGGAGCCGGTCACTGCGCATCCCACCGAGGTGATCAGGGGTCATCTCATCGTCACCGGAGTCACCGAGCCGTCGCCGCCGGTCGCTGCCTCGGCGCAGGGGGTCGACGCATGACCGACGTCCGCGTCGCCGTGCTCGGCTGCGGCCGGATCGGCCGGATGCACGCAGAGATGCTCGCGCGACGTGTCGAGGGAGCATCGGTGTCGGTGGTGTTCGACGTGGTCGCCGACGCGTCGGCAGGTCTGGGCGAGCAGCTCGGGTGTCGGGTCGCCGGTTCCCTCGCCGAGGCGGTCGGCGCCGACGACGTCGACGCGGTCGCCATCTGCACCAGTACCGACACCCACGTCGAGGCGATGGTGGTCGCCGCCGAGGCGGGGAAGCACGTCTTCTGTGAGAAGCCCATCTCGTTGAGCGTGGCCGAGGTCGACCGCGGCCTCGCAGCAGTGGCCGATGGCGGGGTGAAGCTGCAGATCGGCTTCAACCGGCGATACGACCCGGGCCACAAGGCGGTCGCCGACGCGGTGTCGCACGGGGCCATCGGCGAGCTCCACCTGTTGCGGATCACGAGTCGCGATCCCGGGCCGCCGCCCATCGAGTACATCCGGGTGTCGGGTGGGATGTTCAACGACATGACCATCCACGACTTCGACATGGCTCGTTACGTCGCCGGATCCGAGGTCGTCGAGGTGTTCGCCCGCGGCGCGGTTCGCGTCGACCCGGCCATCGGCCACGCCGGTGACATCGACACCGCCGTCGTGATGCTCACCCACGAGAACGGTGCGATCACCACGATCGACAACAGCCGGAAGGCCACGTACGGGTACGACCAGCGTGTCGAGGCGTTCGGCGGGAACGGCATGGCGCAGTCCGACAACCTCCACGAGTTCAATGCCCGGATCTCGACCGGCGACGGCGAGCGCCAGCCGCGCCTGCAGGACTTCTTCCTCGAGCGATACGCCCAGAGCTACCTCGACCAGTGGGCGGCGTTCGTCCGGTACGTGAACGCGGCCACCGATGCGCCGAGCCCGGCGTCGGGCGCCGACGGCCGGGCCCCGCTCGTCATCGGGAAGGCAGCGTTGCGGTCGCACGAGGAGAACCGGCCGGTCACGGTGGGCGAGATCGAACAGGAGGCCTCGGGATGACGGGGAACGTCGATCCATATGCGTCGAGCGGCCATCGCGCCGAGGTCAAGGTCGGTGCCGACGGTGAGCCGCTCTCGCACACGGGTTTCCCCATGCGGCATGCCCGACCGGTTGGTCCGATGCACGAGACCGACCTGGCGCATCACCGCACGCGCAACCCCGAGGGCGCCACGCGGATCGAGGTGACGCCGGCCGACGCCGGGTGGGACTTCCTGTCGTTCTCGGTCATCGAACTCGAGCCCGACGCCACGCACGCATCGCACCTGGTCGATCAGGAGACGGCGATCGTCCCGCTCGCGGGTCGGGGGTCGGTCACCGCGGGCGACCAGACGTTCGAGTTGTCGCGCGAGTCGATGTTCACCGAGATGCCGCGCGTCGTGTACGCCCCTCCGGGCACGGCGATCAGCGTGCAGGCGGCGTCCGACAGCACCTTCGAGTTCTCGATCGGCTCGGCGCCGGCCGAGGGGAAGTACCCGGTCCGGATGTTCCGGCCCGACGAGATGCGACAGGAGCTCCGCGGCGGTGGCACGGCGTATCGCCAGGTGCACCACATCCTCTCTGCTCCGATGCCCGCCGAACGTCTCGTGCTGTACGAGGTCTACGTGCCCCGTGGAACGTGGGCCGGCTGGGCGCCGCATCGCCACGACGGGCGCGACGGTTCGCCGTACCTCGAGGAGGTCTACTACTTCCGGTTCGACCGGCCGGAAGGATTCGTCGTCCAGCGCAACTGGGCGCCCGAGGACGGCTTCGACGAGATGTTCGCGGCCTACGACCGAGAGGCGGTCCTCGTGACCAAGGGCTACCACTCGTCGGTCGCGTGCCCGAGCGGGAACATGATGTTCCTCAACTACCTCGCGGGTGAGTTGACCGACGACGAGCGCATCACGCCCCCGTGCTTCCACGCCGAGCACACCTGGATCCAGGACGACTGGTCGAACGGCGAGTGGACGCTCCCGACGATCCCGCTCGCCGGCGAGTGACGTCGATCGATCGACCGATGGGCCTCGACGGTCTGTGCGACTCGCGGGGCAGGTTCTCGATCCTCGCCATCGACCATCGCGACTCGCTCCGCGCGTTCCTGCGTCCCGCCGATCCCGAGTCGCTCGACGCCGACGAGATCACGGCGCTCAAGATCGAGCTGATCGACGGCGTCGCCGACATGGCGTCGGGAGTGATGCTCGAGCCCGAGTACTCGATCCCCCAGGTCCTCGACGCGGGGGTCCTTCCGTCGGGCGTCGGCTTCCTCGCGGCGCTCGAGTCGCAGGGCTACCTCGACGACCCCGAGGCCTCGCCGACGACGATCCTCGACGGATGGTCGATCGGGCAGGCGCAGGCGTCGGGTGCGGCGTCGGCGAAGCTGCTCCTGCCGTACCGGCCCGACCGTGTCGAGCACGCGGCCGCTCAAGAGGTGGTGGCTCGTCACATCACGAGCGGATGTCACGAGGTCGGGTTCCCGATCGCGCTCGAGCCGCTGTTCTACGACCTCGCACCGACCGACGATCGCGAGGCGATCGTGGTCGAGACCGCACGTCGGTTCGCGGCGATCGGACCCGATCTCCTGAAGTTGCCGTACCCGGGGTCGGCGGCTGCGTGCGCAGCGGTGACCGAGATCGCCGCCATGCCGTGGGCGATGCTCTCGGGAGGCGGCACGTTCGAGGCCTTCGCCGATCAGTTCGCCGAGGCGGCGGGTGAGGGGTGCGCCGGTTTCATGGTGGGTCGGGCGCTGTGGGGCGAGTGGGCGAGGGCGTCGCCCGAGGAGCGTCCCGCTCTCGTCGGCGAGCTCGTGCGACCCCGCTTCGAGGAGCTGGTCGCCATCACGGTGAACTCGTGACCACCGACACGATTAGCGACACGTTCGAATCTTGGACAGTGTCCAGAATCGTGGAGTAGACTGTCGGCATGGCTCCGCTCACCGACGCACCCACGATCGACATCGGGATCAGCGAGGAGGACCGCCAGGCGATCGCCGACGGCCTGTCACACCTGCTCGCCGACTCCTACACGCTGTACCTGAAGACGCACAACTACCACTGGAACGTCGTCGGTCCGATGTTCAACACGCTGCACCTCATGTTCGAGGAGCAGTACAACGAGCTCGCGGTCGCGGTCGACCTCATCGCCGAGCGCATCCGGTCGCTCGGCGTGCGTGCGCCCGGGAGCTACCGGGAGTTCTCCGCCCTCGCCTCCATCGAGGAGGACGCCGACGAGCCCGACGCGACCGACATGATGCGGCGCCTCGTCGCCTCGCACGAGACTGTCGCCAAGACAGCGCGGTCCGTGTTCCCGGTGGTCGAGAAGGCGAGCGACGAGCCGACGGCCGACCTCCTCACGCAGCGGATGCAGATCCACGAGAAGACCGCGTGGATGCTCCGCAGCATGCTCCAGTGACTCGCTGACCCAGTGTTCCGTCGACCCCGGGGCTCGACGGAACAATCGGAGTCCGCGAGCTGACGGTCCGGTCGTCGTACCGTCGTGGGCATGTCGACCCGCCGACAACGAGCGTCTCGCCGTCGTCAGAAGCGGATGCGGCGCGCCGACAACGATCTCAGCACCGCCGAGTGGGACGCACTCATGCAGGCGTGGGGAGGGTGTGCGTACTGCGGGGTGACCGGGGTCTCGCTCCAGCGTGACTGCGTCCTCGCGCTGTCGCGTGGGGGCCGCTACACGGTGACCAACGTCGTCCCCGCCTGCCGATCGTGTAACGCCAGCAAGTGCAACGCAGAGGTCACTTCGTGGATGCGCCGCCGCCGCCTCGACGAGCAGGCGTTCCTGCTGCGTCACCACGAGATCTCGACGTCGCTGGCGCCGGTGCCCGACTCGGCCTGACGCCCGGAACAGCACGAATCGGGCCCGGCACCGAGTGTGCCGAAGACAGCACGTTTCGGACCCGGCACCGCATGTGCTGAAAACAGCACGAATCGGGCCCGGCACCGGACGTGCTGAAGACAGCACGTTTCGGACCCGGCACCGGATGTGCTGTTCAGTCGCGGTCGTCGAGGAAGGCGGCGAACGCCTCGGCGACGCCGTCGTGTTCGGCGACGAGTCGTGATGCGTCGGGGAACTCGCCCGACTCGATGTCGGCGGCGTACTCGCGGAACGCCGCGACGGCGTCGTCGTACATCTCGCGGCGCCGTGCCGCGACGTCGCGGTACACCTTGGCGTGACGGGGCACGTGTCCGGTGTTCTCACCGAGGATGTCGGTCGCGAAGAGGTACTGCGTGTTGCAGCCCGACCCCGATCCCATCGACATGGTGACGAGCGACGTGCGTTGCGTGAGCAACGTCGCGATCGGCTCGGGGATGACCTCGAACTCGATACCGAACGCGCCGGCACCCTCGTACGCCTTCATCTTCCGGTACAGGTCCTTGGCCTCGTCGAAGGTCTTGCCGATCGCGCGGAAGTTCGTCCAGGTCACCTGGCTCGGCACGATGCCGATGTGGCCGACCACGGGGATGCCCTCGTCGGCCATCGCCTCGACGATCTTCAGACTCGCTGCGCAGTAGATGGCGGACGCCCCCTGTTCGAGTGCGAGGAACGCCGAGCGGAGTGCCTCGTCGGCGTTGACGACCGTTCCGTACGGGACACCGACCTGGAAGAAGACGTTGGGTGCAGCGGCGCCGATGCGCTCGACCTGATGACCGAACTCGGTGACCACGATGTCGATGCCCGCCTCGTCGCACGCCGCCGCCCACTCCTCGGTGGCCACGTAGACCTGGCTCAGTTGTCGGACACCGCGGAGACCGCGGACGTCGTGGACCGACGGTCGGCTCATCGAACGGCGGCCGTCTCGCCGAGACGGTCCAGTAGCCGTTCGACCGGCCATCGCTCGTCGAGCGCTGTGCGCACCAGATCGGCGTCGCCCGGCGGGTGGAGGCCGTCGACCGGCTGGGACCGATCGAGATCGAGCGGGGCGTAGTAGGCCTCGGCGCTCGCCGCCACCGACCGGTCGATCGCGGCTCGTTCGGCACCCGCTCCGAGTCGGTCGAGCCAGACGGGGTAGAGGTGTCGCACCATCGCACGGCGGTCGACCGCTTCGAGCGTGCGTCCCATGGTGGTGCCGACCTGGAGGAGGTTCGCGATGCGTCGGACATCGGTGGTGCGGTTCGTGCCGGCTCCGTGGAACAGCGCCGGGTTGAAGAACACGGCGTCGCCGCTGCTGAGCGGGACCTGCACGTGATGCTCGGCGAAGTACTCCTTGAAGTCGTCGAGCCACCAGGCGAGGTAGCCGAGCTCGTACTTCTGCGAGTGCGGCAGGTACATCGTGGGACCGGTCTCGATGGGCATGTCGCAGTGGGCGATCGCACCCTGGAGCGTCATCAACGGCGACAACCGATGCACGTGGACGGGGTACTGCGCCGCCTCGTCGACCGACATGAAGCCGAGGTGGTAGTCGCGGTGAGGCGACTGCGCCTGGCCGCCGGGGTTCACGACGTTGACCTGCGACGTGATCTGATACCCGGGTCCGAGCCACGCCTCGCACACCGTGGCGAGCATGTCGTTGGCGTAGTAGTCGACGAACACCTCGGGAGATCGCTCGGCGAGTTTCTGGAGTGCATTCCACACCCGGTCGTTCGCGCCAGCCGGCGCGAAGTGGTCGCCCGACGGTCCTCCCGCGGTGCGCTCCGACTCGATGATTCCGAAGAACTGCTCCGATGCAGCGTCGATGACGTGGGCGTCGACAGCACCGGCGATGACCACGATCCCCGGCCCCGTGAGGAAGACACGCGACAAGTCGTCGAGAACCTGGCGACGCGTCGACGGGTCGTCGGGGAGCGCCCGGAGAGTCGCCGCCGAGTACACGACCGCGCCGTGGTCGATGCGTTCCGCGAACCGGTACTGGTCGATCGTGGTCGACGCTTCGCCGTGCTCGATCATCTCGACGAAATCGTCGATCGAGCAGGCGTCATCGCTCAGCCGTGCTGTTCCCATCCCCATGCACGGAGTGTACGACGCGGGCCCGACCCCACCGGCCGGACGCGGTCAGTCGCGGGTGGCAGCGTCGACGAGGCCGGCGACGTCGAGGCCGTGGCGGCCGAGGATGTTGCCGGCCTTCGGATCGTGGGGGAGGAAGGCGGTCGGCAGACCGAGGACCTCGACACGCTTCGCCGACTCGGAACGGTGGACGAGATCGGCGATCGCCTGTCCGATTCCACCGTCGCGGATGCCGTCCTCGATCGTGACGACGCGACCGTGGCGTGTCGCGTCGGCGATCATGTCGGGGTCGAGCGGGACGCAGCTGCGAGCGTCCCAGACCGAACAGGCGACGCCGCGGTCACGGAGCTCGGAGGCCGCCTTCTCGGCGGTCTCGAGCATCCGCCCGATCGCGATGATGCACACACCGTCATCCGGGTCGACGCCATCGTCGAGCGGCACCGCGCAGCGGGCCGCGAGGCCGGAACCCACCTCGAGCTCGGACACCTGCTGTGCCTGCCCGCGCGGGTACCGGATGACGACCGGGCCGTCGTCGGCGAGCGACATCGCGTCGTGGATCATCTGGTCGAGCTCCTGCGCCGACGACGGGACGAGGACCCGCATCCCCGGCACCTTCGACAGGAGCGCCATGTCGTAGACCCCGTGGTGGCTCGCGCCGTCGGGGCCGGTGATCCCCGCACGGTCGAGGCAGAACACGACCGGCAGACGGTGCATCGCGACGTCGTAGACGACCTGATCCCACGCCCGGTTGAGGAACGTCGAGTAGATCGCGACCACCGGACGCAGACCGCCCATCGCCATGCCCGCCGCCGTGGTGACCGCGTGCTGCTCGGCGATCCCGACGTCGAAGAATCGGTCGGGGAATCGGGCCTCGAACGGCAGCAGGCCGGTCGGGCCGGGCATTGCCGCCGTGATGGCGACCAGACGCGGATCGGCCTCGGCCGCCTTGATCACGGCATCGGCGAACGCTTGGGTGTAGCCGGTGGCGACCGCAGGGGGCGGTCCGACGGCCGGATCGAACACCGGCGCATCGTGCAGATTCTTCTCGTCGTCGTCCTCGGCCGGCGCATACCCGCGACCCTTCTGGGTGAGAGCGTGCACGACGATCGGCCCCTCGTGGGAGAGTTCGATCGCGTTGCGGAACGCATGCTCGAGCTGTTCGACGTCGTGGCCGTCGAACGGTCCGATGTATCGCGCCCCGAGCGCTTCGAAGAACGACGGCGGCTGTAGGAACTCGCGCACGCCGGCCTTGAACGCCTCCATGGCCGCCTCGGCCTGGTGGCCGACGACCGGCAGGCTGGCGAGGAAATCCTCGAGCCGCCGCTGCCGGCGCACGTACACCGGGTTCTGGCGGATGTCGGTGAGGGCGTGTGACAGGCGATCGGTCACCCGGTCGGTGAAGCTCGGGTGATCGGCCATGAGGTCGGCGCCCTGGCTGTTGGCCGACAGGTTGGAGACGGTCGGCGCGTACGAGCGGCCGTTGTCGTTGAGGACGATGATGACCGGTCGTTTGTGATGGCCGAGGTTGTTCAGCGCCTCGTACGCCATCCCGCCGGTCATGGCCCCGTCTCCGATCACGGCGACGACGTGGCGGTGGTCGTTGGTCCCGAGGTCGCGGGCCGCGGCGATGCCGTCGGCGTACGACAGCACGGTCGATGCGTGACTGTTCTCGATGTGGTCGTGCTTCGACTCTTCGCGACTGGGGTACCCCGACAGGCCGTTGGCTTGTCGCAGTGACTCGAACTGAGCCTGCCGGCCCGTGACGATCTTGTGGACGTACGCCTGGTGGCCGGTGTCCCACAGAATCGCGTCGGTCGGTGATTCGAAGACGCGGTGCAGCGCGAGCGTCAGTTCGACCGCACCCAGGTTGGACCCGAGGTGTCCGCCGACCTCGGACACCGCGCCCACGATGAAGTCGCGGATCTCTCCGGCGAGGTCGCGGAGTTCGTCCTGCGAGAGGGAGCGGAGATCGGCGGGCTCGCTGATCCGATCGAGCATCCGATCGAGCGTCATCTGCGGAACGGTACCCCGACCCCGGGAACGGGACTCACGGGAGCACCGTGACGGCCGACCGGTCGCATCCGGTCGCTCGTCAGTCGATGCGCCGGTACACGCTGACGTGTCGGTCGGCCGTCGCCGGATCGAACGGTCGTCGATCGACGTCGCCGAACCGGTCGACGAGCTGGAGCCCGGCGCGGCTCGCCATGTCGTCGAGTTCGCCGATCGAGGTCCATCGCAGGGCCCAGGGGCGCAGCCGCACCCCGTGCTCCTCGGTGATGTCGACGAACTGGCCGAACGTCGTGCGTTGCTCGGCGCGGTGGTCGGAGACGGACAGCACCACTCGGTCGGCGTCGAGCGTGCGCACGCCGATTTCGTGGCCGTCGTCGACGTCGGGTGCGAGAGCCGCCTCGATCACGAGGTGACCGCCGGGCGACAGTCGCTGTGCGACCGCCGCGACGCAGGCGGCCTGGCGATCGAGCTCGATCAGGTTGAGGAACGTGTTGTATGCGGCGAACACGACGTCGAACGGTCCGTCGGGGAGTTCGTCGACCATGTCGCCGAGGACCGTCGTGACGAGATCGCCGTCGGCCGTTCGGCGGAGTCGATCGAGCATCGCCTCGCTCGCATCGAGCCCGGTGACCGCGACGCCCGTGCGGGCGAGGGGGATCGCGAGCCGACCCGTTCCGACGCCGAGTTCGAGAGCGGACGGAGGCTGCTCGGGAGCGCGTGGATCGTCGGCCCCGTCTCGGGCGTCCGCGAGCGAGCGGATCAACTCGACGGTGGCCGCGACGTCGGTCACGTCGGCGTACCACTCGTCGTACACGTCGGCGAAGCCGTCGCCGTAACTCTCGCTGCGGAAGCCGCGCACCCGCGCAGGCTGTCGCCTCGCCGTGCCGTCCGCAACCCGAGCGGTTTCGATCGGCTCTAGCGTGGCGCCATGCGCTCCGCCGTCGCCTCTGCCGCCGACCGCCCCGGTGGGTCGGCCGTCGAGTCGGGCGTCACGGTCACGTACCTCGACCATGCCGCGTCGACGCCGATGCGGCCCGAGGCGATCGACGTGATGCGCCCGTACCTCGACGGTGTCTACGCCAACCCGTCCGGGTCGCATCGGTTCGCTCGCCGGGCACGTCAGGCGATCGACGAGTCGCGCGATCGCGTGGCCGACGTGCTGGGGTGCCGTCCGAACGAGGTCGTGTTCACCGGCTGCGGGACCGAGAGCGACAACATGGCCATCACGGGCGCCGTCGAGGCGGGAGCGCGTCTGACCCGGTCCGCCGGCGGCTCGGGGCGACCGGTTGCGATCTGCTCGGCCGTCGAGCACCCGGCCGTCCTCGATGTCGTCGTACACCATGGCGGTGTCGTCGTGGGCGTCGACCGTGCCGGGCGACCGCTGCTCGACGCCGTGGCTGATGCGATCGAGCGAACGCAGGCCGCCGGCGATCACGTCGCTGTCGTCAGTGCGATGGCGGTCAACAACGAGGTCGGATCCGTCACCGACGTGATCGAGCTCGCTCGACTGGTCCGTCGGTTGGCGCCCGATGCACTGATCCACACCGATGCGGTGCAGGCGGCGTGTTGGCTCGACCTCCGTCCGATCGTCGAGGTCGTCGACCTGCTGGCGTTGAGCGCCCACAAGTTCGGCGGACCGAAGGGGGCGGGTGTGCTCGTCGAGCGCGGCCGACCCGTCGTCGAACCGCTCATCCGAGGTGGCGGCCAGGAGCGGGGTCGTCGGAGCGGAACGCACAACGTCGGAGGGATCGTCGCCACGGCTGAGGCGCTGGCGCTGACCGACGACGAACGAGACGCCGATCGGGTGCGGATCGCCGACCTCCGCGACGCCCTGGTCGACGGCCTCGTCGACTCGGTGTCCGACGTGATCGAGACCGTCGACCGGCCCGACAAGGTCGCCGGGTCGGCGCACGTCTGCATCGCCGGCGTCGAGTCCGAGGCCCTCCTGTACCTCCTCGACGAAGCCGACGTCTGCGCCTCGGCGGCGTCGGCGTGCGCGAGCGGGGCGATGGAGCGATCGCACGTGCTCGCCGCGATGGACGTCGACCCTCGGTACGCCGTGGGCGCTCTCCGCCTCACGCTCGGCCATGCGAGCACGCCGTCCGACGTCGACCGAGCCCTCGACGTGGTCCCGGCCGCTGTCGCGCGCCTCCGCCGCTGAGATCCGGCCGTCCGGATCTGGCCCGGGCGAACGCGGACGGTGTCCGGATCTGGCCCGGGCGGAAGCGGACGATCAAGAAAAAAACAAAACAAAGAATATGAGCGCAAAACTTGTCTTAAAATATAATCAATGGAGACGCGGAGTACCTATTCAGTATCATTCAGTGCGCAGTATTATATCATATTGGCTGTTTGCCGCTGATCAGTGTTCCGAATTTC
>JBCDAK010000169.1:0-11043 GCA_039185545.1 Actinomycetota bacterium
AGGTCCACGAGTGGTACTGACAGCGGAGCCGGCGTGACGATCCCCGCTCGTCGCGGACCACCGGGGCGCCCCGGTGCTGGCACGTGTTGTAGAAGCAGTTGATGCGACCGTCGGTGCCGCGCACGATGAGCAGCGGGACGTCGAGATCGGAGAACGTCATGTAGTCACCGGCGTTCGGAACGTCCTCCACGCGACCGGCCATCACCCACGTCTTCGGCCAGAGGTGCTCCTGCTCGAGGTCGTAGAAGTCGCGGCTGACGTGCCGCTCGGTCGGGATGTCGTGGAACGCGGGAAACCCCTCGGGCGGCGCCTCGCGGGCGAACTCGGCGGCCATGTCGGCCCGGATGCGCTCGACGAGATCGACGTCCATCAGCCGAGAACTCCCTCCGCAGTGGACGAGTAGAAGTCGAGGTGCGCGTCGAGCGAATCGCGGCCCGACCCCATCGAGACCGACGCGAAGTGGGTGCCGCCGAGCTCGGCCCAGCGCTCGGCCATGGCGGCGGTGTCGGCCGGTGACGCACCGCCGAGCGCGATGAACTCGAGCCCGAAGCCGTCGAGCGACCGTCCCGCCTCGGCCGCGTGCTCGCGCAGCGAGGCCAGTGCGCCGTGGACCCGCTCCTCGTTCCCGGCGAACATGAACCCGTCGCCGTGGTCGACGCCACGGCGGAACGCCGGCGGGCTGAAGCCACCGACCCACACCGGGATCTGACGGGTGGGAGGAGGAACCAGGGCCAGGCGGTCGACCGTGTCGAAGTCGCCCTCGTGGGAGATGACTCCGCCTCCCCACAGCGAGCGCAGCAGACCGATCTGCTCGTCGGCCCGTCGGCCGCGCGTGGAGAAGTCCTCGCCGAGAGCGTCGTACTCGACGTAGTTCCAGCCGACGCCGACGCCCATCCGGAGCCGACCATCCGACAACAGGTCGACGTCGGCTGCCTGGCGCGCGACGAGCAGGGTTTGGCGCTGCGGCAGGATCAGCACTCCGGTGGCGAACTCGATCCGCTCGGTGATCGCCGCCAGGTGGGCGAACATGACGAACGGGTCATGGAAGGGATCGGTCTCGTGATACGGCCCCCACAGCTTCGGCTCGCGATCGGCATGCACCGCACCGCCGACGTGGTCGTACGCGAGGAGGTAGTCGTACCCGAGTTCCTCGGTGGCCCGCCCGATGGCCCGAACGGCGTCGGGATCACCGTCGAGTTCGATCTGCGGGTAGACGACGCCGAACTTCATCGGTCGCCGCCGTTGACCGTGAGGATCTGACCGGTGACCCACGAGGCCGCATCGGATGCGAGGAAGACCACAGCGTTGGCGACGTCGTCGGGTGTCCCGAGACGTCCGAGGGGAACACCCCACTCCTTCGCCAATCGGGGCAGGTCCTCCTCCTTGGCATCGAAGAACTCCATGAACACCTCGGTCGGCACCGGGCCGGGCGACACGGCGTTGACCCGGATCCCGCGCGGTGCGAGCTCCGCCGCCATGGTGCGGGTGAGGCTGTTCACGCCCGCCTTCGCGACGCCGTACGGACCGTTGCGTGGAACCGGCTTCACGCCGGCACCCGACGAGATGTTGATGATCGACGCCCCTTCCTCCATCACGCGGGCGGCGGCGCGGGCGCCGGTGAACACGGCACGAAGGTTGAGGTCCATCTGGTAGTCCCACTGGCGGTCGGGCATCTCGTCGAGACGCCGGGGCGTGCGGTCGTCGGCGCCCCCCGCGTTCGACACCCACAGATCGACCTTCCCCATCTCGGCGACCGCCGCATCGGCGAGCGACTCGACGAACTCGCCGTCGGTGATGTCACCCGCCATGGTGTGGGCTCGTCGGCCGCGAGACCGGACCTCGGCGGCGACCTCGTCGAGGTCGGAGGCGGTGCGCGCCGTGAGCACGACGTCGGCACCGGCTTCGGCGAGTCCGGTCGCGAGACCGCGTCCGATCCCCTTCCCCGCTCCCGTCACCACGGCGACCCGACCGTCGAGTCGGAATCGATCGAGAAGAGGAACGCGAGCGTCACCGTCATCAGCCATGACGCGTTCCTACTCGCCGCCCGCTCGACCATCCGAGCCGGAGCACGACCTGGGCGAGAGCGGACACTGTCCGCCTGCGCCCGTGCCAGAAGCGGACAGTGTCCGGATCTGGCACGGGCAGAAGCGGACAGCCACGACCCGCGGGCCGACGACCGAGTCGGCAGCTACGCGGCGTGGCGGAATGTGGAGCGGTATGCGCTCGGGGACGAACCGACGATTCGGGTGAAGTGCTGGCGCATGGCAGCGGCCGATCCGAAGCCGCAGGTCGCGGCGATCACGTCGACCGACGCGGTCGTCGTCTCGAGCATCCGCTGCGCCACGGTGACCCGCTGCTGCAGGATCCACTGCAGCGGCGTCGTACCGGTGGCGGCCTTGAAGCGCCGAGCGAAGGTCCTCGGCGTCATCGCCGCCCGTCGAGCGAGCTCGTCGACCGTGAGTTGGCGATCGAGGTTCCGCTCGACCCACGAGAGGACCGCACGCAGGTCGGCGTCGACATCGTCGGACGCCGGCATCGGTTGCTCGACGTACTGCGCCTGCCCACCATCGCGATGAGGCGGGACGACCATGCGCCGGGCGATCGTGTTGGCCACCTCGGCGCCCCAGTCGGCCCGCACGAGGTGGAGGCACAGATCGATCCCGGCGGACGTGCCTGCCGAGGTCCACAGGCGATCCCCGCCGGCGTAGAGGACGTCGGTGTCGAGGTCGATGCGCGGGAACCGATCGCGGAACGCCGGTGCGTGGTACCAGTGCGTGGTCGCGGTCCGACCGTCGAGCAGACCCGTCTCGGCGAGCACGAACGCCCCGGAGCAGAACGTCACGATGCGCGCACCCCGCTGGTGCGCGCGGCGGAGTCCATCGAGCGCCCCGGCGCCGTAATCGCGTTCGTCGAGCGGGTAGGGCGCGCTGGGGATCACGATCGTGTCGGCCCAGTCGAGCGCGTCGATTCCGTGCTCGAGGAGGAGTCCGAACCCGGTCGCGGTGCGCAGCTCCGGGCCCTCGTCGCTGCAGAGGCGCACCTCACTGCGCGGGACTCCGTCGGCCGTCCGGTCGTTTCCCCAGACCTCGATCGCGATGGCGATCTCGAACATCGCCGGGAAGTCGAAGAGGAGGAGGGCAACCCGATGGATGTCCGTTTCCTTCGGCACGCTGTCGATTCTGCCATTGGCAGGAAGTTGCTGTCCATCGCATTCTTGCCACATGATGTTCTCGGCTTTCTGCCCCACCCACGACGCTCGGGTGCTCTTGACCCGCCGCAACGTCACCGGCTTCTGGAACGGGCCGGACGGCCCGGTCCTCACCTGGCGCTGCGAATGTGGGCACGAAGGCCACCTCGACCGCGACGGCTCGCACGCGGTTCGGGCCGAGGCTCCGACGACCAGCGCCCTCCCCGGCTGACCTGGGCGGAAGCGGACACTGTCCGGATCTGGCCCGGGCGCAGGCGGACACTGTCCGGATCTGGCCCGGGCGGAAGCGGACAGTTCGTCGGCGGGTCCCCGGTCGGCCACACTGGGCCGAGCGGCCCACGCGGGCCGATCCGTCCGCCGATCTCGAGGAGAGTGGCCCGCCATGAGCATGCTCGGAACCAGCGTCGTCCGGAAGGAGGACCCCGGCCTCCTCACCGTCGGCGGCCAGTACGTGGACGACGTCCCCGCCGAGGGAGCGGTCCACGTGGCGTTCGTGCGGTCGCAGCTCGCCCACGGGATCATCGAGGGAATCGACTCCGAGGATGCTCTCTCGATGCCCGGCGTGATCGGCGTGTTCACGGCCGCCGACCTCGGCATGGCGCCACAACCGCCGAGCATGCCGATGTTCAACGCGCAGATGACGCGCACGAAGCTCGCCACCGATCGCGTTCGCTACGTCGGCGAGCCGATCGTCGCCGTCGTCGCCGAAACGGCCGTCGAAGCGTGGGACGCCGCGGAATCGGTGTGGGTCGACATCGATCCGCTCGACGCCGTCGTCTCCGTCCACGACGCCGTCGAGGACGAGGTGGTCCTGCATCCCGAGGCCGGGACCAACACCGTCTTCGCGCTGCCCGGCTCTGGCGACGACGTGTTCGCCGAGTGCGACGTCACGGTCGAGCTCACCTTCCGGAACCATCGCCTTGCCCCGTGCCCGCTCGAGCCGCGCGCCACCATCGCCCGGTGGGACACCGTCGACGGAGTCGAGCAACTCACCCAGTGGTCGACGAACCAGGGTGCTCACGGAACCCGTGACGGTCTCGCTGCCGCGGTCGGCGTCGAGCCTGACCAGGTCCGCGTCATCACGCCCGACGTCGGTGGCGGTTTCGGCGCGAAGAACGGCCAGTACCCGGAGGACATCGCCTCCGCACTGCTCGCCCGCCGACTGGGTCGGCCCGTTCGTTGGGCCGAGACGCGGACCGAGAGCATGCTCGGTCTCGTCCACGGTCGGGGCCAGGAGATCACCGCCACCATCGGCGGCGCCCGCGACGGGAACGTGCTCGCTCTCCGCTCGAACGTCATCCAGGACGGTGGTGCGTACCCCGAGGTCGGATCGGTGCTGCCGATCTTCGCCAAGAACCTGGCGACCGGGCCGTACGACATCCCGAACGTCGATGTGTCGACGGTGTCGGTCGTGACGAACACCGTCCCGGTCGGCGCCTACCGCGGTGCCGGCCGTCCCGAGGCGGCACACATCCTCGAGCGGATGATGGACGCGTTCGCCGCGGAGATCGGGATGGATCCGGCAGAAGTGCGGCGGAAGAACTTCGTCGCCCCCGACGCGTTCCCGTTCACCAATCCGTCTGGCACCACCATGGACTCGGGCGCCTACGAGTCGGCTCTCGACGCGGTGCTCGACCACATCGACTACGAGGAGCTGCGCGCCGAGCAAGAGCGTCGCCGATCCGATCCCGACGCCAAGCTGCTCGGACTCGGGTGGTCGGCCTACATCGAGATCACCAACCCGGTGTCGTCTCCCGACTTCGGTTCGATCGAGGTGCGGCCCGACGGCACGGCACTGGTGCTCACCGGCGTGTCGCCGCACGGGCAGGGTCACTACACGGTGTTCGCGCAGATCGCCGCCGACATGACCGGGATTCCGTTCGACCGGATCGAGGTGATGCACGGCGACACCGCCCTCGTCCCACGCGGGAACGGCACCGGTGGATCACGTTCGCTGCAGATCGGCGGCTCGGCCGTGATGCAGGCGAGCGAGGGGCTGATCGACAAGGCCAAGGACGTCGCGGCACGACTGCTCGAAGCGAACCGCGACGACATCGTGCTCGACGTCGAGACCGGATCGTTCTCGGTCGCGGGCACGCCGGCGATCGGGCGCACGTGGGCCGAAGTGGCCGCCGCCGCACTGGCCGAGGACGACTCGCAGCCGTTCGCCGCCGAGGCCGACTTCCAACCGGAAGGATCTGCGTTCCCGTTCGGAGTACAGCTCTCGGTGGTCGAGGTCGACCGCGACACCGGGGAGGTCACGCCGATCCGCCACGTCGGTTGCGACGACTGCGGTGTCATGGTCAATCCGATGCTGGTCGCCGGCCAGGTCCACGGCGGCGTGGCGTCCGGCATCGCGCAGGCGCTCATGGAGGAGTTCATCTACGACGAGGACGGCACGCCGAAGACCGCCAACTTCCTCGACTACGCACTCGTGTCGGGAGCCGAGCTGCCGAGCTTCGAGAGGATTCCGCACGAGACGCCGTCGCCGCTCAACCCACTCGGCGCGAAGGGGATCGGCGAGTCGGGCACCATCGGCTCCACGCCGGCCGTGCAGAACGCCGTGGTCGACGCGCTCGCCCACCTCGGGGTACGCCACGTCGACATCCCCACGACGCCGGAGCGCGTCTGGACCGCCATCCGGTCGACGGCCTCCTGATCGTTCCGTCGAACCCAGGGCTCGACGGAACAACACCCTCCTGACTCCTGATCGTTCCGTCGACCCCTGGGGTCGACGGAACAACACCGGTCAGGCGGGTCCGGTCACGTCGGGGTCGGCGCACCAACCGCCGGGGGCGAGCGGACCGCCGATGCCGGGCGGGCACGGCCGACGCTCGAGGAACGCGAGCTTGCGCGAGAGGTAGATCGCCGACTGCGGCGCACCGCTGGACGTGAGGTGCACCCCGTCGGACGTCAACCACGACGACTGGAAGAACGAGTACGTGTGCCAGTCGGCGAGGCTCAGTTCGGGGTAGCGCTGGCTGTCGACGACCGCCCGCAGGTGACGATTGTTGGCGATGAACGAGTTGCGGTTCGAGATCGACGATGGTGACACGTAGCCCACGTTCTCGCGATAGGTGACCCACACGACGCGATCGATGCCCTTGGCTCGCGCCTCGGCCATGATCTGCTCGACCGCGCTGGGGAAGGACCCCGACCAGTCGTTGTAGCCGGTGAGCATGAACATCGTCGAGTACTTGTCCGGCTCGAGTTGACGCATCTCCGAGAGCGCGGTGCGCGGTGCGTATCCCTCGCGCCCCCGACACGACACGCCGATCAGGCGGCGACACGACTCGAGCTGCGCGTTGAACTGCGCTCCCTGCAGGTAGCCGAGTGCGCCGTTCCAGCGGATGCCGGCGTGCGCCGAGTCGGAGATGATCACCACGTCGGAGTCGGCCGACGGGAAGTCGTTCGCCGGCACCGGGGTCGTCGCCGCCGCCGGCTCGCCGAGGAACCACCCGGCGAGGTCGACCGCCATGTGCGCACCCGCCGACGAGAAGAACGCGACCCCACGGTCGGAGACCCTGCTGATCGTGGCGGCGGCGACCGGATGGTTCCAGCGGTAGTTCAGCGACGACACTTCCGGGCGGGGTGTGCCGGCGGCGTGCACCGTCGTGTACCCGCCCGCGGTCAGGTCGATACCGGTGACGTTGGCGACGATCGCCGAGGCGCCCGACGGAGCGATCGCTCGCTCGACGGTGCCCTCGGGGTGGATCGGGTCGAGCGACTCGCGGGAGTCCCACACCCGCTCGGGTGCCCGTGGGACGAACAGACCGTCGGTCGCCTCGTCGGCCGACGGGCCGGTGAAGTACCCCCAGATGTCGACCAGCACGTGGCCCGACACCGACCGTGCGACGACGAATCCGTCGGGCGTCACCGGAACGAGCGAGAGGTTGGCGCGCGTACGATTTCGGTCGTCGGTGTTGACGATGGAGGTGTCGCGGCGCTCGTCGTCGGCGGTGAACACCGAGAGGTATCCCCGGCCCGCCGCAGCGACCGACGTGACGGTCACCGCCAGCAGCGACGCATCGTCGGGCACTCCGTCCGGAAGTGGCACGACCAGATCACCCGATCCGTACTCGTCCGACGTCCGCGTGTCGAGGATCCGGCGAGCGTCGACCGGCACGAAACGTCCGGCAGCCACCGGGTCGGGAGCGTCGGCGAAGAATCCGGTCACGTCGACGGCGAACGACGCAGCACCCGAGAGGTACACGTCGACCGTGCCGTCGTCGGACAGAGGCACGATCGCGGTGTTCGCGATGGTGTGCCCGACCCGGTAGTTGAGGTTCGACACCGTCGGCCGTTCGTCCCCCGACGACCAGATCGTGGCGAATCCCGAGGCGGTCACGTTGGTGACCACCACCGACAGCACGACCGCACGGGCCCCCTCGGTCACGTCACAGTCGCCGGTGATCTGCAAGCGCCAGGAGGAGTCGTCGAGTCGTCCGCGATCGGGTGTCTCCCGGCTGTCGAAGGTGCGGCACGGACCGACCGGCGTCAGTGCCGTCGGCGTGTCGGACGTGTCGGCGGCGACGGGTCCCGCTGCGATCGGTGTGACGAGCACCCCGAGCGACGCGACGAGTGCAACGACGAGCGAGGCGACGACCGATGGTCGACCGGATGGGGGACGGCGCATGTGAAGATCCTCGGGACGACAGGCCGCCCGCTGAAGACCGTACTGCTCGATCGACCGTCCGCGACGCCGCCAACGCGTCCGACACGGAGGCCGAGACGACGGCGGACACCGGCGGCCACGCCGGAGGGTTCAGCCGCAGATGTCGAAGTTGTTCGCGGGGATCGGCAGGTCGGCGTCCGCCCGGCGCTCGCGGTACACCAGCAGCTCGGGGAACTGTTCGAGCCAGTCGATCTTCGGCTGCACGCCGGGCGGGACGTCGAGACCGAACACGAACGCGCTGAACGTCTCGGCGAAGTCCTCCTCCGGCGAGCTCGCCGAGTACGCACCGAGGAACGTCCGGTCGACATCGCAGCGCTCGAGGCCGCCCTCCTCGTCCTCGCTGCCGTCGGGCGGCAGATCGGCCAGGTACGAGTCGGGCCACCAGTCCTCGACCCACAGGAACACGTAGCTGTCGTCCCAGAAGCACCCCGAGCCGTTCCAGAGCGTCTCGCACGCGTCGGGGTCGCCGAGCACGTCGAGTTCCTCGGTCGTCTGCGTGATGACGTGGGCGTACTCGTGGACGACGGTGAGGCTGAGTTCGTCGGGATCGTCGGCCGCGGTGTCGAGGTCGATCGCGATCACGAACTCGTCGTGGCTCGCGTCGAGAGGTCCGGCGAACGCGAGGGTCCGGCCGTCGCCCTCGAAGCCGGCCCAGAGTGACAGCAGGGAGAGATCGTCGGGTGGCGTGACCGCCTCGAGCGTCGACCAGGCGTCGACGAGTACGTCGGCCGTGGGGCCGAAGCACGGACCGGCGAGCTCACCGTCGACGACGGCGTAGATGGTCTCGACCTCGCCCAACTCTTCGCCCACGTCGACCGGATCGCAGTCGGCGACGCCGTCAGCCGGCACCGGATCGTCGAACTCGTCACCCGCGTCGTCATCGAACTCGTCGTCGACCTCGCCGGTCGGCTCGTCCTGATCGACGTCGTCGTCGACCTCGTCACCGTCGAACCCCTGATCGACCTCGTCACCGTCGAACCCTTGCTCGAGTTCGTCGCCCGACCGTTCGTCGATCGGGGCGTCGACCGACTCGGTCTCGATCGCGCATCCGGGGACCGCGAGAGCGACCACCGCGCACGTCGTCGCCACCGTTCTCGCCCGCACCGAGCGGACGGTATCGCTCGGTGCGGGACTCGACGTGGGACTCAGCCGAGGGAACCCGCCCACGAGCGGGTGAGGTCGACGAGCGAGTCGACGTGGTCGTCACCCACCTCCATGGACAGCGCCATGAAGCCGCGACGGGCGACGAACAGTCCACGATCGACCGCGGCGTGGAACCAGAGATCGACGAGTCGATCGTCGGCGGCGTGGACGCAGAGCATCGAACCGAGACCGGTCACCCACATCGGCAGCGTCGATCCGGCGACGGCGACGTCGAGTTCCGACCGCAAGCGGTCACCTCGCTCGTTCACCTCGGCGAGCCGATCGTCGTCGAGTTCGTGGCGCAACGTGGCGATCGCCGCGGCCATCGAGACCACGTTGTTGTTGAACGTGCCGGCCTGCGTCAACGATCCACCGGCCGACGGGTCGAAGGCCGCCATCAGGTCACGGCGACCGCCGAAGGCACCGAACGACATCCCCCCGCCGAGGTACTTACCCAGCGTGGTCATGTCGGCTCGCACGTCGTACCGCTGCTGTGCGCCACCCGGGGCGAGCCGGGAGGTCATGACCTCGTCGAGGATCAACACGACGCCATGTTCGTCGCAGCGCCGGCGGAGCTCGTGGAGGAACTCGGGTGAGGCCGGGCGACACCCGCCCGAGCCCTGGACCGCTTCGACGAGAACACACCCGAGATCGGCGTGCGCGAACAGCTCGTCGAGACCGTCGATCGAGTCGAACACGGCGACGTGGAACCGGTGCGGCACATTGAGCGAGTGGTGCGGACCCGACCGTTCGTTCCCGAACGCGAGCACTCCGCCGTGATAGCCGCGGTCGAAGACGCCGACACCGGCGCGGCCGGTGACGTGGAGTGCGGTGCCGATCGCCATGAGGTTCGCCTCGGTCCCCGAGTTGGTGAACCGCACCTGCTCGATCGAGTCGAACCGCTCGCACACGAGTTCGGCCAGCTCGATCTCGCGTTCGTGGGTGGCGCCGACGGTCCAGCCGCCGTCGAGCGACTCGATGACGGCGTCGCGCACGGAGCCAGGCGTGTGACCCAACAGTCCCGCCGTGAAGTTGCCGCAGAGGTCGACGTAGGTCAGGCCGTCGATGTCGACGATCTCCGAGCCCGATGCCGTGGCCACCCGGAACGGGAACGGGCGGAAGTCGAGCACCGATCGTGTGTTGCCACCCGGAAGCACGCGTCGGGCCCGCTCGTCGGCGGCGGCGCTCCGCGGTCGGCGGTCGCTGTAGTTCCGGTGGGCCGCGACGACGAGCGCATCGAGATCGACGTCGGGGATCGAGCGAGCCGCCCGCGCGGAGAGCGATGTTCCGTCGACCCCGGGGCTCGACGGAACAGTGGTCGTTGCGTCACGGGTCGTCACGGCGGCGCTCCAGTCCTTCGAGGATGAGGTCGAGGACGAATCGGAACTCGTCGGGACGCTCTCCGGGGATCGTGTCCATCACCTCGTGATAGCGCACGTGGTCGACCATGAGCGGATACACGTCCTCGGTCACGTCGCGATGGAACCGGGCGTACATCTCGGCTTCGCGCTCGGGCGTGAACTGATAGCCGATCTGCTGCTGCGTGAACCCGCCGACGTGCAGCGTGATCGCGTGGTAGCCGAGGTCGCGGAGATGACCGGTGAAGCCTCCGAGCGTGAGGAGACGGAGCAGCTCCTCGGCGAGTCGCCACCTCCCGGTTCGGGGGAACACCGTGTTCATCACCGACGCGACCCACGGGTGGGCGAGGATCAGGCGGTGTTCGGCGACCGCGAGGTGGGTGATCGCCGCGCGCCAGTCGGCCACGTCGCTGTCGGTGTCGGTGTCGGTGGTGGTTCCGTCGTCGGGGGCTCCGTCGTCATCGCCGTCACCGGTCTCGACGAACTCGACCGCGCCGAGGATCCGGTCGACCATCAGCTAGAGCAGCTCGTCCTTGTTCGCGACGTGGTTGTAGAGCGACATCACCTTGAAGCCGAGTTCGTCGGCGAGACGGCGCATGCTCAGATCGTCGACACCACCGCGATCCGCGAGGTCGATGGCGGTGCTCACGATCCGCTCG
>JBCDAK010000170.1:0-10969 GCA_039185545.1 Actinomycetota bacterium
CCCGGTTCGATCGACGTCCGCTTCACCCCGACCATGAACTCGGCGACCGGCACGGTGCGTTCTCCCGCCGCCGACACGAGGCGAACGTCGGCATCGAGCGCCGCGAGCACCGGCAATCCGTCACCCGCCGGTGAACAGGTGCCGAGGTTGCCGCCGAGCGTGCCGGCGTTGCGGATCTGCGGGCTCCCGACGGTGCGCGACGCCTCGGCGAGCGCCGGCAGGAGCGAGGCGAGAGGCTCCTCCATGAGTTCGGTGTACGTCACGGCGGAGCCGATGGTGACGACGCCGCGCCCCGCGTCGCCGGCGTTCGGATCGTGGCGCCACGAGCGCAGCTCGGTCACGCGATCGAGCGCGATCACCGTCCCCTCGGGCCGACGGTGTCCGTCGTTGACCTCGACCATCGCGTCGGTGCCCCCTGCGAGGAGGGTCGCGTCGGGGTGGTCGGACAGGATCGACACGACCTCGTCGAGCGTGGAGGGAATCGCGACCGGCATCGCCGAACCCTAGATCGACGAAGTGGACACCTTCACCGACAGCACCGAAACAGCACGAATCGGACCCGGCACCAAACGTGCTGCCATCAGCACGTTTCCGACCCGGCACGGGATGTGCTGCGTCAGATCACCTCGATCTGGTCGAGGCCTTCTTCGGGGTCGGGGTACGCGGGGTCGATCTTCTCCAGGTGGTGGCGCAGGATGCGGGCGATGCACACGTTGCGGGCCCACTTCCGGTCGGCCGGCACCACGTACCACGGCGCGTCGTCGGTCGACGTCTCCTCGATCGCATCGGTGTACGCCTTCATGAAGTCGTCCCACAGCGCGCGGTCCGCGAGGTCGCCCGTGCGGAACTTCCAGTTCTTGTCGGGCCGATTCAGCCGCTCCTCGAACCGCTCCTTCTGCTTCTCCTTCGAGACGTGGAGGAAGATCTTCACGATCTCGGTGCCCTCGTCGGCGAGCATCTGTTCGAACGCCCGGATGTGGGCGTAGCGCTTCTTCCACACCTTCTTCTCGACGAACCCCTTCACTCGCACGACCAGCACGTCTTCGTAGTGCGAGCGGTTGAACACACCGATGTACCCGTCGGCCGGGGCGTGGGCGTGGATCCGCCAGAGGTAGTCGTGCGCCGTCTCCTCGTCGGTCGGCACCCCGAACGGTTGGACGTCGACGCCGGCCGGGTTGAGCCCGCTCATCACGGCGCGGATCGTCGAGTCCTTGCCCGCGGCGTCCATCGCCTGGAGCACGATGAGGAGCGACGCCTTCTTCGAGGCGAACAGGCGCTTCTGCAGATCGACGAGGGCGGTCATCTCCTCGGCGAACATCGCCTCCGCGTCCGCCCGTTCCCAGCCGAACTTCTCGTTGCACTTCCGGTCGGCGAGCTTCGGGTCGCCGTCGGCGCGGAGCAGTGGGATGAGGTCGTCGAGGTCGTCGATCCGAGCCATCCGGCGACGCTACCCGCCGGCCGGATCGGGATCTGCGTCGCCTCCGACCCACGGACAGTGTCGGCATCCGGACTCACAGCAGTACCCGCGACGCGCCAGGAACTCGCTCGTGAAGACACTGAAGCCGCTGACCGGGTCGCGGTACGTCGGCAGGTTCGCATCGAGCGACCGTCCGTGCCGTTCGACGATCTCGTCGTGGTGGGAGTGACCCGGCGACAACCGCCCTGGGTGAGGGACTCGACGCCATCCGTCGCGCAGCCCGCCGGCCCACTCTGCCATCGCGTCGGAGCGTACGGGGGTGATGACCGAGTGGCGCGAAACCGACTGGTACCGTCGCCGCCGTGGCGGTCACGTGGTTGCCCGGACCGGTACCGACCGGTCGACGGGAGCGACCCGACGACGCGCCGACGGGCGAGCGAGCACGGGACTTCGACGTCGGATCCGCGCTCTCCGGATTCCGCCATGGGCCTCGAGACCCGACCACACAGCTCACGCGCGTCGGTCGTGGAGCCACGGGTGCCGGCCGCTTCGTCCGCGCCACGTTCACGCCCGACGGCCCCGGAACCATCGAGATCGCGTGGACCGCCGACCGCCCGATCGACGCCACGGCGTGGGGCCCCGGACGGGCGTGGTTGCTCGACCGTGTCGAGGCGATGTCCGGTCACGACGACCCTGCCGCGCCCGAACTCGAGCGGTGCGGTCACCCCGTGGTCGCCACCGCCGCACGGGAACACCGAACCATGAGATTCGGAGCCAGCCACGACCTGTACCACGAACTGCTTCCCAACATCATCGAGCAGCGCATCACCGCTCGCGAGGCGGTGCGGCAGTGGCGAACGCTGTGCCTCGAGCTCGGCGACCTCGCTCCGGGGCCGGTCGAGGGCCTCCGCCTTCCGCCGGCGCCCCACGTGCTCGCTCACACACCGTCGTGGTGGTTCCATCCTCGGGGCATCGAACGCAAGCGCGCGCAGACACTCATCGAGGTCGCCCGCCACGCGTCGAAGATGTGGGCGTGGGCCGAGGCGGGTCCCGACGTCGTCGCCGAGAAACTCCGGCTCATCCGTGGCGTCGGGGTGTGGACGGTCGGATCGGTCCTCAGCCCGGCACTCGGAGATGCCGATGCAGTTCCCGTGGGCGATTACCACATCAAGAACACCGTCTCGTGGGGGCTCGTCGGCGAGCCGCGCGGGACCGACGAACGTATGCTCCAGCTGCTGCAACCGTTCGCGGGTCAGCGGGGCCGCGTGATCCGGTTGCTCGGTGCTGCCGGCTTCGCCGCACCCAAGTTCGGTCCACGACAGCGCATCTTGCCGATGGCGCGCTGGTGACCTCGCCGCCGACGCGCCGACCGCACGACCCGACATGACCGACACCGACCCGACCGCCTCGACGCCGCGCCCGCTGCAGGCGTCGCGCCTCGAGGTCGCGCCAGGTCACGCGCCCGGTTCGACGCCGGCTCCACCTGCGGTCTCGGCGTCACTGCCCGTGCCTCCGCCCCCGCCGTCACGTCCCGCCACGCCGTCCGTGCCGCCCGCACCGCCGGCGCCGACACCACCACCGCCTCCCCCGCCCTCGTCGACACCAGCGCCGCCACCGCTCGAGGCCGACCCGCCGCGGTCCGACCCACCCCATCAGGTCGTCCCGCCGCCCCCACCGGCGGCACCCCCCGCCCCACCGCCGCCGGCACCCCCGGCGACGACCGGTGCTGCACCGACGCCCGCCATCCCGGCCTCCACTCCGACCACCCCCGCGGCACCATCCCCTGCCGCACCGACGCCGACTCCGACGCCCCCACCGACGCCGACGACACCGACGGGCCCGGCGTCGCCGCCCCCGGTCACCCGAACTCCGGAGACCGCTCCAACCACCACGACCCGCGGTTCGGCCACATCAGCGACCGACCGACGATCGTCCCGCGACACCGAGCGACCTCCCCGGTCGTTCTTCGACCGCGAGTCCCCCGCCGGCCGATGGCGGCGGGCCATGGCGGTCGGACTCGGGGTCTACGTCCTGTCGCGGATGTGCGTCATGGCCGGCGCGATGGTGCGGGCGTCACAGCTCGCCGTCGACGCTCGCACCGACGGCGAACCCGAGCAGAGCGCCCTCACCACGCTGACCCAGGTCCTCACCTCGTGGGACGGGCGGTGGTACCTCGAGCTCGTCCGCACCGGATACCCCGACTCGATTCCCGCCGACGTCACGTTCGACGACCTCGAGGCGCGTGCGGCGTTCTTCCCCATGTACCCGGGAGCGGTCCGCCTCGTCGACACGGTGCTCCCCGGCGGCGACACGTTCGCGGCGCTCTTCGTCAACTTCGTACTCGGAGCGATCTCCGTCGTGATGATCGGGATCCTCGCCCGCCAGGTGTTCCCCGACGGCGTCGCCGCCCGGGCGATGACGATCTACGCGATCTTCCCGGGATCGTTCGTCCTGTCGTTCGCCTACTCCGAGGCGTTGCTCATCGTCTTCGCCGCCGCGTGCCTGCTCCTCCTCATGGACGAGCAGTGGCTCCTCGCCGGATTCGCAGGAGCGATCGCGACGGCCACCAGACCCAACGGCATCGCCGTGGTCCTCGCGTGCCTCGTCGCGGCGCTCCCGGTCGTGTGGAGACGGCGCGAATGGCGACCCCTCCTCGCCGTCGCGATCGCCCCGCTCGGCTTCGTGGCGTTCCAGCTGTACGTCGACGACGTCGCCGGCGAGCGCGGCGCCTGGTTCCGGGTGCAGCGCGAGGCGTGGGACGAGGGGACCAGTTTCGGGTGGACCGCCGTCGAGTCGGTCCGCGAGTTCTTCTCCGATCCGTTCCAGTCACCTGCGCCCGGGCTCACGGTCGTCAGCCTGATCGTGCTCGGGTTCATGGGCTGGTGTGCGTGGAAGGTTCGACTGCCGCTCCCCTGGGTGGCGTACTCGGCCGTCATCGTCGCGCTGATGCTCGTGCCCGAGACCGTGACCGCCCGGCCTCGCTTCGTCTTCACGGCGTTCCCGCTGTTCATCGCCGTCGCGGCGTGGTGGCCCGAACGGGTGCGCACCGTCCGCACGACGCGCAGCGGGGGTGACCACGTCGAACGCTCCACGTCCGAGGACGACCGTGCGTCGATCGACCGGGTCGGCTGGGACGCCGCGATCCTGCTGTGTGGGGCGGGCCTCGTCACGCTCACGGCTCTCTACGCCGTCCTCGGCGCCATCCCGTGATCCGCACCCTCGTCGTCGTCCCGACCCACGACGAGGCCGACAACGTCGGCGAGGTCCTCGACCGCGTCAGCGCCGCGGTGCCCGCCGCCGATGTGGTCGTGATCGACGACGCGTCCGTCGACGACACGAGGAGCATCGTGCGTTCGCACGTCGACGCCCGCGAGCCCGGCCGGGTCCGACTCGTCGAGCGCCACCTCAAGCACGGGCTCGGCCACGCCTACCGGCACGGCTTCGGGATCGCCCTCGCCGAGGGCTACGACGCGGTGGTCGAGATCGACGCCGACCTGTCGCACGACCCGGCCGTGCTCCCGACCATGCTCGATCTCGTCGGTCGGGGCATCGACGTGGTGATCGGATCGCGGTATGTCCCCGGTGGCTCCGTGATCGGGTGGCCACGTCGCCGGACCTGGCTGTCGCGCTGGGGGAACCGGTACGCCGCGATCGCGCTCGGACTCGCGATCAACGACGCCACGGCCGGGTACCGCGTCTATCGCACCGACACCCTCCGGCGACTCGAGACCGACTCGGTTCGGGCCGAGGGATACGCGTTCCAGATCGAGATGACGTACCGAGCGGTCGTCGCCGGATGCAGCGTCGTCGAGGTTCCGATCACGTTTCGCGACCGCGTGGCGGGCGAGTCGAAGCTCGACCGCGGGATCGTCGGTGAGGCGTTCCGACTCGTGACCACGTGGGCGATCGCCGACGCCGTGACGCTGCGACGCCGCCGACGGGCGTACCGCTTCCACGACTGACTCGAGGCATCTGGAGTCGGACAGCGACCGTCTCGCTTCTCGGGCGAGTCGTGTCTCGGGCGTCCGACACCGTTCGGCGACCGATCGCTAGCATCCCGACGTCATGTCGGACCGGGGGCACGAAGCGTCGACCGCCGTCGGTCGATTCGCCGACGTCCTGCTCGCCGACGACCTGCCGTCCCTCCCCGCCGACCGACGAGCCGACACCGTCGCACTGATCGAACGCCGCATCGAACGACTGCCGTCGGTGACGAGGTTCGGTGTCCGCATCATCTCGTTCGGTGTCGACGCGGTCGCCCGCGTCGCCGGTGCCGACCGGGCGCGTCGTCTCGCCACGGGTGTCGAGCTTCCGCTCCTCGCCGAGTACCCGCGCCTCGTACGTTCGCTGGGATACGCCCACGTGTGGGAGACGTGGCCGGACTCGGCCGTCGACGGAGCTCCGGCGTGAGCGTCCATCACGACTGCGACGTCCTCGTCGTCGGTTCCGGAGCCGGCGGAGCCACGACGGCGGCCGTTCTGGCCGAAGCCGGCCACGACGTCCTGATCGTCGAGGAAGGGCCGTGGGTCGAGCAAGGGTCGGTGACACCCTTCTCACTCGACCAGATGGACCGCCAGTACCGAGCTGGAGGCGTGACCGTGGCGCTCGGCCTCCCGTCCATCGCCTACACCGAAGGTCGATGCGCCGGCGGCGGCACCGAGGTCAACAGTGGCCTGTACCGCCGGCCGCCCGAGTCGACGCTCGACGCGTGGCGTCGCCGGTACCGCATCCTCGACTTCTCGACCGATGCGATTCTCGACATCTGCGAGGAGGTCGAGGCCGATCTCACGGTGCAGACGGTGCCCGGCGAACACACCGCGGCGAGTGACATCCTCCGCCGCGGTGCGGCGGCACTCGACTGGCAGCACGAGGAGATCCCTCGCTGGATGGCCTACCCGGAGGGCGCGGGTGCCGCCGACGGACAGCGCCAGAGCATGACGCGCACGTACCTGCCGCGAGCCGTACGCGCCGGCGCCCGACTGGTGTGCGACCTGCGGCTCGACCGCCTCGAACGTTCGGGACGCCGGATCACCGGAGCCCGCCTCACCGACCTCGCCGCCGACGGTCCTGGCGACGTCACGGTGTCCTGCCGGACCGCTGTCGTCTGTGGTGGCGCGATCCAGACGCCGGCGATCCTGCAGCGCTCCGGGTTCCGCCATCGCATCGGTTCCACGCTGGCCGTGCACCCCACCGTGAAGCTCGCCGCGCGCTTCGGTGACCGGGCGCCGGGGGACGTCAACACGCCCGACGACGTGTCCGTGTTCCAGGTGAAGGAGTTCGCTCCCGATCTGTCGTTCGGCGGGTCGGCGAGCCATCCCGGGCTCGTCGCTCTCGCGCTGACCGACAACTGGCGCGACATGGGCGAGGCCGTGACCCGGTGGCCCGACGTGGCGATCTACTACGCCGCGATCACGAGTGAAGGCCGCGGTCGCGTGCGGGCGATCCCGGGCGTACGCGATCCCCTCGTGACGTACCGGTTGACCGGGCGCGATCGGTCGCTCCTGGGCCAGGGTCTCGGGCGCCTCGCGCTGACGATGCTCGAAGCGGGCGCCGACGAGGTCTACCCGTCGTTCCGCGGCGCTCCGATCGTCCGCGACCGACGGGACCTCGCCCACATGAACACGGCGTTCAGCGCCATGTCGGCCAGCGTGATGACCGTGCATCTGTGCTCGACCGCGCCGATGGGCGACGACGAACGGCGCTGCGCGACCGACAGCCACGGGCTCGTGCACGGCTCCGACAACCTGTACGTGAACGATGCCGCGTTGCTCCCGGAAGCACCGGGCGTGAATCCCCAGGCGTCGGTGATGGCCGTCTCCATCCGCAATGCCCGACGCTGGTGCGACCGGAACTCATGACATCGTTCCGAGCCCCTCCCGACGTCACCGTCGTCACCGGCGCCGCCGGCTGGCTCGGCACGGGGCTGCTCGCCGCGCTCGGCCCGGGCGGCGCACACGAGCGCGACGGCGAGATCCGAGCGTTCGTCCGGCCCGGCGACGCGCTGCGGGTCGACGTCCCGGCGTGGGTCGTCCACGGAGACGTGTCCGACGCCGCGTCCGTCGCTGCACTGTTCGAGGGGATCTCCTCCGACGCAGTGGTCGACGTGATCCACGCCGCCGGCGTCATCCATCCCGCCGCCGGAACCGACGAGTTCGATGCCGTGAACCATCTCGGGACCCACCACGTCGCCGAAGCTGCTCGGACACACGGAGTTCGCCGACTGGTCCACGTGTCGTCGAACAGTCCGTTCGGCACGAACGCGGCCCGCACCGACACGTTCCGCAACGACGAGCCGTACCACCCGTACTTCGGCTATGGCTGGTCGAAGATGCACGCCGAGCTCGCGGTCTTCGACGCTGTCGAGCAGGGACTCGACGCGGTCATCGTGCGGCCGCCGTGGTTCTACGGGCCGCACCAGCCGGAGCGACAGACGACGTTCTTCACGATGGTACGGACCGGCCGATTTCCGGTGCTCGGCGACGGCGGGCAGCGGCGATCGATGTCGTACATCGACAACCTCGTTCAGGGGATCGTGCGCGCCGAGCTCGTACCGACCGAACCGGGACGCGCCTGGTGGATCGCCGATGAGCGCCCGTACACGATCCGCGAGATCGTCGACACGGTCGGCGACGCGCTGCGCGCGGAGGGACACGACGTCACACCGAACCGGATGCGACTGCCGTCCCTCGCCGGATCCGTCGCTGAACGCATCGACGGCGTGCTCCAGGATCGCGGCCGCTACCACCAGCAGTTCCACGTGCTCGGGGAGATGAACAAGACGATCGCCGTCGACATCTCGGCGGCGCGACGAGATCTCGGCTACGCGCCCGAGATCGCGCTGCACGAGGGAATGCGACGCAGCGTCCGCTGGTGTCGCGAGAACGGGATCGAACTGTGACCCGCACTCTCGTCACCGGTGGCAGCGGGTACTTCGGACTCCGCCTCGTCGAGCTGCTCGTCGACACCGGGCACGACGTCCGCGTCCTCGATGTGAACGACGCCGACGACCGCCCCGCGTCGGCCGAGTTCGTGCTCGGCGACATCCGCGACCGCGAGGTCGTTCGCTCGGCAGTCGACGGTGTCGACGTCGTCCTCCACAACGTGGCCCAGGTCCCGCTCGCTCGCGACCCGCACCTGCTCCGAACGGTCAACGTCGACGGCACCCGCCTTCTCCTCGAGGCCGCCGCCGACGCCGACGTCGCCAAGGTGGTTCACACGTCGTCGAGCGCCGTGTTCGGGAAGCCCGACACCAACCCGGTACTGCCCGAGACCGTGCCGGCTCCGATGGAGGCGTACGGCCACGCCACGCTCGCCGCCGAGTGGGCGTGCCTCGACGCGGCCCGGCACGGGCTCGACGTTTCGATCGTGCGCCCGCGCACCATTCTCGGCCACGGGCGCCTCGGGATCTTCGGGATCCTGTTCGACTGGATCGCCGACGGCTGCGACCCGATCGTCCTGGGAGACGGCACCAACCGCTACCAATTCGTGCACGCCGACGACCTGGCCGACGTCTGCATCCGAGCGGGTGGCCGCGAGGGCCCCGACGTCTTCAACGTGGGCACCGATCGTTTCGGCACGATGCACGACACCCTCGCCGACCTGTGCCAGCACGCCGGGACGGGGGCCGAGGTCCGCCGTGTGCCGGCCGGCCCGGCGTCGGTCGGGATGCGGATCGCCGCGGGCCTCGGGGCGGCACCGTTCGCTCCGTACCACTGGATGATGTACGCCGAGTCGCTCTGGTTCGACCTCGACCACCTCGCCGACCGACTCGACTGGACCCCGACCTGGGCGACCGCCGACATGTTCGCCCAGAGCTACGACTGGTTCGTCGAACACCGCGACGAGACCGACGACGCCGGCCGATCGCACCATCGCCGCACGGCGCGCCAGGGCGTGCTGTCGCTGCTCAAGCGGACCTCGAGAGTCCTCCCTCGGGCGCGATGAGTTCGACCGGGACGTCCGACGACTCGGTCGAGGCACCCGGTCCGTTCTCCGTCCAGATCGTCACCTTGCTCCGCCGACGGTCGACCGCGGTGTCGGTGGTGATCCTCGCCACGCTCGCCTATCTCCCGGCGCTCACCGCGTCGCCGGGTCGCATGCCGAGCGACTCGAAGCTGTTCGTGTACCTCGACCCGGGGCGGTTCCTCGCCGACGCCGCGGGTTCGTTCGATCCGCGCTGGTACTCGGGGTGGGTGCCCCACCAGCACGTCGCCTACCTCTGGCCGACCGGCCCGTGGTTCTGGTTCTTCGAGACGCTCGCCGTACCCGACTGGATCGCCCATCGGCTGTGGGTCGGGACGCTCCTCGTGTCAGCCGGCCTCGGCGTCCGATGGCTCGCCCGCATCCTCGGTCTCCCGGTGATGGCCGCTCTCGTCGCCGCGATCGTGTACCAGCTCTCGCCCTACGTGCTGCCGTACGTGTCGCGCACCTCGGTGTTGCTCCTCCCGTTCGCCGGACTCGGCTGGATCGTGGGGTTCGCCGTGCTCGGTACGAGACGACCCGACCAACGATGGCGCTTTCCCGCGGCGATCGCCCTGGTCGTCCTCACCGTCGGAGCGGTCAACGCGACCGCGCTGCTGATGATCGTCACGGCTCCGGCGCTGTGGCTCGTCCACGCCGCGTGGAGCCGGCTGACCACGTGGCGGTGGGCTCTCTGGTTCGCGGTCAGGACCACGGTGCTGTGTGTCGGGGTGTCGCTGTGGTGGGTGGCGATGCTCGTCGTGCAGGGCCGGTACGGCGCCGACGTGCTCGCGTACTCCGAGTCGCTCGGATCGGTGTCCTTCACCTCGACGTCGACCGAGGTCGTGCGTGGTCTCGGGTACTGGCTCTTCTACGTGCGGGACGCGTTCGCGGCGACCACCACGGCGTCGATCGACCACCTCGCCTCGGGACGGACGGTCCTCGTCGGCTTCGTTCTCGTCTCGGTCTGCGTTGCCGCGATCGTGGTCGCTCGGTGGCCCCATCGGCGGTTCACGGCGCTGCTCGTCGGTGTCGGCGCGGTGATCGCCGTCGGTGCTCACCCGCTCGACGATCCGTCGCCGCTCGTCGACGCACTGGTCCCCGACACCGAGAGCGGGCTCGCCCTGGCGCTGCGCAGTTCGACGCGAGCCGTCCCCGTTCTGGTGCTGGGCCTGGCCCTCGCCGCCGGAGCGCTCGCCGCAGGCGCCGGCCGACTCCACCGGCCGCGGCCGGCGATGGCGCGCCTCGTCGTGTCGGTCGGGATCTCGGCGCTGGCCGTCCTCAACCTGCCGGCGCTCTGGCAGGGGGGATTCGTCGACCCGGCGCTCGAGCGGGACCAGGATCCACCGGACGCGTGGATCGAGGCCGCCGCCGACCTCGACGGACGGGCCGAGGGGTATCGAGTCCTGCAGCTTCCGGGCGCGGAGTTCGGCGCGTTCGCATGGGGGTACACCGTCGACCAGCCACTGCCGTCGCTCACCGATCGGCCGCTGGTCACTCGCGACCTTCTGCCTCTCGGGAGTCCGGCGGCGATGGACCTCGCGTTCGCGCTCGACGATCGGGTGCAGGAGGGCTCCGTCGAGTCGTCGTCGA